>JBBQVN010000015.1:0-43263 GCA_038211475.1 Terriglobales bacterium | reverse complement strand
TTAACCAAACGGGTCAGTGCACCGTCTTGGTCTTGCGCGACATGTAATCCATCAGCAAGTACTGGCCCAGCGTGTAGGGCGTGGTGAAGTAGGCTTTGCCGCGGCACATCTCCGTTACTTTCTGCACAAATTGAATCAAGCCATAATCGGAGGCCAGCATGAAGGTATTAATCAACACTCCGGCGCGTTTGCACTTTGAGACCTCTTCCAAAGTCTGGCTCACCACCAGCGGATCCAGGCCGAACGCGTTCTTGTAGATGCGGCCATCGTCCAGAGTCAGCGCCGAGGGTTTTCCGTCCGTGATCAGCACAATCTGCTTCATGTCTTTGCGCTGGCGTCGCAGGATGCGCTGCGCCAGTCGCAGCCCTTCCCGCGTGTTGGTGTAGTAAGGCCCCACTTTCACCCGCGCCAGTTGCGAAATCGGCACTTCCTCGGCTGAATCGTGGAACAGTACCAGCGAGAGCGAATCGCCCGGATATTGCGTGCGGATCAGGTGCGACAGCGCCATCGCTACTTTCTTGGCGGGAGTGAACCGGTCTTCGCCGTACAGGATCATCGAATGCGAGCAATCCAGCATCACCACCGTCGCGCAGGACGACTGGTATTCGCACTGATGGACCTGCAAGTCGCGATACTCGATGTTGAGCGGCAGGGCCAGGCCTTCGCGCTGGATGGCATTGGACAGCGTCGACGTGCTGTCGAGATTGAGCGTGTCGCCAAATTCATAGGGCTTGGACGCGCCGCTGGTTTCAATGCCGGTGGCCATATCGCGGGTGTCGTGCCGCCCAAAGCTGGACTTGCCCAGCGAGCCGAGCAGATCGCGCAGCGCTTTGAAGCCCAGAAAGTCGAGACTCTTGTCAGTGACCTCAAAGCGGGCGGGGGGAGCGGCATCGCCGGTCTGGCCCGCTGCAGTGGAAGGCCGCGTCGGATCGGGGGGCTGGTCGATGGTGATGTAGTCGTCCTGCTGCATGCGCTCGATGAGTTGCTCGATGGGCTGGTCAAGTTCGCCATTTGCCTGCATTTGCTGCATCCGCTCCCGCATTTCTTCGTCGAAAAGCTCGCCATTCAGCAGGGCCTGCTCGATGGCCTGGCGCAGATCGTCCATCGTCTGCTCGCCATCGGGATTGCCATACATCTCTTCAAAGCCACTTTGCAGCAGGTAGTCCGAGAGCGCGCCCAGCAACTCCTCCAGGTTGATGTCACCGGCGGGGTCAGGAACGTATTTGGAATACTTGATGCGCTTCATGGGAGTGCTTCCATCTCTCTGCGATCAGCACCAGCGAATCGCTCAGTCCTGCGCCGTCTAGTTAAATGATTTCCTTTTTTTAAATTGCGGCTCTTCGGGTTCGTAAGTTCGCTCCGGGCGCTTGGGAGGCTTCTCGCCGGCGCTGAAGACCCGCTCTTCGCTGCGGCCGATGCGTTTATGCGCATGCAGACCTTCCAGAATAAACTCAGCCGCTGACACTTGCGCTTCCGGGCTTACGGCTGCATCCTTTGCAAGCTTGCCGATTTTTTCCAGCAAGCCTTGAATTTTTTCCAGCGAGACGAGGGCTTCGGCGGCGGCGGCGGAATCCGGAAGTTGAATTTCTCCACCCAGGTCAAACCATTGCACCACCTGGTTCATGTTGACGCCACGGAGATGCTCGTCGAAGGTACGAGCGACAGCGGCACGAATGAGCTCCCGGCCCACATGGTCGGCGCCCTTCATCTCGCCTTCATACTCGAGTTCAAGTTTGCCGGTGATGGCGGGGAGCGCGGCGTACACGTCGCTGATGCGGGGTACGATCACGCTCTCGCTGTGCTGAATGGCGCGGCGCTCGGCGTTGGAAACCACATTCTCCGTGCAAGTGATGGGCAAACGCTGGCTGACGCCGGACCGCTTGTCGATCTTTTTGTCTTCGCGAGCCACGAAGGCGATTCGCTCGATCACCTCCTGCACATAGTCAGGCATGTGCAACGGCGTTCCGTTCCGCTGCACCCAGGCCTCTTGTGCAGTGATTGCCCGGCCCTCATCCACAGTCGCCGGATAATGGGTGCGAATTTCCGAACCGATGCGGTCTTTCAAGGGCGTAATGATCTTGCCGCGTGCGGTGTAGTCTTCCGGATTCGCGCTGAAGACAATCGCGAGATCGAGCGGCAGCCGAATCGGGTAGCCTTTAATCTGCACGTCGCCTTCCTGCATGATGTTGAACAAACCCACCTGGATTTTGCCGGCCAGATCGGGCAGCTCATTGATGGCGAAAATGCCGCGGTTGGCTCGCGGAAGCAGCCCGTAGTGAACGGTGAATTCGCTGCTGAAATCGTGGCCGCCCCGCGCGGCCTTGATGGGATCGATGTCGCCAATCAGGTCGGCGATAGTCACATCCGGAGTGGCCAGTTTCTCCACGTAACGCTGGTCGGGCGTGAGGTAGGCGATCGGCGTCTGGTCGCCGTCGCGCGCCAGAAGTTCGTGGCAGCGGCGGCAAATCGGATGGTAAGGGTTGTCTCGCACCTCGCAGCCCGCGACATAGGGCATGTGCGGATCCAGCAGGTGAGTTAATGCTCGCAGAATGCGGCTCTTCGCTTGTCCGCGCAGCCCCAGCAAAATAAAATTATGGCGAGAGAGAAGCGCATTCGCGATCTGCGGCACCACCGTGTCCTCGTAACCCACAATGCCGGGGAACACGAGTCCGCCGTCCCGCAGCCGAAGCATCAGATTGTCGCGCAATTCGTCTTTCACGCGCCGAGTTCGCAGCCGTGATTCCGAAAAAGAACTGTGGCGCAATTCGCCAAGAGTAGCTGGAAGGTTCATTCGTAAGACCCCGAAGAAAGACGACTCTGATGGCAATTATACGCCGCGAAATCGTCCGCGCGCTGTTGCCGCCAAGCCTCTTGCATGTAGAGAAATCAGCGCGCTAAGAGTGAGGCTGGATTTTCTTCTGACGCAAATGCGGAGGGTCGCGAGACCCATCCCACTTCAGTGCGCATGCCCGTTGCCGCCCGCTTTTTGGCGCGCGCGGATGGTATGGCGCAATCCGGGCAAAATGTTTTCCAGATACGCGGTGAGTGCGCCGAGCCGCTCCATTTCCGACCGCATCCCCAGAAGCGCCTGCTTGAGTTCGGGATCCAGCGGAAGCGAGCCGGCAAGTTGGAACGACAGCTGGGGGATGTCAGGAGCCGGGGTCGCGGCTTCGCCTGTCGCCAGGGCAAGAAGTTGCGAGTGCAGATCGCAGGCGCGAACGCATTGTTCAGGCGTGGCCCGGGTGGCATCATCGTGCAGGTACAAAACCTCCGCGCGCAAGAAGGCTCGCTCGTCATTCATTTCCAGGAGTTCGAAAACTTGCTGGCCTCGAGTCAGAATATCGAGTTGCCCGTCGTCGTAGGTCTTAACCACCGACAGGATCTCCGCAGTGCAGCCGATGGAGGCCAGTTCCTCGGGACGAGCGCGCACGATGCCGAACGGCCGCTTGTTTTCCATGCACTCGGCGACCATTTCCTTATACCGCGGCTCGAAAATGTGCAGCGGCAGCAACATACCGGGCAACATCACGAGGTCGAGCGGAAAAATGGGTAGAAGTAAGCTCAAACATGTCTCCCGAAATTGTCCCACGATTGTACGACACCGCTTGACGCATTAGGGGACGGCGGATTACAAAGCGGAGCATGGAACTTGCAGGCAAGGTCGTGGTCGTGACGGGTGGTTCGATGGGGATTGGAGAGGCCATCGCCAAAACGTTCGTGGATGTGGGAGCCAGCGCGGTGCTGGTCTCGCGAGACGCCGGCAGATCGGAGGCAGCCCGCGGGCGCATTGGCCACACCGAACGCACGTTAGCTCTGGCGTGCGACGTGCGCAGCCGCGAGGATATCGACCGCGTCGTCAGCTTGACGCTGCATCACTTTGATCGCATTGATGTGTGGATCAATAACGCGGGCTATGCCCTGTTGGATTCCGTGGCGGACATGGATCTGGACGCGTGCCGCGAGATGTTTGAAACCAACCTGTTTGGTGCGGTCGCCGGCATTCAGGCCGTGGTCCCGGTGATGAAGCAGCAGCGCGGCGGAACCATCATCAACATTTCGAGCGTAGCGGGTCACGTGCCGCTGTCCTTCAACGTGCCCTATTCAGCCACCAAGTTTGCCCTCAATGCCATGGGCAAAGGAGCACGTCTGGAATTAAAACGGCACGGCATTCATGTGATGACGGTATGTCCGGGATATGTTCGCACCGGATTTAGCGACAACGCGGTGCGCGGGAGCGTTGCCCGTCGGGCCCGCTCACATGCAACGCGCGGGATCACCGCCGAGCGGGTCGCCAGGGCCGTCTTGCGCGGCTATCGCCGTCAGAGCAGGGAAGTGGTCGTGCCCTGGACCATGCACCCGGTAATCAAGCTGTACCAGTTGTTCCCAGGACTGGTGGAGTGGGGGATGGAGCGAGTATTGAAGAACTAGCGTCAGCCTTCAATCACTTCAGATCTTCCAGCATCGCGGTCATTTCCGATTGTGCGTGCGCGTTGCCGGTACGCTGCGCCGATGAGATGCCGTCCACCAGCATGCGCTTAGCTTCGTCGATGCGACCCGCGGCAGCCAGCGTCTGGGCGGTCATGAAGTATCCCGGCGTGTAGTCAGGATGCCGGGTGAGCAAGTCGTGAAACTCGGCGAGTGATTTTTCCAGGTCGCCAGCTTTGGCGTGTTCCATCGCCAGTCCGTAGCGAGCAAATGCGTCGTCCGGGTTCTGCGCCAGGACTTCGGATAACAGAGCGATGCGGTCCATGAAAAATACGTTACTACACTTTGGTGGCGTGGAATGTCCCAAAGGAATGAGTGGTCTCGACCCGGTCCGCGCTCCCGGCCAGAAATCGGCTCCCGGATACAATGTCCACAGAGGAATCCCAAGCATGACCGAACCGGAACTGGACCTGACGCCGCGCGCGGTGAGTGAATCACAGTCTGAGATGGCGGAAATCGTCCTTCCCAATGATGCCAACCCGCTTAATGCGCTGCTCGGCGGCCGGTTAATGCACTGGATTGATTTGGCGGGAGCGATGGCCGCTCACCGCCACTCGCGCCAGTATGTAGTGACCGCCTCGATTGATCATCTGGATTTCCTGGTGCCGGTGCGGGTGGGAGATCTGGTCATCCTGCGCTCCTCGGTGAATCGCGCCTTTGGAACTTCCATGGAGGTGGGGGTGAAGGTGTGGGTGGAGAATTACCACACCGTGAAGCGCGAGCACGTCAGTTCCGCCTATCTGACCTTTGTCGCGGTTTCCCCCGAGGGAAAGAAGTTGCGGGTGCCGGCCGTGGTTGCAGACACTGCGGAGCAGCAACGCCGCTATGACGACGCGGGGCGGCGGCGTGAGTTGCGCCGGGCGGAGATGGCACGCCGTAAGCCCTGAACCTGTGACCAGCATCACACCCTGAAGTTTGCCAGCCCAGCAGAGTCCTTCGCCTTGTGATGGCCGTCACATCGCGATGGTTAGCTTGTCCGCGATACTTTTCACAGGGCATGGCCCGCAAAAATCATGGACAGTGCACTTCTGGTACATCGTCTTCACTTTGCCTTTACGGTCACATTTCACTACTTATTCCCGCAGTTGACCATGGGCCTGGCCCCGCTGATCGTGGTGCTGAAGACTCTGGCCTTGCGGCACAATAATCCGCGTTACGATGAGGCCGCCCGGTTCTGGGCCAAGATCTTCGGCATCAACTTTGTTCTCGGGGTGGTCACTGGCATCCCCATGGAATTTCAGTTTGGCACCAACTGGTCGCATTTCTCACGTTATGCCGGCGGAGTGATTGGCCAGACCCTGGCCATGGAAGGAGTATTTTCCTTCTTTCTGGAATCCGCATTCCTCGGATTGTTTTTATACGGCGCCAAGCGACTAAGTCCGCGCGCCCACTGGTGGTCGGCGATGGCGGTTTGCATCGGAGCCTGGCTCTCAGGCTTCTTCATTGTCGCAACCGACGCCTGGATGCAACATCCCGTAGGCTTTGCCCCATCGCCCCGCGGCGGCTTGCAACTCGCCAGCTTCTGGGAACTCATGCTCAATCCTTGGGCGTGGTGGCAGTATGCCCACACCATGTGTGGTGCCGTCGTCACCGGCGCGTTCGTGATGGTTTCAACCGGCGCGTTCTACTTGCTGTGGGGCAAATGGACCGAGCACGCCAAACTATTCGTGAAGGTCGGAGTGATCGCGGGCGTCCTTGCCAGCGTGGTCCAGTTGTATCCCACCGGGGATGGACAAGGCAGGCTGGTTGCACTGGACCAGCCCGTCACACTGGCCGCCATGGAAGCGCTCTTCACAGGCCAGCCCGGAGCTCCGCTGGTGATCCTGGGCCAGCCCAACGTGCAAGAAAAGAAAATCGACAATCCGCTCGTCGTTCCTGAAATGCTGAGCTTCCTGACTTACAAGCGGTGGCACGCGCACATCGATGGGCTGGATGCATTCCCCAAAGACCAGTGGCCTGACAACATCCCGCTGCTGTATTACAGCTATCACATCATGGTTGGACTGGGCACCATCTTCATTGCCGAGATGCTGCTGGCGGGTTTGCTGCTGTGGAACGGAAGCCTGTATCGGGCGCGATGGATGCTGTGGATTCTGATGCTGAGCCTGCCGTTTCCCTACATCGCGAACACCGCCGGCTGGATGACCGCGGAACTAGGTCGGCAGCCTTGGCTGGTCTATGGCTTGATGCGCACTGCCGACGGCTATTCCAAGCTAGTCTCGGCTGCGAACGGCTGGTTCACCCTGCTGGGCTTCTTCGGTATCTACACCCTGCTCGGAATTCTGTTCCTGTTCATGTTGCGTCGCACCATTGAACAAGGGCCGGAAGGCGAAGTCAGCCATCCATCACTCACAGCGGAAGCACTCACTGGGGAAGGGAACTAACCATGGGGACGATCTGGTTTTGCATCGTCGCAGTCATGCTTGCGGCCTACGTGGTGTTGGATGGCTTCGACCTGGGCGCGGGCATTATCTACCTGGTGGTGGCGAAGACTTCCGCCGACCGGCAGCGCATCCACAAAGCCATCGGCCCGGTGTGGGATGGCAATGAAGTTTGGTTGCTGGCCGCGGGCGGGACTTTGTACTTTGCTTTCCCGCAACTTTACGCCTCTGGCTTCAGCGGATTCTATCTCCCCTTGATGATTGTACTTTGGCTCTTGATGTTGCGCGCCATCGGGCTGGAGTTCGGCCACCATATCGAAAACCCGGTGTGGCAAGGATTCCTCGACGTGGTCTTCAGCGTCTCCAGCATTTTGCTGGCAATCTTTTTCGGAGCGGCGCTGGGCAATGTGATCCGCGGCGTGCCCCTGAACCAGGACGGCTACTTCTTCCTGGCGCTGTGGACAAACTTCAAAGTCAGCGCCCTTCCCGGAATTCTCGACTGGTACACCATCATGGCGGGCGTGGTGGCTTTAGTGACGCTGACCGTGCATGGGGCTTTATACATCGCCGTCAAGACGGAAGCGGAACTCAGTCTACGGGCGCGGGCAGTGGCGGTAGTGTTGTGGCCGCTACAGTTTTTTCTCACTTGCAGCAGCTTGGCTGCCACCTACTTCATTCGTCCCCAGCTGATGAACAATTACGAAAACCATCCCATCGGATTGCTGATCCCGCTGTTGGTGTTTGCCAGCCTTGGCGTGATGATCTGGGCTGGTCCCAAGGGCAAAGAGAAGCTAGCCTTTGTGGCCTCGGGCACGTACATCACCGCGATGCTGGTGGGTGCAGTGTTTGCCCTCTATCCCGTGGTGCTGCCGTCCAGTGGAGATCCGGCGAACAGTTTGACCATCGCCAACTCGTTAGCCGGCGAACACGGGTTGCGGGTAGGGCTGGTGTGGTGGTCCCTCGGGATGACGCTGGCCGTGGGTTACTTCGTTTTTCTCTACCGCATGTTTCGCGGCAAGGTTCGTTTGGAGGAGCCGGGCTACTGATTCGCACTCGTCGCCACCCGATACAATGCATAGGTGGACTTCAAACTAGTCAGCGATTACCGTCCGCAAGGCGACCAGGGCCAGGCCATCGAGTCTCTGCTGCGCGGCGTGGCCGACCGCGAACAGCATCAGGTCCTGCTGGGCGTGACCGGTTCGGGCAAGACCTTCACCATGGCCAAGGTGATCGAGGCGTCTAATCGTCCGGCGCTGGTCATGGCCCACAACAAGACCCTGGCCGCGCAACTCTATCACGAGTTCAAAAATTTCTTTCCCCATAACGCCGTCGAATATTTCGTTTCCTATTACGACTACTACCAGCCCGAGGCCTACGTTCCCGCCGCCGACCTCTACATCGAAAAAGAATCCACGGTCAACGAAGAGCTGGATAAGCTGCGCCTCTCAGCCACTCGTTCGCTGTTCGAGCGCCGCGACGTCTTGATCGTGTCGTCCGTCAGTTGCATCTACGGCCTGGGCTCTCCCGAAGCCTATTACGGAATGATGCTTTTCCTGGAGAAGGGTCAGAAGGTGAAGCGCGAAGACATCACGCGCAAGCTGGTTGAAATCCTTTACGAGCGCAACGAAGGCGACTTCAAGCGCGGCACCTTCCGGGTGCGCGGCGATGTCATCGAGGTCTATCCCACCTACGACGACATGGCATATCGCATCGAGATGTGGGGCGACGAAGTGACCTCGCTCTCGCAGATCGACCCTCTGTTCGGCACCGTCAAACAAAAATATGTTCGCCTCCCCATCTATCCCAAGACGCATTATGTGATGAAGCAGGAAACCCGCAATCAGGCCGTTCGCTCCATTCGCGCCGAACTCATCGAGTGGGTTGCGGAACTGGAGAAGCAAGGCCGTGCGGTGGAAGCACAGCGGATCCAGCAGCGCACCATGTTCGATCTGGAAATGATCAAGTCCATGGGCTTCTGCCACGGCATCGAAAATTATTCGCGGCACTTCACCGGACGCATGCCGGGCGAGCCTCCTCCCACCCTGCTGGATTACTTCCCCAACGATTTCTTGTTGTTCCTCGACGAGTCGCACCAGACTGTCCCGCAGCTGCACGGCATGTATGGCGGTGACCGTTCTCGCAAGACCACGTTGGTCGAGTACGGGTTCCGGCTGCCTTCCGCGCTCGACAACCGGCCCTTAACGTTTGAGGAATTTCAGCACCGCACCAATCAGTTGATTTATGTTTCCGCCACGCCCGGTCCCTACGAGCTGACCAAATCGGCTGGCGTCGTAGTGGAGCAGGTGATCCGTCCTACCGGGTTGATTGATCCACCCGTCGAAATACGCCCAGTAAAAGGGCAAATTGACGATCTGTTGTATGAGATCCGGCTGCGGGCTGCCAAGAACGAACGGGTCCTGGTCACCACGCTCACTAAGCGCATGTCCGAAGACTTGGCCGAATATTACAGCGAAGTGGGCGTGAAGTGCCGTTACATGCACTCTGAGATAGTGACCCTGGACCGCGTGAAAATCCTGCGTGGCTTGCGCAAGGGTGAGTTTGACGTATTGATCGGCATCAATCTGCTGCGCGAGGGTCTGGACCTTCCGGAAGTTTCCCTGGTCGCGATTCTGGATGCCGACAAAGAAGGCTTCCTGCGCTCCGCTGGCTCGCTTATTCAGACCATTGGGCGCTGTGCCCGCAACTTGAGCGGCCGAGCCATTTTGTATGCCGACCGAATGACCGACTCCATGAAGAAGGCAATCGATGAGACGGATCGGCGCCGTGCCATTCAGAAGGCCTACAACGAAGCGAATGGCATCACCCCGGAATCGATTGTGCGCCCGCTCGACATGACATTGGCTGGCATTGTGGCAGCGGACTATGCGGATGTCTCGCTGGAAGCCGAAGACGAAATGCCAGACATCACGTCGCAGAAGGACCTCGACGCCTACATCGCCAAGCGCGAAGCAGAGATGCGGGAAGCCGCCAAGCGCTTTGAGTTCGAGAAGGCGGCAAAACTGCGCGACACCATCAAGGAACTCCGCACTAAGGAATTCCTGTTCACCTGATGCGGGTAAGGGTCGCTGCGTACCCCCACGCTTGTTCGCTCCCGCCTTTCCCCACTAACTCCCCGCGATCACCAACACCGGCTTTTGCGGTGGGGGAACGGTGCAGCCCACCTCAGTGCAAACTCCAGACGGTGCTACCAGATTCAACACAAACGTATCGTCCGATGTTCGGACGATGCTCGCCGCCCCCGCATCGCAATTGCCCACATAGACGCGCGAACTGTCCGCGCTGGCCACCGCCGAGAATCGAAACCGTACCGACTGGCATGCCGGCATTTCGGTCACTGTGGGTAATGGAATCGTCTTGCGGTAACTGTAGTCGTTGGCGTTAAACACGGTCAGCTGTGTTGCCACGCAAGGCGCCGCCACTCCCGGGGGGCAAGTGTTGCCAAGTTGTTCGCTAAGCACGTAGAAGCGAGTGCCATCGGGTAGCGGAGCGACCGAGATGGGATTGCCGGCTCCGGCAACCGACGACAATGGAACCGTCGTCAGCACGGCCGGTGGATCTACGGCTGCATTGAGCACCGTGACCGTATTCAGCACCGGGTTCGCGATGTAGAGGCGGTTCAGGTTCGAGTCGTACGTCATGAAGTCGGCGCCCGCGCCCGCCGAAATCGAATTGGCAATCAGCGAGTCGTCGAACGTGTTGATAACGGTGAGATCGCCGTTGCCTTTGTTCAAGACGTAAGCGCGTTGACTATCGGAACGAATCGCAATCGCTACCGGATTGTCTACGCCCCCGCCGCTGATCACATTAGTCACGGTATTGTCCACGGTGGCGATGCTGGTGATTCCGCCCAGGCTCCCCGCTGCGCCTGTGCTGATCACGTAAACTTTCTTGGTGTCAGGCGTTTGGGCCAAAGCGAATGGGTTGGCGCCAAACACCGGGTCGAGCGGAATAATCATGCTCACCGTATTGGTGACCGAACTGACCGCCGCCACCGTCGAGGTCCCGGCGTTGGCGACATAGAATTCGTTGGAGGAAGTGGCCGCGATATACACGGGGTGCGATCCGCTCGGCAAGCTGATGGTGAGCGGCAGCCCAATTGAAGTGAAAGTGGACGGGTTGAAAATAGTCACGGAATCAGTGCCGCTAACAGCGCTGTTGCCGCCGTTGCTGACAATGACCCGTCCGCCCGGGGGCTGCACCAACGCGAAGTTGGGCTCAATCCCGACCGTGGCCACTCCCACATTGGTGTCTCCGGAGACGTCAATTTGCATCGCCGCGCCCGGGTTGAAGGGGCCGTTATTCGTTATCAAAAATGCAGCATGAGTGCCCTTCGGGTCAGGCGGTGGGGTCGGAACGATGATTACTACCGGCCGGAACGTATTTCCGCAACTGGCCTCAATCAGAGTCAGGCAGGCCAGCACGGCTACGCGGCGGAGTATCGCAAAACGCTTCATTCAGGATTGCCCAAACAGAAAATTTAAGTCCACTCTCGTCAGATGCGGTAATTCTAATTGGCGCGATGCAGAAACGCCAGAACAGGGCGAGATTTCCAGTTCCGCGCACCCTCCCCGTCGTCTGGATCTTTGGGAATTGTGCGCAGGAACTTGCCGCAGTTCGTCCACCGGATGGGCCGGGCTTCATGCGTAGTTCATCCACGGGATGGTCGGCCCTCATGTAGAAAATTCGGCAATTTAGCGACAACCGTACTGTGGGTACAGCCGTTGCCCTGTGCCGCGCATGAGGCTTTCACATTTGCCAATGGAGAGTTGACTCTCCCGATGAGTCTGGAAGACCTGCGCACGACTGCTACACTACCGTGCGAACGTTCGATCGCTACCAACGCTTTGGCATGGCCGAAGAACAGCGCCAATGTAGTTCCAACCGAATCGCGATCCCTGTCGCCCTTTCGTGTTCTGCGAGAAGCTGGTAGAATCTTTTGTGACCAGGGTGGGCGCGGGTTTTGCGCGTGAATTTGCCGGGTCAGAAGTGGGCATCGCCTTGAGCAGTCGCGGTATGCCTCATAAAAACTGGCGATTGCGCATCTTGTTGAGTTGAAGTGGGGACGTAGTTCAGTTGGTTAGAACGCTGCCCTGTCACGGCAGAGGTCGCGAGTTCGAGTCTCGTCGTCCCCGCCATTCTTTTCAATAGGTTGGAAGGAATGGAAGCAAAAACTCCAACCCACAATCGAACCCACATTTCTCACTGCACCCTCGCAGTGAGCCCGACGGCGGTCATGAACTGCCCTTGCGCCGCGCGTGTTTCATCGCTGTCGCTTTGCGTGTAGAGATCCAGCGTGGTTTGGATCTTGCTGTGACGCAAAAGCCCCTGCACGGTTTTAGCCTGCACCCTAGCGGTGTTCACCAGAAAATTACTCAGGCTGTGCCGTAGGTTATGCAAGCCAAAGCGTTGTCCCGGTTCGATCTTCACCCCTGCCTTGATGGCTGCAGGGCGAAGATGATCCGCAACGAACGTGCAGGCGTAGAGAGGCACCTTGCCGCTTTCCCGCGTGGAAGGAAAAACAAAGTCTTGCGCGCGGGTATGCACGGTCTGCTGGTGCCAGGTGAGCAGGTGCTGTGCAAGCAACGGATGAAGCGGCACGTATCCATCCGAAGCTTCGGTTTTGGTATCACCATCCTCGCCCTTGGCCCACCGTTTTGAAATCCTGATTCTTGCTTCACCCCAGAGCACGTCGGACCATCTGAGCGCCAGAATCTCCGAAGCTCGGAGAGCCGTGGCGGCACAGGTGATGACAAGCGCGTAATGTAGTGGGTTGGGCAAGGCTTCCAGAATCGCAAGCGTCTGTGCGGGCGTCATGACGATGGCGCGGTAATCGGTTTTCGAGCGCGTCTGCACATGCTCGACGGGATTTTTGGTTACGAGTTCGTGCAGCAGGCCCACCTTATAGACCCGGTGCATCAACCCCTTGATTTTGGAGACCGTCGTCCATGCAAGGCCGTTATCGTCGTGCAGTGATTTGAGCCATTGCTGAAGCTCCAGCGGCTTGATGTCATCGGCTATCCTGGCACCCCACTGCTTGACCAGGTAATCGCGGACATAGTGCCGGACGATGGGGACGGTGTTAAGCGACTTCGGGCGTATGGCATCCTCGAAATCGGCCTTAAGGTAATGCTCGGCAAGAGGCCCAAAGTGAATACGCATGTCCTGGGCTTCCCCGTTGATGCGCATCAGCAGACCTAAGCGGTCAACCTCGCGCCATGCATCCTTCACCTTGGGGAAATCGCACACGAGGCCTACGGTCTGGATATTCTCCACCCGTCTGCCATCGTGATTGACCCGGTAACGCAGCACCCAGACATCTCCTGCTTTGCGGTGTGCTTTTTTCAAACTTCCTCGCTGGTAAGACATTTCGCCTCCTCAGCGGGGACTGCCGTATTGGATCATATCGCTATTCGGGTAATTTTGGATCGCACTTGTTGGCGGTTTTTTTCCGGCTATCGCGATGGAAAGCTCCGACAGCCTGAAAACCCACGTCTTGCGCTGGCAGTCCGGGTCCACGGGGTAGGCACCCGCGATGCCTTTGCGGGCAAGAGCCAGAAGATGGCGGCGCGTGATGCCTGTGAATTGCGC
This sequence comes from Terriglobales bacterium, assembly GCA_038211475.1. Lineage (GTDB taxonomy): Bacteria > Acidobacteriota > Terriglobia > Terriglobales > Acidobacteriaceae > JANYBT01. The sequence continues at coordinate 29,788 of JBBQVN010000015.1, read as the reverse complement.
CGCCTCTTCCGCCGATACGAACGGTTCAGGAGCCATACGTCACCTCACGGTCTTAATCAGCATCATCTGGCCGCCCTGGCAGCTTCCCTGCTGGGACTCTTTCCAGTCACCCACCATCTGGCCTGTTGCAAAGGGAGTGAGTGTCAATGCGGTCATGGGACAGCCATCCTTTTTTTGTGCGACGCCGATGTTTTTATCCGCGGCGAGCACCAAGGCATCGTTTTGGATATTGCCTGGCAGGACCGCATAGGTCGGACTCATGTCGTCCGCAAGCTGAAGAATCGCTTCGGTGGGGTTCTTCGCTCCCGATTGCTTGTTGGCCATGATTTCAATGGGCAAAGGGGCACAGGAAAGGGTGGAATAGCCTGCGAGCGGATGCTCGTGGCTATGATTGTCTTTCACTTCGACGTGAAGCCTGCACATGCCTCTCCCGTCGATATGAAGATCGCCCTGCCAAAACCCCAGGTAAGGCACGAGCTGGGGAATCTCCACAGCAGGCGCGGGAACCGCACTGGCCACCTCTTGCGGTGCAACGCTCTGTTGCGGTATGGAGGGTGAGGGTTTGGCTGCCACAGCGGCAGACGCACTCGACCCCATCCTCATGGCCGTGACTGCGAAAAACCGCAGAACGGACGGCCCGAAATAAAGGGCGGTGATGAGAATTCCTGCGATCCAAGCGAATTTGCGACTGGTAATGAAGCTATTCATGGCTTTGTTCCTTTCCTGTGGGGATTCCGTAGGCGCGCGCGATATGCAGCGCGGCGTTCGTTCTGAGTTCGGCGGAGATATTTTTGGGGAAGCTTGCGAGATGCACCGATGCAAGCTCTTGTTCTGAAGCTTTATTTTGGAGAAGGTTTCCAATGACCTTGCCGATAACCGGGCCGTCCATGATTTTGCGGACGTATTCCCACCCCCTGTACCACTGGATGAAACTCCTCATCGCGAGCATGAAGGCCGCAAAATGCAGATAGGTCGCAAGCCCGGATTGGAAGATCTGCGCACCTTCCAGCAGTGATGCACCGATGAATACGAAGACCGGCTCAAGCACGATACGAGTAAATGCCCAGGAGGAACTCCAAGGAATCAAGCGGAAGAAGGGGAGCGGTGGACCCTCGAATTCGCTGTGCAGCTCCAGCTCCATGTAGACCATGCGGCGCCACAGGCGGAAGCCGTGCAGGAAAACAAGAAAGAAGTACAGGGATGACAGCGATCCGATTCCGAATAGGCCAACGGGGCCGGGTGCTGCCCGGTGAAACGGAATCATGTTGACCAGTCCCGTGGCCGCCGATGAAAACAGCGGAAGGATAAGCATCAGCATGGATGAGAAAAATATGGTCGGCACCTGGAAATAGCGCGTTCCATATTGCGGGCGCAGAATGATCTCAATCGGCATCGTGAAGATGCTGCAGAAAAGGTCGATAACGCTCATTGCCATCGACTGAAGCTGGTTAATGCTCATCGGTGCTTCCTGGCCTGGTTGCATAGCTGCTCCTTATTCGCGCGAGAAAAGAACGCTCAAGTAATTCGTGCCGTTTGGATTTTGAGGAGTCTTGGTTGCGTTGAAAGGTTTACCGCCCTTATAAACAATGGCTTGGGCGTAGGGATTTTCTCCATCTGGCGTGAGGAGTCGCGTGAAGGCTGCGGGCTCCACAATGTGGACCAGTTGCTTTGCGCCACTCACGCCCGTATGCGAATGCTGGTCGCCATGGCTGGTGTTCCAGCTATCGATGTACCGCCATTCTTTCCCCATCTGGTCTGCGGCAAATTCGTTGGTGTGCGTCTCATTGTTGGCGTGAAAGATTTTTATCGATAGCAAGCCGAGGAAGCCGATTGTTTTTGAGCCTGGATTCTGTTCCCCGAATTCTTCCGCAGCCAGGCCCAAAATGTTAGGCGTAATGCAAACCGCTGCGACGGCGTTGCTTCGGCATACCGAATGGAAGTGCGACTCATCACGGTGCATAAGCATGGAGAATTCGTCCTGAAAAACGAATGCCCCGTGGCAGCAGCCGGGTTTGTATTGGTGGCGCATCCACGCACGTTGAAACATGATTTTCACGAGCACCTGGCACAGGCGGGAGGTCTGCCTGCCATATTCAAGGACAGGCATATCCACAATCACGATCTTGTGTTCGTGTGTCGTTTGCTCGGGTGTGAACGAGTACGTGCCTGAGCAGAACATTTCCCTGAAAGGCGAGTAATTAAACTTCGAAGCCATTCCGCTCCAGGTGCTCTCAACGTTGGACCTTGTCCTTGGGTCGAGGCCGGGGACTTTCTGTAGCAGGTAGACGATCGCGATATCCAAGTCATCCCATTGAGATGTCGTGAATGTTTCTTTCCTGTCTCGAAGTTTGCTAATGAGTCGTCCGCAGGCGGAGTTGTTTTGCCAATCCGGATCATCGGCTTGGGCCATCTCCACAGGCAGAGAGGAAATGATTTTATGAATTGAGGTAATTGATACGGCCTCACCCGCAAGCGAAAGGGCAATCAGGGAAGCGCGAATCAATTCTTCCACTGCCATTTCGAAATATTTTTCACCGCTGGAAGGCGAATAGACTTTTCCTACCGCCATTAGGGTGGAGAAAAGGTCCACGATGGTTTCGATATGCCCAGCACTGCGCCCTCCTGTTTTCCAGGCATAAGCCAAGGGGTCGAAGCTCAATGCGCTTTCGGGATTAAAGACGATGAGGTCCTTCTCGCGGCCGGTTTTGGCAGCGTGGTCCCGCCATACATCCGTTTCCGAACTTTTCACCGTTAATACAAGTCCCCCCAGTCCCGCGCGTAAAAATGCCATTGCACATGCCCGGGCGGTGGTGGAACTTTTACCACTTCCTAATCCCCCGGTGATGAGGGTTCCGCCCTCCACCATTTGTCTGAAGTTGATGCAATCCTTGTCGGAAAGCTGGAGCATCGGTTTATCGAGCACGGGGTCGAGTGCCATAGCGTCTCCTTTTAAAGAAATGGCGTGCGGCCCGCGAAGACCGCACGCGTGAATCGGCTATTGCCTTGCCGGAATTGGTGGGGGAGTAGTTGCAGAAGGAGCCGGCGTACACGGCTTTGGCGCCTTCTTCGCGAGCTCTTCGGGAGAAGGGGGAGTGATGTCAATCCCCGTGGCATTGCCGATCTTCTGGCGCTCCCTGTCGATGGCAATCTGCACCTTCTGAGGAAGGCGAAAGTGGAAATGCTTATTCAAATTAGAAGCCGTAATCGGCTTTTGCGGAGCGCAGGGGTCTGCCTGAGCAGGCGCCTGTGCAGTCACAGATTGTGCAGGCGCTGGGACCTGCGGTTGGGGTTGCGGGTTTTGTTGGGCCCCGGCAGTTGCAATCATCGAACTGGCAATAAGAAGTGAAGCGATGTGTCTCATGCATTCTCCTCAGTCTATTGAAAAACCTTGCTGACATTTGCAGCGTATGGGGAGAGGCCATGTACTGTCGTGGAAAATTAAGCTAGGTTCTTCTGAGCCAACTTGGTGCAGGAAAAGATGCGTTGCGAAAGAGATACTTTCGCTACATGCAAGAGACGATAAAACCGTGACCCCACCATGGAAAGCTTTAGGATCGCTTAACGTTTCTTATGGGCGACTTTAAACAAAGGACGGACGCATTCGATGAATTGCTTAACGGCGGGGCGGGATGTGCCCGTGCGATGAAGAAGCCCCCATGTCCACGGAGCAATCGGTGGATCGAGAGCGTAAGCAACAAGCTGGCCGGACTTGACATCACGAAGAATGGTGTGAATCGGCAGGATACTGACAGCGTTGGGCATTTCCAGAATGGTGGCCTTTATCTCCGCGATGGTCTCACCTTCAATGCGCTGATTTCGGAAGAGATCGACTCCACACTTACGAAGATAAGACAGTACCTTGCTCGAAAGCGGGCTGGCGATGGAGCGGGTGTGAACGGCGATTTTCAGATTGTCATTCTCCCTAAAGAGGGAGGATATCTTTACTGTCCTTTCTCGTGGCCGCCTCGGCAGGGCAGGGTTGATTACCAGCCGCATTTCGACATCCTTCAAGGGCTGCAACGTCAGGGACGGATGAAGTCGAGGGGGAAAGCTGGTAATGCCGACATCCGCGCGCCCTTCAACGACGGCGCTCTGAATCTTCTCGTTGTATTTGAGCCCCCCGATTATTTGTACCGCTACGGAGCCGTCGGGCACACGTTTCTTGTAAAGGGCTTCAAGTTCTCGGCCGTATGCCATCCATCCGGAATGAACGATGGCCACGGCAATCTCGTTGCCGTATTGGACGCGGTAAAGCCTCTCCAGGAAAGCCTCACCCAGCAGAAGCATTTCATGCGCGAACTCACTGACGACAACGCCTGCTTCGGTAGGACTAATGTCAATTTTCTTGTGCCGCTTGATGAGGTGCCCGCCATTGAGAAATTCCCGCAGACTCGATTCCACGGCATGCAAGGCTTGGCCCACCCGTTGCGGAGACAGGGTAAGTTTTTCAGCGGAGTCTGTCCTGTTGCCACTGTCGATGGCGTAATAGAACGCGGCAAGGTCTTTGAGCACGTGCTGGCAAAACCAATGGGCATCCTCGGGACTGAGGGGCCGGAAGTTGCGCATGATCAGGTAAGGATAAATCACCGGGCGCGGTAATACGCAAAGGAGGTTTGCTATGGCGAACCTAGCAAGAGAACAGTCATCCACCCCAAACGTCGATAAGCTCCCCGATAGCGTAAAGGCGCAGGCCGTCGATGCCGCCCGCCCGGCTGCGCAGTTAATGGAAAAGGCCACCAGCCACCGACAGGAAAATCCCAATTCTCAACCCGGGCATGGCGACGCCACGCGCGAGGCGTTAATCCGTAATCAGGGCGGCCAGGGCAAAGAGCAAGCCGCCATGAGCCCGTCCGATCACGGCAAGCAGGCGGCAACTCAACAGCGATCGCAGTCGCGCGGTCGCAGCATCGAGCGATAGCGTCCTTGGCTCTGACAAGGGGACATGTCTATACGCATAAGTAGCTCGAATTTACAGGTTGCTGAATACGCGTTTTGGTTGTATCCGGGTTTTGGTCAACCACTGGTAGCCAGATGATTTTCGTCAATCACATACAGGGCGCGAAGGCAGCGAAAGATTACTATTCGCAGCATATTGCGCCCGGTGATTATTACGGCAAAGACTCGGCTGAGATGAAGGGCGTGTGGCATGGCAAGGGTGCGGAGATGCTGGGCCTCTCTGGGGAGGTGAACCAGCAGGAGTTTTTCCAGCTTTGTGAAAACCTTAATCCGCAGACGGGTAAGCAGCTGACACCCCGAATGGATGATGACCGCCGCGTTTTGACGGACTTCACGTTCGATGTACCAAAATCAGTGACCCTCGCTTTGGAAATAGGCGGGGACGAACGCATTCTCGATGCCCTCCGTCAATCGGTGCGCAAAACGATGGCGGATATCGAAAAGGAAGTTGGAACGCGGGTTCGCAAGGGCGGGAAAGATGAGGACAGAAAAACCGGCAATATGATTTTTGCTGAGCACATTCATCGGACGACCAGGCCGGTGGATGGAATACCGGACCCCCACCTCCATGCTCACATCACAGTTCTGAACGCCACATTTGATGAAACCGAAAAGCGCTGGAAGGCAATTCAGCTTGGCGACGTGGTGCGCGATAAAGGCTATTACCAAGCGGCGTTTCATGCTCGCCTGGCGCACCAATTGTCCGCATTAGGATATGGAATTCAAAAAGATGGAAACAGTTTCCGGTTGGCTGGAATCGACCGCTCCACCATTGAGAAGTTTTCGCGCCGCACCTCCGTTATCGAGGCCGAAGCTGCAAGGCTCGGAATCGACGGGGCAGAAGCAAAGGGCAAGCTCGGCAGAAGGACGCGCGAGAAAAAAGGTAAAGACCGCATCGGGATGGCAGAGTTGCGCAAGGAATGGGACGGCCGCCTGACGGATGAGGAGCGTTTAGCGATTAAGACGGCAGGCAGCGGATGGGAGAAGGGCGACAGGGCCATCACCCCCGACCAGGCGAAAGAATATGCGCTGGAGCATTCATTCCAGAACGCCTCTGCGGTTTCCGAGAAACGCCTGAAGGCCGAAGCCCTCACCTACGCCGTCGGCTCTGTGTTGCCGGAAGATGTTGCCGATATAGCACAGCACAAGGAAGTCATCGCGGAAACACGCGGGGGGCAGGTGATGACGACGACAAAGACCGTGCTCAATAACGAAATTGCCTTCCTGCAATTTGCGAAAGACGGGCAACGCAAAGAAAGAGGCTTTGTGTCGATGGCAGCCTCGAAAGGAAATAAAGTCGGGCAGTTTGTAACCTTTGAAAACGCCTTGGCAGAGCTTTCGGATGAGCAAAAGAAAGCCGCTCTCCATATCCTCAAAAGCCGCGATACGGTGACCGGTGTGGTTGGCAAAGCCGGTACAGGCAAAACCACGATGATGCGCGCAACGAGGGACGCTATCGAAAGCGAATCGGGCCAGAAGGTCTTCGCCTTTGCGCCTTCGGCCCAGGCATCCCGTAACGTCTTGGCAAAGGAAGGTTTCAAGGATGCCGAAACGCTCGCATTGCTTTTGAAAAGCGAAAAGATGCAGGAGAAAACGAAGGGCCAGATTCTCTGGGTGGATGAAGCAGGGCTGGTCTCCAGCAATGATATGCGGCAGTTATTCGATGTGGCGAAGCGGAATAACAACCGCGTCATTCTTTCCGGTGATTACGCGCAGCATACCTCGGTCGAAAGTGGTGATGCCTTCCGGCTGCTGGAAAAAGAGGCAGGCGTTAAGCTCGCGCGCCTTACCGAAATCAGGCGGCAAAAATTGCCGGGTTACAAAAAGGCCGTGGAAGACTTAAGCCAGGGCACGGGGAAAGCCGCGCAAAAGGGATTCGATGCCTTCGACAAGATGGGCTGGATTGTGCAATCGACGGGGGAAGCGCGGCACGAGGCTCTGGTTAAGGACTATCTTCAGGCGCAGCAGGAAGGTGCGAGCGCTCTCATCATTGCGCCTACTCATTCGGAGGGTGAGCACCTCACCCAGGAACTGCGCAGACGGCTGAAAGAGGATGGGGTAATCGGTAAGGAGCGGGAGTTCAAAGTCCGGCGCTCCACAGGCTGGAGCGATGCGCAAAAGGGCGACGCCCGCAATTATGAGCCGGGGATGGTGGTGGAATTCAACCAGAATGCCAAGGGATTCGCGCGTGCTGAAAAGACCGTAGTCGCTCAAGATGATGATGGGCTTTACCTGCAAAAAACAGACGGTTCGCGCGCACCCCTGCCATTGGATAAAACTGAACGGTTCGAAGTGTTCCGTACCCGTGAAATGGCAATCGGCAAAGGCGACCGGCTCCGCATTACGAAAAATGGAGAGGCCAAAGTCAAGGGCCAGGCCAAAGGCACACGTCTCAGCAACGGCGATATTTACACCGTGCAGGGCTTTACCAAGGAGGGCGATATCCGCCTGGACAATGGAAAGCTGCTACCGGAAGGGTGGGGCCATATGAGCCTGGGCTATGTCGATACGTCCTATGCCAGCCAAGGCAAGACCGTGGACCGGGTTTTCGTAGCGGTGGGCAATCAGTCGCTGCCAGCTGCAAACATCAAGCAGTGGTATGTGAGCCTTTCGCGCGGCAAGGAATTGGCAAAGGTCTACGTCGAGGATAAGAAAGAAGTCAGGGACGCCATCGCCAAGGGCTCGGAGCGGCTTTCCGCCGTGGAATTGACCGGGACAAAGCTGCGGCCTTCCTGGCGGGAGCGGTTTGGAAGAACTTTCGAGCGGAGCCGGATAGGTAGCTTCCTCAAACAGCGCGCGCAAGCCGTGACCGATTACTGGCGCGGCAGAGAAGGGGTGTCTTATGCCTGAAGCAAGAAGCAGGCACGTCGAGAGAATCCTGGGCGAAAAGCCGGAGCCCGAGAATAAGGCATACAGCAGCGAGCGCCAGCACACCGCTCAGGCTTTTAATCTCCACGTCGAGCGCAAAGACGGGCGGCAATCGGAAGGCTTCGCCTGGTCACATTACGCTGGCTATCGCTGGACGGATGACGGCCATAACGAAACGCTGGTGGTGCTGTTCGGAGAGCGCGCGGTTGAAATCGAGGGCCATAAGCTGGGTGTGCTGGTGGCAGAGATTCGTGAAGGGCAATTAAACAGCATCCGCGAGCTGGTGAGCCGTGAAGCCACCTTATTTACGCACGAAGACGCGGACGGGCCGATTATCTCGGGCGTGAAGTCGTACCCGGATTTTGAGCAGATATTGAGCGAACTCAAAGGAGAAGGCGATGATAAGCACAACCATGCTCGAAAATTTGCAGGACGGTGAGCTTCAAAGCACGAAAGCGTTAATTGACGAAATCCTGCAGAAGCGGGATGAGGAGAGGAAGGCCAAAGCCATGGTTGATGCGCGCGCAATTCTCGCGGCGGCTGGTCTCTCACTCAAAGACTTGAACGGAAACGGCCACAAGAAGGCCAGCAAGGGGCCTATCTATCATTCCGGGCGGGCCTACCAGCACCCCACCGACAAAACGCTTGTATGGGCCGGTAAAGGCAAGAAGCCGGGATGGCTGGTGGGGCTTGAGGCGGAAGGCAAGGCGGCGGTGGAGGTAGGTTAGCGGCAGCGCTGCGATTCCCGCTGCTCACGGCGCTGATTTTCGCGCTGAGCCCACATCACTTCTGAAACGGCGGCACCAACAAGGGAGCATATGCGAATCCAGCGCCAGCGCTTATCCGGGTCTTTCACAAATTCGCCCACGACCAGCGGGGCGAGCATGCCTCCGAGCCTTACGAGATGGGATGAAGGATATCCGCTTGCGGCACCGACCGAAGCATGCGCGCGGCTGAAGCATTGCCGGTCTGGCGTCTCCGGGTAAAAATCGGGTTGGCGATTAGGTTGTGCTGCGCGTGCTTCCATTTCGCGCGTAGGTTATATACAGAGCAAGGTGGCGTCAATACGAAACACCAATCGAGAATGGTGGGAGGGGGAGGATTTGCACCTCCCTCGCTTCTCCTCGGGATCGACAGTCCGCAAACAAGCCTTAAGGACCAGCTTCGATTGGGGGCATCACTCCTCCCGGAAGCGACGATACCTTCCCAACGCCTTTTTTACGGGAATCGGTTGTTGTCATTGTTTTTCCTTTCGTAATCCCAGCCTTCGTATATTTCTTCGTAGCCGTCATCGGCTTGCCTGCGGCGCTTTTCTTGATGTTCGGCTTGGCTTCTGCCTCGCCGAGTCCGAAATTCGCTGTGGCCTGGCCTTTTGCGATTACGTTGATAGTTCCGTTAGCTTCGATCAACCGAGGAGCAAATCCCCCAACCAAGCTAGTCATCAAGCCCAGCAGAACCGCCGTCTTTACCAAGCTCGCAACCTTTCATTCTATCGTGGCTGCTCGTTGTACCGCCAGTCGTCAAGAAGGCTGTTGATTGGGCAAACCGAGTATATGTAGGGTGGGAACATCAGGTGCGAGAGGTGGTCGACTGAGGTCGGGAAGGAAGGCGTGCGAGTGATAGCACTGATTGAGGGCCACGCAGACCGCTGTCGCCGCGCTGCGGATACCTCGTGAGGTACAAGCGTACGGCTCTTCGAGAGCATCTGATAGGCGGTCATGTGCCAGCAGGAGCGTTAAACAAGCCTTTAGATTCGCGGATTGGCCATCGATATCCTCTAGGCGAGATCGCTTCCACTCGGAAGTTACATCACGACGGCTGCCGATCTCCTTGCGATCTGTACGAAGTCTTCTCAATTGGGCTTTTATGCGCCGGCAAAATGAATTATTGGTCATGTGATTTTCCTCGTTCGATTATGGTGAATGTCAGAAGAAGAGGGGGCCGGATTGCTCCAGCCCCTCCAGAGGCTTATGCTGCCTCCTTGCTCGAAGCATCTTCGCGTTTTGCCTTGGGACGGTCGAAAACCAGCGTGTAGCCATCCTCGACGCTGCGATTGCGGTAGAGATTGTAGAAACCGGGTGAGAAGCTGGGGTCTTCCAGGCTCACCGAGAGAAACTTGCCGTTCTTGCCAGTGCGTTCCCAGGCTGCGCCGATTTTCAGGTCGCCGCTGAAGATTTCGAAGGCGGGAGCGTTCTGGTTCGTCCGGTTAAGCACGCGGTGGAATTCAGCCTGTACTTTGAGGGCGAGAGTTTCGATTTTGCCCGTGTAGCCGGTATCCGTAGCTTTGAAAAATCCAATGTTGTAGCCCATGTTCAGTCTCCTTTGGTTGTGAGGCCGCACCATGCATGCCTCTTAACGAAACCGCAGCGATCAGGAGCCCGGCACGAAATGCAAGAGACAGAAACGGCTATGCTGCGCACGCGGCTGGCCCGGCGTGTTTGCGCAGCTGGTGTTCTCGCGGCTCTTCTTTTCGGGACGGATTCTGATAAGCAAGGGGGAGAGATAAATGAGGCAGGTATGGGGAGCGGCTCGATATTCAGGGGAGAGTGACCTGGGCGGCACGTTGGATGGCGGTTTAAAGCGCGGGAAACACGGCGTGGGGTAATATATCGGGATGCAGAACGAATCGTCAGGGCGAGGAGGGTTGCGAGCAGGAGAACGTTGATAAGTGGTCTCGTCGGGGTTGCGGCTTCGGTGGCAGGAATGGGCGGGGCTTTATTGACTACACTGCAGAGCCGTCGAGATTCTGAACGGGCGAAGGTGAACCTTGTCGAAGCAGAGCGCGGACGCGACGAAGCAGAGAGGGCCATGCATTTAGCAAATATGGCTCAACATGAAAGTGCTCGGCTCCGAGAGGAAAACGACGCATTACGAAAGACGCTTGCGGGACGTAAGGTGTCTGGCAAAACGGAACATTATGCCGAATTGAGCCCGGCTGACAAAACTACGATTCAACACCTCAAGGACGATGAGGATGGCCTCGACCATCGGCTTGCGGCATTGGAAGCCGCGATATTGGCAACGCCCGAGAAGGCTTTGGCCGTCCCCATGCTGAAGCAGCAGGTCGATGGTATCCAAGATCGGACACACGGAGACGTGGAGTCGATTCGGGGGGAAATCAGTAGACTGTTCACTCTTACGCAGTGGTTTATAGGGCTAATGTTCACAATTGCTCTGGGGGTGTTCGGCTTGGCGCTCAACAATTTGCGAAGAGGGGAGAGGGAGCTTCAGCGCAGAGATGACAAAGAAATAGCCCCTAAGCCAGCTTAAATAGTGATCTCGGAGCCTCGCTCTTGAGCGACGCGCCCCACGAAGGTTGACGGGGCAGCCTGCATCTCGATCTGCAGGTCATCGGGAAATCCTTTGCATTCAGTGAGGGGGGCGCTATTATGCAGCAAAGACACCTAGGGGCGGAGATGCGGGATGAATCCCGAAGGCGACAACCATAATACTTTGAAAGAAATGGCGGACGACATCAGGGCCATCCGCCACACAAGCGCATCAATTCTCGCGCTGTTTAAAGCGTTTGTCGGAAGTAACGAAACTGTTCAATTAGATATTGCTCCGCCTCGCCCGTCGGTATATCGGCCTTCTGAAGCATCGCCCCCGCCAAAACCGCAGCGACCACCGTATTAAGATGATCTCTAATGGTAGGCATACGCTTTGTGATATCAGGCATCTCGAACATAAATCCTCCTATGATGATTGATGTAAGCAGTCACACCATAGGGGGAACTCGTGCGTTAGTCACGGCAACAGGCGAAGACACCTAGGGGTAGAGGGGATGGCAGAGGAACCAGACAAAAAAGATGCCAAGCCGCCGGGTATGAACGAATTCTATATTCGTTACATACCCTTAGAAGTAGCGCTTGAAGCCGGAGAGAACTGGAGTTCGCTCACGGATGAACAGAAGGCGGCGCTTGGGTTTACGCCTCCGTCTTCGTCTTCTCCATCGCCTCTATCCAGTTTTCTGGGCCAGCGGCTTCGCGCTTCTTCTGTTCATTAGCCTCGATGGCAGGGATGGCAATGGCGCCTAAGTGCTGCTCGATCTTTTCGAGATAGTGGGCGATGTAGTCAAGAGCGTTGGCAGCTTTATCCTCAAAGGCCACTCCTTTGCTGGGGTCGGCGGGCCTGTACGGTGAAACGAATGGTGACTGTTTTTCCATAGCCATAGCGGTAGCCTCCTGTAAATGAGCTACCGGCCGATTGACTGAATACCGCGCCGGTGTCTCGGTTGCGGTCACGAGGGAGGCCGGAGTTTGCAGCTCTGGTCTTTCGTGTGTCTGGGGCACACTACCATTTACGATTACTCCTAGACAGCGTCTTTGACAGCGTTTCCTTCAAACGTTAACTTGGGGAGTGTCGCGACAATATCGACTGTTTGGACACTTACGTTGATGATGCTGAGTAGCAGATCGAGAATGTAGCGCGGCTTGCCGACCTCCTTTGCCCAATCATTCGGGTCGTTCTTGATGCCGCTTTCCTTGTGAGTTGTGACCGCATAGCGCTCCATAATCCATTCGATTGCGCTTTTGCCATTCACTACATATTGATAAGCTTTGGCGGGAATGCCTGAGATGGTGACTTTGCTGTTGAAGTGGATGATGTCTTTCTGGTCTTTCTTGGGGAACCGCATCTTTTCCACGGCGTAAAACTTGCTATCTGCTCCCGTGACCTTGACGCCATCGTAGGCAGGAACATGTTCATAATTGATGTGCAACTCTGCCAATGCCCGACCTGCTTTGCTGAATTTCCAAAAGTCCCGCACATCTTCGACCAGCGGAAGACGGGGGAGCATTTTCTTCAGGTCGCTGGCAAAGGCATCGCGGTATACGGGGCTGTGCAGGAAGCCATAAACATAGTAAAAAATATCTTTCTTGCTTACGGTCTTTCCATAAATGGCTTTGGCGCGTTCGAGGATGAAATCGGTCACTCCTTCACGGCGGACATATTCACTGTTTCCTCCTTCATCAAAGAGGCTCTTACTCTGTTTTTCTCGCTCCTCATAAAAATAGAGGGGGAAGCATTGACTGTCGCCATTATAGTGAAGGTCAGGAATCACATTTGTAATAAGTGCCGTGCAATTCTTCGATTTGGCTGAAATGCAGATAAGTAGGTTGGTTGAGCTTGAATCGGGAAACAGCTTCGGAACTTGATAGAGCATTTCGTTAAGGGAGTTATTAAAGTAGAGATGCTGTTTGAAAAATGGACGGTACACACTCGCTCTAATTCCATTTGGGTCAAAATGAAGTGTTTTGTTCTTCTCAGCATCATTAAGGATCGCCCTCGTCCAACTTATTCGGGTTGGGTCGTATTCCACCACTGAAGTTATCTGAACGTCTTTATCTTTCTGTTTTGCTTTATTAAAAATGTGAGTTTGCTCGCTATAAAAGTTGATGCTCGATTGAATGTTATTTTCTATCAATTTCCGATTTGAATTATAGCACCAGGCATCGCGCTGAGTTTTTAAGCCGTTTGAATAAACAGGCAAAAACACTGTTTCTCTATTCGCCTTGTCATCCTTATCACCCATCGCGAAGAAGTTACCAAACGATTCATTCCTATGGCTAATCCAGTCACCATGCTCATTCGGTGTGATGGCCGTCCATTGCATTTCTGTGTTCAGAACAGATGCAAATCGCTTAACTGCGGACAATTTATCTTCTTTACCTAAATAATCCCCGATATCTTGATAATGAATGATAGCCTTTTGGCTTCTTAACTCAGGCTTTTTAACCAAAAGAGTTACAGCAATAGTAGTACGCGAGCCGCCACCAAATACATTGCCCGCTTCTCTTCTTCTTAATTCGCCTTGTGTTCTGGCATTCCCACGTAAATTAAACACATAAATAGCAGAAAACTCTCTTTCCAGGCTTTTTCTGAAGCCATCATGAGAGTTATTATCTATCCAGCCCCCATCAGTAACAAGACAAACAACGCCACCATGCTTAGGGTCTAATCGGTCAGTTCCCCAGCGAAATGCCTTCATGTAAGGATTATAGAGCGAGTTTTTGTTGGTTGCGTCTGTCAAAGCTGCATAGGTGCTGGCGATACGCCCATCCAGCCTTTCATATTTCTGATTTTGGGCATTATCATTGGCAGAATTCTGCCCCACCGAATAGGGCGGGTTGCCCATAATCACCCTGAGCGGTGCTTTCTTCTGTGCCTGCACTCGCATGGAGTTGTGGGAGAACATTTCCGAGAACAGCTTCTCGCTTTCGTCGCTCTCGCCCAGTTGGAAAGTATCGGTCAAGCAGATGCCATCAAACGGCGTATAATCCTTTTCCTCCACCGCATCATGGTAGGCATTCTCGATATTCACGGCGGCGATGTAATAGGCCAGCAGCACGATTTCATTGGCATGCATCTCGTGCTGGTATTTGCGGCTTAAATCGTTTTTGCCAATCAGCCCGCTTTGGATCAGGCGGGTGATAAACGTCCCTGTGCCTGTGAAGGGGTCAAGAATATGGATGTTTTCATCAGCGAGACTCCGGTCAAACTCCTTTTTCAGCACGTCACTCACTGAGTGAATGATAAAATCTACTACCTCGACGGGCGTATATACGATTCCCAGCTTTTCCACCATCTTGGGGAACGCCGTTTTGAAGAATTTATCGTATAGCTCGATGATGATGCGTTGTTTGCCCTCCGCATTATCGATGCCTGATGCCCTCATTTTCACCGAGTCATAGAAGGCTTGCAGTGTTTCCGCATCTTTATCGAATGCCTGATCTTCCAGTAAGTTCAGCATAGTTTGCATGGACACTGAAATCGGGTTGTTTTTTACGAAGGAATAACCCTCGAACAACGCCTCGAACACGGGCTTGGTTATGATGTGCTGCGACAGCATTTCCACCGCTTCGTTCTGGGTGATGCTGGGGTTGATGTTCTTTTGGAGCCCGCGCAGGAAATCAGCGAAGGCTTTCTGGTGCTTCTTGTCATCGGTTATCAGGCGGTTGATGCGCGCGGCTTGCCGTGTCGCGATTTCGGCCACGCTATTTGCCCATTGCTCCCAGTAGCGACGATCGCCCACCTTTTGCACCATTCGGGCAAACACCACATTCTGCAATTGCTCAAAGTGCAGCGCCATCTGGCGGCTGATATCTTTATTGGTATTGTTCAGGCGATCGGGGTCGCCAGAGACAGGCTCGCCGTTCTCAAAGGAGACCTCCGGCCTGCCCACGAGTATTTGCTCCGGCTTTGCGCGGTTTAGCTCGATCTTGTTAACGGTGGCGTTAAAACGGTCATCATGTGCCCTGAGAGCGTTTAATACCGTCCAGACCACTTTGTAGCGTTCATTGTCATCGAGGGCTTTGCTGGCCTCCACATCGGACGGTACCACCACGGGGATGATGATATATCCGTACTTCTTGCCAGGTGCTTTACGCATGACGCGCCCGACCGACTGCACTACGTCCACTTGCGAGTTGCGAGCAGAAAGGAACATCACGGCGTCGAGGGATGGCACGTCCACGCCTTCACTAAGGCAGCGGACGTTGGTAAGAATGCGGCATTCACCGCTCCTTGTTTCCGCTTTGAGCCAACCTAGCAGTTCGTCGCGCTCTGGGGCGGACATAGTGCCATCAATATGCTTAGAGGCCACCGAAACCATCTGCTCTTTGTTCGCAGGTGGCAATGAGCTGATGTATGCATCGGTCGCTGTATTATATGTGGCGGTAATCTTCTTAGAGACCGCAATATTGGCACAGAACGCCACGGCGCGGCGCATAGGCTCAGGGTCGGTGGCTTTGATAATGCCTTCGTCACCTAACACCTGTTTTGAAAGCGCATTGATACACCCAATGAGTTTTGAAGCATCATCGGCATTGATTTCACTTTCCTTATCCGCAACCATTCTTTGAACGGCAGGCGGCACGTCTTTATCGCTCAGGGTCAGAATCAGAACTTTGTAATCGGTGAGCAAGTCCCTCTCAACGGCCTCGCCAAAGCCAATACGGTAAATTTCTTCCCCATACAGCTTGGGATCATCCATAGAGCATAATGTGGCATCGGCCTGAGCAGCCTTGCTCTTTGTGTCATCGCTATACAAGCGAGGGGTGGCCGTCATATAGAGGCGCTTGTTACCTTTGATAAACCCGTCGTCATGAACTTTGGTGAAGGCCGATTCATCCTCGCCGGCAAGCGAAACGCCCGTAGTGCGGTGGGCTTCATCGCAGATAATCAAATCAAATTCCCCAAAGCCGTTTTTCAGCAGTTCTTTTTGCGCTTTGGCAATTACGTCAATGGATTGATAGGTAGAAAATACTACCGTTAGCCCCTTATGGCCTTTAGTCTTGGTGTGTGTGAACTGGTTTACAATGTCTTTAACATTGGTGGAGGCTGGCAAAGCCAGGTCAACTACGCTGAAATTATCGCTATCTTCGTTTTTAGATTTCTTACGCGAAATTTCAGGATCGGAGCAGATGCAGATGGCATTAATAGGCTCATTGGCATCGGATGACCACTCCCGCAAGGTTTGCCCCAGCAGCGCAATGGACGGGACTAGAAGGAGTATCGTGCCCTTGCCATTCGTTTCATTCTCAGCAATACGTAGGGAATTAAAGGTTTTCCCCGTACCGCACGCCATAATAAGTTTGCCGCGCTCGGCGGTTTTAAAATGCTCATGCGTTTTGTCTAGGGCATCTTTTTGATGTTGGCGGAGTGTCTTTTTTGGGGTGCGGGATGCTTCGCCGTGTATGCCTTTATCAAGCTTTTCCCAATCAACGGGGGCTTCCTGCAAATCGTACAGGTTTATGCGGGTGACAGGGGGATTCTGGTTCTTAATAGCCTCGGTAGCATTTGGTCCCCATTTGTTAGTGGTGGAAATCCATAGGCGATGGCGGAAACGGGCAGTTTTCAATTCCTCGTTCTTGAACTCGCGGCTGGAAGTGGACAGGAAGCTATCAACGGCAGGTTTATCAATGAGCGCGTTTTCAGCAAAGCACTTGCACTGTATTGCCCAGTAATCGCCGTCGAAGGTGCGGGCAACTAAGTCAATGCCCGTATCTCCGCCTCCCAAGTCACTCTTGCCGTGAAACTCGCTCCATAACCACACCTTCTTGAAGTTATAGGCATATTTGGGGTCGGTCAGAAGATATGCCTGCATAAGACGCTCAAAACGGTCGCCCTTGTCGCGCTCGGAAAAAGATATTTTGCGATATTTTTCTAATACGTGAGTAAATCCCATATCGCTCCTATGCGTTATTCATCGTGAATCCGTAACGTCTGGCAGCCTATGGCGGAAAGGCATTGGACGAAGAAAACGGCGGTGAAACTGCCGCGCGCAATCTTGTTAGCAAGGTTACGCTCGCTATCTTCGACACCAATTATTGCCAGCTTTTCGGCAAGTTCCTTGTACCCCAAATTGCGGCGCTTCAGCTCCGATTTCAGGATTCCCTTTACCCGGCCTGTCCAGTCCTCATCCATACCGCTACCTCATAAATGATGATGGAAATCACCATAGACGATGATATTACCATTGAGAATGATGTATCTACCCCTATGATTGATGATACAAACATCAAATACGGTGATTTCAGGTGCCCCAACACTTCCTCCTCTCGTCCAAGGCCCGGACGCTCAGTCTCGCAAAAGTGATGCGGCTGAGTGAGGAACAGGCTTTTGAGACCTTCAAGGCAATTCGCTGGGTGGACACGAAGGGGGCTCCGGTCTGCCCTCGTTGCGCCTGTGCTGCAGTTTATCAGTATCGGGCCCGGCGGATTTTCAAGTGCAAGGGCTGCCTAAAGCAGTTCTCGGTCACAACGGCAACCATCTTCGCCAGCCGCAAGCTGCCGCTGCGGGATATTCTTGCTGCCATTGCCATTTTCGTGAATGGGGCAAAGGGCCATAGCGCTTTGCAGCTGAGCCGCGATCTGGATGTGCAGTACAAGACGGCCTTCGTCCTCTCCCATAAAATCCGTGAAGCTCTGGGTGAGAAGAAACCGAAGGCCCTCACCGGCAACGTGGAAGTGGACGGCGCTTACTTCGGCGGCCATGTGAAGCCTGAGAATCGGAAGGAAGATCGCAAAGACCTTCGCCTGCGCCATAACCGCACGGGCAAGCAGCGCGTCGTTGTGGTCATGCGCGAGCGGGGCGGCAAGACATTGCCTTTCGTCTTTAAAGCCGAGGGTGACGCTATCCCGGCGATCCAGGCGCATGTAGCAACATGCGCGACGATCCACGCCGATGAAGCTCCTGGCTGGGATGCGCTGCACGCCCGCTACCTCACAAAGCGCATCAATCACAGCCAGTCTTATAGCGGAAACGGAGCATGCACGAATCAGGCGGAGTCCTACTTCTCCCGCCTGCGCCGGGCGGAGATGGGCGTGCATCACCATATCAGCGGGCCTTATCTCGCTTCCTATGCTTCGGAGATGGCTTGGAGGGAAGACAATCGCCGGGTGAGCAACGGAGAACAATATCTGATTGCAGCCAATGCGGCGCTTACTTCGCCGGTTTCAAGACAGTGGGCGGGGTATTGGCAGAGGGAAGCTAACGTATAGATGGCCATAAATTGGCAATCTGCTCGATGTCTTTCTTGCGTTGTGCAGAAGCAGTAACACCAGGGCGAACGGTGCCGCTGGCAATATCGATCACGATGCAATAGCCGGAATAGGAGACGCCTTCGTGCTGTAAAGTAGTGTCGCAATACATCTGCATCGCCGTGGAAACATAGCCGCAGGCCTCTTCATCCAGCGGGTGTGTTTTATTGAAGTGGAGCTTGACACCGCCAATCAGCTTCTTGTGCTTGGTTCCTGTGCCAGTGAGGATAATCTCTGGACGCATGCTGACTTCGACACCACGTATCAGCATTTTGGCGGACGCTTCTCCAAGACGTGGCTTGCCGCCCTTGAAGTCAATGTCATCCACCATGTTCATAAAAGTATCGATGGCCTCGATGTTGCCTGTGACTTTTCTCATGGATTGCACGGTGCTGACGGGGCTTTGCTCCAGCGATTGTTTCTTGCGCTCCAATATGGTAATGTCCTCCATATTTCCCGCCAAAAATTGCGAGATGGCTTCTTGGGCGTCCTTGTAATAAATGGTCACAAAATCCTGTGGAAACTTCTGGTCTCGCAGAATCATCTTCTGCCTATTGGCTTTCTTGACCAGATACTCGCCGAGTTTGTTAACGGAGATGCGCGGATCTTTGTTGACTCTGGGTGCGCGCAGCCGAACAGCTTCTGCCATATGAACTCCTCTTAAATGGTTATTGAAATGGAAGAATACTACTCTGAACATGCCATTGCCAGCTCTACCTCGAAGGTGCTGTGCATCGGCGCGCTGACCCGTTCCGAAGCAGAGCAAGTCGGAGATGATGCCGCGTTTTGTGATGGATTCGGATACTACCTGTTTATGGCCGACAGAGAGAAGCCCTCAGAGGAAATTGAGGTTATTGCCAAGCTGACATCAGCAGCAGCCGCCGAGCAGCTCTCGCGCTTGCTGTCAGCGGCTCAACCCGCCTGAAGTACCGCACTCCACTTCCACGGCCATACATCCTCGTGCGACACCACTTTCCCCTCGCTTGCCTGCGCTATGAGCGTATTGCTCAACGCCTTGGCAAACCTGTTTAAAAGGGATTGCTCGGGATTGGGATCACCCTGCTGCTCAAAAGCCATCCGGGTTAGTTCAAAGGCTGAAAGCGGCTCACTGGCCTCCCGCAATATGTCCATGACCGTGCGCAGAAAGATGTTTCGCCTCATGAAAGTGCGCCGGAGCGTCTTCTTCGGGGCGATGCCCGGGATGTCGTAATTCGCCCGGAACATCTTTATGACTGCTTCCAACTGGTGCAGCTGGCTCTCGAGCCTCTCCTGCTCGCACTCGCATGCCGCCAGCTGCCCGCAGACTACCCGGTATTTCTCAACGAGCGCGGTAATAACGTGAAGCTCCGCCATCGCACCAAGCTACCGTCTCCCCCAGCGCAAGGAAAGGTGTCGCTGATACATAATCGCGGATTGCGTGGTGTCGCGGGAGGTGCTACGGTCTCCCCCATGCTGAGCATAGGAAAGAGCAACCGTCTAAGACCTGAGAGTTTTGCCCTGGCGGTGCAACAGGTGGGTGGCAACCTGCTGGAAGGCTCGGGTTTCGAGGATGAAACGCCTGACTATGAATTCAGCGCAAGCGTGCCTGTCGAGCCTGCATCTCAGAGCTGATGCGCTCCGCGTGTGTGCCTGGCTCCTCTGCCTTCAGCTTTCCATTCTCCAGAGAATGCAAATAATCGCAAATCTTCGACGCATCTGACGCCGCGCGAAAAACCTCGTTTTTGTCGTCCTTCAAAACCTTAATCCAATTCTGGATATATGCGGCTTGGTCCTTGGGGTCGTAGGGGATGCCAAGCTCTGCTGCTAAAAAAAGGCTGGACAGATCCGCACGTATTTCCTCTTTGGCATACGCCGGGCTGCCGAAGGGCTGGTCATCAGTCAAGCGGTTGAGACGGTGCTTGGCGCCGGTCCAGTGCGCCAGCTCGTGCAGCGCAGTGCTGTAATAATGGGGCTCGTCCGTGAAGCATTCCTTTGGAGGCATCTGGATATGGTCGGCTTTCGGGCTGTAATACGCTTTCGCTCCTCCGTGGCGGATGTCCGCACCGGAATCGGTAAGCATCTTCTCTCCGGACTCAATCACTTCAAAGGGCCTTCGTGGCTCGATGACCAGCGCGGGCATTCCATCGATTTGCTGCGCATTGAAAACGGAATAGACGCGGTGAATTAAACGGCTGCGCTTTTCATCGTCGCCTGCGTCCTCAGCTTTACTGCCTGGCTTTGCTTCCCAGAACTCAATTTGCGTGGCTTTCTCGCCTTTGCGCACCTGCCATCCCTTTTCCATCGCCTGCTTGTAGGTGCAGAATCGGGGGTCGGTATAGCCTTTGCGCATACTGGCGATCATCAGGCCAAGGACATTACCCCCGTGATAGGGCTTGCCTGTCGTGGGGTTAAAAGGCATGCGGCCAGCTTCACCCGCCTGCCAGGGCTTCTGCCAAGGGGCGGTGCCTTCCTGCAGCATCTTGATGATGTCCGCGGTCACCTCTGCTCGATGATCTCGCGGCGGCGGTTTTTCGTTCTGATTCATATTTGCACTCCTTGGGGCAGAACCGTAGGTTGCGAAATTGCGGCCGTCAAGAGCGATTGAGCTGGCTCCTGCTGGGCAAGCCGCTTGGCGGCAAGGGCGTGGTAGGTCTCGTCCAACTCGATACCCACCCACCTGCGGCCCAGCATCTCCGCCGCTGCGAGTGTCGAGCCTGAGCCCGCGAAAGGGTCGAGTACGAGATCGCCGGGATAGGAGAAAGTCTCAATCAGTGGCGTGAGCGCAGATACCGGCTTCTGCGTCGGATGCAGCTTGTTGCCGCTATACGTCCACGGTATTACGTCGCTGATGGTTTGGGCCCGCTGCCAGGGTGTTCCCTTGACCAGCAGGTGAGCGCATTCATGGTGATAGCGCAAGAAACTGGTTTTTGAAGCGTAGGGCTTCGTAAAGGCGAGATGACCGACGACGCGAAACCCAGCTGCTCTATATGCCTGAAGAAATCTGTCGGCGCTCGACCAACCGTAAAAGCTCACGCAAAAAGCGTCATCGGCCAGCACGCGGAACATTTCGGCAAACGCAGGCCTCAGCCATCGGTCATTGTCATCGTTTGGGACAGTGCGGCCGTCGCGCGCGGTGAAATTAACTAAATAGGGAGGGTCGGTGAGGATGAAATTTGCTATTCGGGCGGGCAGCGTCGGCATGATGTCAAGGCAGTCGCCGTGGAGGATAGTGTTTAACATGGTTATTCCTCCCCAGTGATGTGAATGGCGCATACGAGGGGTCCATCAACAGCCATGGTGCTGAGCAAATCCCTTTCGTGCTCCCACACGTCAATGATCAGACCTTCGTTTGTACGCAGAAGATGCACGTCAAAGATGTCGTCCACGAGGATGTAAGCGCGGTCGATGTCGATATCGGGCGGGGAGTATTCGAACTTAGCCATGGCGAATTCCTTTCCTTCTATGGCAAGGCCACACCGGCCTCGCTTCAGCGAACCGGCAGCAGGCGGAAGGGAGCGAACGGCGCAACGCGAAAAATTGGAGCGCGAGGAGACCGCAGGTCGGGGAATTTTTCGATTGCGATGGAGCGGCGCCTGCTAGGGACGCCCTGAAGCGAGAGGGTGTGGAAGGAGCAGGATACCGCGCAACGTTAAGATTATGAACGCCTCAAAAATAGTGCTATATCCACTGGCGCAATCGATTTTGGCCCGGCATCACCAATGCGGAACTAAAGCGCAAAAAGAGTGCTGCTCATTGAGAGCAAGATTACGCTGCAAGCAGAATCAGGCATTATGAGGATTCGATGTTTCTGAAGGCAGGGTGAACGGGAAGCGCTTGCTTAAAGAGGCAGCGCGAGTATAGTCGGGGGCATGTTTCGCGGATTTGCCGTTCTCATTTTATTGTTCGGCCTGCCGGTTGGCATCGCTGCCGCCTTCGGCTTAGCGAGGGCGCTGCATTAAGCGCACGCCTGGCCGGTCATCGTTGAGAAACTCGATTCCGCCCTTCTCCAGTGCGGCCTGAACTCTGAGCAGCGTCCCCGTTTGAGAATGGATTGCCCCTTCGAATGATTCCATTCGCCGTATGGTGCCGATAGCGACTTTCGCCGCTTTCGCGAGCTTCGGCTGGTCCCATCCCAGAAGTGCTCGGGCCGCGCGCAACTGCCTGCCGTTGTTAAGTTTCAAGCCGCGACGGTAGCACAGGCTCTTTTGCACCCAAAATAGTGACAGAAAAACAAAAATAGTTGATATTGAAAGACAAATATGGGAGAATTGTTTAGGACTGGTGACTGCGCCCACCAGAGGTGGCTTCCATGCCGTTCTGCTCAAAATGTGGTTCTTCGATAAATGACGACGACGTTTATTGCGCTGAGTGCGGATATTCGCAGCGGGCGCTGGCCGGGGCTCTTCCTGCAACAGTTTACGTGCCAGCCAAACCGGCGCGAAGCCCATGGAGAATCGCGGGGTGGCTCGTGACCGGCATTGCGGGGGCGGTGCTGCTTTTCGTGGTGCTGCTGGTCATGAAGGGTGCGGTCGAAACTGCACACGAGGCGAAAGAGCCTGTCGTTGCGCTATCCAGCGGCAATAGTAAGAACCCGGAAATCGCTACGCCCATTCGGCATGCGGATCCGCCAGACAATAGGGAGGCATTCCGGTCGGCCATCCGGGCGGCCATGCAGCGGGACAAATATCTGGTTGAGCAGCTGGAGAAGAATATCAAAGGAGTTCAAATGGAAAATCAGGGGCAGGGGCTGAACGCCATAGCTACGCTCATGCAGAACTATGTTGAAGAGGCCAAGCAGATTGACACCCATGAATGCCCACGGGATTTCGCCGAGGCGTTTTACAGGCACATCGCTGCGTGGTCTGATGCTGGCGAGACGATTCACGATCACCCGACCATGCTGGACGGCGATGAAGCGTTTCGTAGGGGTTTTGTGGGAGGCCTGCAAGGCAATGCGCTTGGAGCAGTGTCCGAAATGAAAGCGGAGGGAGAGACCTGGGCAAGCATTGTCCTGCAGAAGCGAGCGGCGATAGAGAGGGCTAAGCACGAGGTTGAGGCAATTGCGGTGCGCTACGGCGCATGAAGGAAAGCGGGCTGCCAGCTCCCCAGCAGCCCGCCAAACTTCCACGAGAAAATGTTTTAGCGCGCTTGGCTTTTGGCCTTCTGCAGATCGCGCATTTTAAGCGCTGCTTCACGGGCCGTCTCGGCCAGATCCAGCAGGTCATGGCGTCCGAAGTTGCTGCCATCCTTCCACTCTCCCGCCTCATCCTTATAGCGAATGGTGGGTGCCGAGGCGGAATAGAAGTCGCCTTTGGTGCCTTCGTTGCGCCATATGGCGATCTCGACATTGCCGTGGCGTGCAGTGTCCACCGGGCGATTAGCGAATGATTTCTGGTCTTCATTATCCTGACGTTGTGCTTGGGCCATCATATTTCTCCATTGTTAGGGTTCAAGCCGGGGGAGTATAGGAAGCCGGTTTCAACTTGCAAGCGCATTCTTAAGACCTGTTGACAATGGTTAATGTCATGGCTACTGTGCCCAAAACATGGCAAAATGGCATATGGCTAACAGTGGGAACTTCGATTTTCTGCCCGAGGGGCTTCGCCAAGGGATTGAAAAAGCGGCGAGTGTGCAGGGCAGGCCGGTGAGCGACCTGCTGGCGGAAGCGGTGGATCGCTACCTGAAGGACCAGCAGTGGTCCCGCGTCAAAGGCAGCGTCAGGCAGCGGGTCCGGGAAAATGGTTGGACGGAAGAATCGGTTGACCGCGCGATCGCGGAATCCCGCTCAGACATCAGCCGGTGATTCGGGTCACGCTTGACTCCAATATTTTTATATCCGCGCTGCTGTTCGGCGGTCCTCCAGAGGATATTCTTGATCTCGCGCGCGAGGGCATAATCCATGTCTGCATATCTGACGCCATTCTTGCGGAAGTCGGCCGCGTGCTGCGCGATAAATTTGGGCTCACGCCGGAAGAGCTGCAGGTATCGCTTGCCCGCATGATGGAACTGACCGAAAGAGTGAGCCCGATGCAGCCTGTTGATGCCGTGAAGGAAGACCCCACCGATAATCGCATCTTGGAGTGTGCTCAAGAAGGCAGGTCGGAATTCCTGGTCACGCGCGACAAGCACCTATTGAAGCTTGGGAGCTTCGGGCCCACGAAAATACTCCTGGCGGCGGATTTTCTGGAAACCGTGCGGCGGATGGGGCAGGGCAGATGAAGGCAAGCTTCATCGAGCCGATGCTGCTGGTACGCAAGGAAAATCTACCCGAGGGAAAAAACTGGCTGTACGAAATAAAACTCGACGGCTTCCGCGCGCTGGCCTTCAAGAGCGGCGGGAAAGTCTACCTGCGCTCCCGCAACGACAACGATTTCAGTCTGCGCTATGCCAATGTCACAAAGGCGCTTTCCAAGCTCCCCGATGAGACGGTTATCGATGGCGAGGTCGTGGCGCTCGACGAAGAGGGCAGGCCCTCCTTCAATACGCTGCAGAATTACGGCACGTCCCAGGCTCCGGTCTTTTATTACGTATTCGACGTACTGGTGCTGGCCGGGCGCGATGTCATGGCGCAGCCGCTATCCGAGCGCCGGATGCTTCTAGAAAAAAAGATACTGCCCAAGCTGAAAGATCCTGTTCGGTATTCGCCTGCCCTGCACGCGAGCCTGAAAGACCTGATGCATTCGGTCAAAGCGCAAGGGCTCGAAGGGCTGGTGGCGAAGCGTCTGGACAGCAAGTATGAGCCCGGCCTGCGGTCCGGCGCCTGGCAGAAGATGAGGATGAATCAAGGGCGGGAGCTTGTCATCGGCGGCTATACCCCGAGCGACAAAAACTTCGACGCCTTAATCATCGGCTATTACGACAGCGGGAAGCTGCTTTACGCGGCCAGGACCCGCAACGGATTCACTCCCGCGTTACGCGTGGAAATATTTAAGCACTTCAAGGGACTGCAAGTAGCCGAATGCCCGTTCGCCAACCTCCCGGAGAAGAAAAGCGGTCGCTGGGGTCAGGGCCTTACAGCAGCAAAGATGAAGGATTGTAAGTGGCTGAAACCTGTGCTGGTGGGGCAATTTGAATTTGTTGAGTGGACCAGTGACTTGCACCTGAGACACACGCGTTTCATGGGCCTGCGAGAGGACAAGAAGGCAAAGGATGTCGTGCGCGAGGCCGCGACTTAAGGCCATTGGTGCTACAATCTTTGCCATGGCTGACGATAAAAAGAAAACAGGCGCTGCCGACCGGAACCGGGTAAACGTTAATGAGTCTTACGAAGTCGAATATTGGACGAAGAAGTTTGGCTGCACTCCCGCTGAGCTTAAGGCTGCGGTGAAAAAAGTCGGCGTGATGGCGAAGGATGTTGAGGAAGAACTGAAGAAATAATCAGGCGCGACTGCGGCTTTTGCTGAAGTTGCGCGCCACCGCCGCCGCTGCGTTCTCCACCGTGACACGTACATAACCGGGGTCTGAACGTTTTCGTTCTTCTGCGCGTTTGCTAATCTCGCGTAAGCGCGAGATCGTCTCCTCGATTCCATGGCCGCCGGTGCAGGCGATTAAAGCCCAAGAGAAATCGGCCTTGCTCCGGTCCGGAGTGCCATCTTTCTTTTTCGGAGCACGCCTGAGACAAATCTCATAGTCAGGCCAAGCGCGGTCGGCGTGTTTGCGTGGCTCAAAGGTAGACTGGGCTTTGATGGGCTCGGCAGCTGCCAGCAGTCCCATCTTTGAAAGTTGGTCTTCGGTCGTAACACGCCCGGGGGCGGCGTCTTGGATAGAGACGACCGGATAATTGGGCGCATATTTTGCCTTGTAATTAAATGTCCCAGCCAATCTTGTTGCCCCAGAGGCAGACTTGTCGGCATCTCCCACGGCCTTGCGGACCCTGCGAATAACGTCCTTTTGGATTTCCTTATCATCCGATACACCTGAAACCGCAATCCATGCCTGGTAGTTGCCTGGGCTGGTTGCAATAGTAATAAAGGATACGGGGCGGACTCGTTCAAGCTGCTCGGCTTTCAGGTCGTCAAGCTGGACGAAAGTCACTGAACCGCTCGGGCGGATGATAACGTTCTCGCCGGCAAGGATGGATTCGGTGTCCGATACCTTGAAAGGCTTCTTTACGGCAGCGATGCGGACGATATCGGGCAGCTTTTGCTGGAGTTCGAGTGCGGTATAGGACTTCGCCCATATTTTCTGCTGCAGCAGATCCAGCTTTGTCAGGAAGAACGAGCGCGCGCCGACACTGGTAAAAATGTTGAGCATCCGCTGCGGTTCGTCACTGTTCGTCATATCACCCCTTTCAAATTCAGGCTCTCGCCCCGCGCTGGAGCCTGAATTTGAAGGGATAGCGGCACTGAAAAGCTCGGGCAAGGGAGAATTTGACGAAGGCGCGATTTCGTTCTTTCGCCCCATCGTGTTGCCGCCATTCCGCTCTTTCGTTATTTCGTCATGGCGTGAAAGGGCGATGCCCACAGAACTCGCATACCAGCAGTAACCTCGTGGCGTGCGGACATTTTCAGCATTGAGCTTAGCGGCTATTCCCCTCAGTGACATGGGCTGGCGCCGAAGGGCAGCCATCATTTCGAGGACTGCGACAGAGGGGCGCAGCAGCCTTCCCCTGTCCAGAGCGATTTCTCGGGCTTCCTCCAGCCGTGGGTTTCCCAGTTTTGTGTAAACGCGGCCCCGGACACTGGTGCGCTGGCCGTGCTGTTCCAGATGGGCCTTGGCTCTTTGCATTGCCTCCCGGGTGCGCTGGGAGATAAGCTCGCGTTCCCATTCCGCGAATACAGCGATCATCTGAAGCATCGGCTTGTTGGCCTGGGGATTGTCGCAGCAGACAAATTCCACCCCGCTTTCCAGAAGCCCTGAGATGAAATGGACGTTGCGGGCAAGGCGGTCGAGCTTGGCAATAACCAGGGTGGCGCGCTGCTTCCGGCACAATTCAAGGGCAGCGAGCAGCTTGGGGCGGTTCTTATGACGCCTGCCGCTTTCCACCTCAACGAACTCCGCAAGCAGTGGCGCGCCATTCAAATATCGGGCAACTGCTTCTCGCTGCGCCTCGATGCCGAGCCCGCTTTGGCCTTGCTGATTTGAGGAAACCCTAAGATATGAAACTTGCCGCTTCACCTGGCCAGCTTAATTTTTGTTGTTGGTCGATTAGAGCGTTACACCGGAACAAAGAAAAAGAGCAGACTTGAACGAACAAAACTTGGCCGTATAGTCGCGCGCGCGAGGGCAGTAATGACGCTCGAAGTTTGCGGTGATAAAATTCAGGGCCATGGGAGGATTTCCATGAAAATGGTTCTCGCTCTGATCCTTAGCGGCACACTTTTCGCCTCGACCCTTGATTCGCAGGCCTTTGCCCAAAATCCTCTCCCGAGCGAGGTACGTATAGAAGATTTCAAGCCCTCATCAGCTCACACCACTGTGACCACACCGCAGAAGACCATGTTTATGTGGGAGTGTGACGCGGACCAATGCGAGAAGGGCGCCGGCGGAGCTATTTGGGTATTCCAAGGAAGTCACGGACAGGCTGTCTGGCATTATGGGGCCGTTGCAGATCTGACCATTAGAAGTTTTGATCACGGGGCTATTGTTGTGCACCGCGTGGACCCAATTGACTCATATTCCACCCAGTACACAGGGGGAAGACAGTTTTTTGCTGATTACAGCGGCGAGGTTGATGGTGGAAATATAAACGGCGGAGCTTTCATCGTCGCCGGGACACTGCATGACAAGTGGAAAGGAGGCGTTATTGAAGGTCTCTGTGACGGGGAGCAA
This sequence comes from Terriglobales bacterium, assembly GCA_038211475.1. Lineage (GTDB taxonomy): Bacteria > Acidobacteriota > Terriglobia > Terriglobales > Acidobacteriaceae > JANYBT01. The sequence goes on along the minus strand of JBBQVN010000015.1, from coordinate 1,673 downwards.
TGCCCGCTGGATCCATACCAGCTAGTGGAGCTCGGCGAGAATTCTCTTCAGGCAAAACTGTATACCGCTGCATTTCTTTCCTTCAAGGCCGCGGCGCGGAGAGGGGACTATGACGGCGAGGCATATGCGGCGATGATGTTGCTCGACGGGAACCCCGAATTACAGTCAGATCCGACTAGCGCCCTCCAGATGTTGGAAGATAGCGCCATGCACGATAGTCTTACCGGCGAGCGCGGACTAGCACAGATGTACAGGGCCGGAATAGCCGTCCCAAAAGATCCACGCTGGGCAAAACTGTGGGACGACAAAGCCGATCGGAGAGAAAAGGAGATCGCGACCGTAATTCAGAAGGCTCGACAAATAGAGATAAACAAAAGAACGAAAATGTATGTAGGCCTCACGGTGTTAGCGGTTCTTTTTCTTGGAGCAGTCGCGGCGAAAGGATTATCGTCGGATGAAGAAGATGGGCCGGCCGCGGTCGAGAACTATGCACTTCGGTTCGCTCAGCAACAGCAGGGGCTTCAAGAAAATTGCAGAGAGGGGTCGGTCGGCGCATGCGTCTGGTTAGGTATGTTGGCACCTGCCGGGGCTCCCCACTGATGTTCGCCGTTTGTTCGCCCGATGCGCTATACTGCCCTAATGGGAAACCGCTGGTGCACGGTGACCATGATTGAGGAGAGCGGCAGGCGCCACAGCGTGGATATCTGTGCGGCGAGCACCTTCGATGCAGCGCACATATTCGTTGCGCACGCGAAGGCAGATCCACGCAACGGAATTCCCAAGCCGACGGTCGATAGCGTTTTCGAAGTGACGGTGGACGGCAAAGTTCACCGCGTCACCGGCATGGCCTTGCGCAAATGGATTCTGAGGGAGCGGGAAGAGCGCAACGGCCCGGCGGGTTTCGTGTTCAGCATGAGGCCGATGCTGTAGGGTTCCCCGTTTTGTCGCGAGATGCAAAAGTTCCGAGGTCACCCAAACAGTGGCAACCGCGACGGGCCGGGAAGCGGAGCGCGAAGGCTGGTGGTGCGAGCTGCGGCGGTATGTGTATGCCGTTGCCTGGATTCAGGCGCAATACCTGCACCCCGGGCATGAAGCGAACATTGCGGCGGATTTCTCGGTGGTGGATGTCGTGCCGCAAGACCGCAGGCGGTTCATGAACGAGCAGCTGCTGCAGGCGCAGACCAGGCATATCGGCGTGGCGGTGCCGGTGGGAAAAATCGCGGAATGGAAGCGATCGGCATCGCTGCCCAAGGGCGTAGGACAGAAGTGTTTCGTGGTAGGCACGCAGGGCGAGAGCCGATGCCCGGTGCATCAAAGCAGATTGTTGGGATGGCACGAAAGATATGCCCGCTGAAGTGCTCCGCATGGATACGACGTCTTGGACGCGGATGGCAATATCTCCTGGTTCGAGAAAGCACTTTCCGCGACAGTGGGGGTTGCTTACTGGCCCTGGTCCAACATGGCGATCGGCGGTGACAAACTGGCTGGCGCATTTCCCGCCAGCAGCACGCTTACCGGCAGGCAAGGACGGCTGAAGGCAATAGCGCTCGCGCGTCCCACCGCGGTATATATCGGGCTCAATGTAAACGACATCAACGCCGCCGTAGCTCTGGCAACGGTGCAGGCACAGGAACAGCAGCTTATCGGCGAGCTCAAGGGCTTGGGCGTCAAAT
>JBBQVN010000014.1:0-43960 GCA_038211475.1 Terriglobales bacterium | reverse complement strand
ATACGACTTCGATGACACGCCCGAGCAGGATGTATCCCGTGTTGTTGTAGACCATCTTGGCGCCCGGCGTGAAGTCGAGTGGCTCACCCGCAATCCGCGCCATTAACTGCGTGAACGTTGCCGGTTTTGTCGCGGCGGTCTCGATGTCCAGCCCATCCAGGTATTCAGGCAATCCGCTGGTGTGGGAGAGCAGTTGCCGCAGGGTCACTTCGCTGGCGTGCGGTGCATCAGGCAAATACTTTGCGAGCTTGTCGTCGATGTTGAGCTTGCCAGCTTCCTGCAACTGCAGGATCGCCGCGGCGGTGAACTGCTTGGTTATCGAGCCGATTTCGTAGTGCGTGTCGATCGTGGCCGCGATCCGCCCCTCTAGGTCACGCAACCCATAGGCCTTTCTATAGACCATCTGTCCGTCTTCGACTATCCCTAGCACCGCGCCAGGTGTTCCTGTGAGACGTAGGATGGTCTGCACATCGGTATCAATCCGATGAATTGTAGAAGGATCGAGCGGCTTCGTCGCAACCGCGGACGGGACGACATGAAGCCAGGCGGAAAGAAAGATGGCGAGCAACACTTACCGGCTCCTAGATGCGGGTATCGATTTAGAACGCAACAATTCTTGTGCTCCGCAAAAACATAAGCCGACCTTTCGGCCCCACACTTGACATTGTTACATCCTGTCCAGCACGGGAACGATTCTACCTTTGGTGTGCTCAATCGAAAAGAGTTGAAGGGCGCGTGGGGTCTTGACGAGGGACAACGGGGAAACCCGGAAATTGAGCATCACTTGGGGAAAACAGGCGTCCTGAAAACAGCTGGGCGATGAACGGAAGGACGGTCACCGCTTCCGCACTGCTTAATAGCCATCGCGTGTTGTCCTTACCAGATTTGTCAGACTCTGAACTTCCTTGGGTGCCGAGCTCATTGTCTCCTCTAAGCTTGAGTTGGAGAGCAACGCGAAGCGAGGACGCTCTGGTCGTGCGCAACTGGAACCGCCCTTGACCACAGACCAGAAATGCGGTTATGACACAAACCATGACACAAATGCCGTCGCAGTTCCTGCTCGCCCCATCTAAGCTGTTGAAAGGTTTGGTGGACCTGGTCGGGATCGAACCGACGACCTCTTCCATGCCATGGAAGCGCGCTCCCAGCTGCGCCACAGGCCCACAAAGGAAGGACAACTCCTCAATTCTCGCTTACCTTAGCGGCAGAGTCAATGCGGGCGCTGGCTTTGATCTGCACTTCAGCCGCACTCGAATTGAAACATCCATCCACCACGCTCTGGCGCTGAAACCCTTTTCTCCGCTAAAGTCATCCATAGAGGATGACCATGAGCTTCCGTCTACATTCCACCGCAGTCGCAGTTGCTCTCGTAGTCAGCGGCTCGTTGTGGGCACAGTCCGCTGCTCCCGCTGCCGCTCCCGTCGCCTATGCGTCAGTGGATCAGGTGAACAAGTTGTTGGACCAGCTTGACCAGGCCACCATCGCTATTCAAATCGACATCAACAAGATTCGCGTCGAGAAATGGAAAACGGATTCCAATAGCAAACACCAAATTCAGAATAATGTCGATTCCGTTCAGCGCAACTTGAAGTCGGCGCTGCCCGGCATGGTGGGACAAGTGAAAAATGCTCCCGACGACGCTGCCGTCACCTTTAAGCTTTATCGCAACCTCGATGCTCTCTACGATGTCTTCAGCACGGTAGTTGAGGCGGCGGGCGCGTTCGGGTCCAAAGACGACTTGCAAACTCTGACCAAGGATTTGGACGCTCTCGAGACCACTCGGCGGGCGCTCGGCGACCGCATGACGACCTTGACTGCGTCGAAGGAAACCGACCTCGCCAATCTGCGCGCGCAAATTAAAGAATTGCGTGCGGCTGTGCCCCCACCCCCACCCACCAAGATTGTGGTGGACGACAATGTGCCAGCGAAGAAGCCCGCCAAGAGGAAGCCTGCGGCAAAAACAACCAAGCCAGCATCCACCCCGCCGGCGTCCACTCCGCCCGCCACTCCGCCCAAGCAATAGACAATTCGCATGAAGCAAGAAATCCAAGTAGTAGTGCGACCTGTGCGGCAGGTCACCGGATCGCTGCGCCTGGCCGGCGACAAGTCGGTGTCGCATCGCTACGCCATGCTGGGGGCCATCGCCGAGGGCGCGACCCGCCTCGAGAATTTCTCTGCCGCCCAGGATTGCACGGCTACCTTGCACTGTCTGCGTATGCTGGGTTGCGAGTGGCGGCATGAGAATGATGCCATCGTGATCGAAGGACGGGGACTGCAACTGACCGCGCCCGGCCATTCTCTCGACTGCGGCAATTCCGGTTCTACGATGCGCATGCTGAGCGGAATCCTCGCCGGTCAGAAATTCAGCAGCGAACTGTTTGGCGACGCGTCGCTCACGCAGCGTCCGATGGCGCGCATCATCGACCCGCTCACGCTGATGGGCGCAAACGTTCACGCAATCGGCGCCGATGGACGGCCTCCACTCCGCTTCGCCGAAGGCAAGCTGCGCGGCATCCTTTATCGCCCGGCGGTCGCCAGCGCGCAGGTGAAGACTTGTCTCCTGTTCGCTGGCCTGTTTGCGGAGGGCGAAACCCGCATCGAGGAGCCCATCCGTACCCGCGACCACGGCGAGCTGGCTCTGCGTGCTTTTGGCGCTGAGGTCAAGCGGCAGGGAAATTCGGTCAGCATCCTCGGCGGCCAGCGCCTGCACGGGATCGAAGCAACGGTTCCCGGCGATCTCAGCAGCGCTGCCTTTTTTTTGTGCGCAGCGGCGCTGTTTCCCAGCTCACAATTGGTAGTCGACAGCGTGCTGATGAATCCGACCCGCGCTCGTTTGCTCGACGTGCTGATGCAAATGGGCCTCGACATTTCCGTCATGCAACTCGAAGAACATCACGGTGAGTTGACGGGCACCCTGCAGGTAAAGGGTGGCACACTCAAAGGGACCGTAATCTCAGGCTCGACTACGGCCGCTCTGATTGATGAGATTCCAGTGCTGGCGGCGATTGCACCTTACACCGACACCGGCCTCGAAGTGCATGACGCCCGCGAGCTGCGGGTCAAAGAGTCCGACCGTATCGTGGCGATCGTCGCCAACCTGCGAGCCATGGGCGCACAGGTCGAAGAGCGCGAAGACGGTCTGAGCATTCCTGGCAACCAGAAGTTGCGCGGAGCTGAAATCGATACCTTTGGCGATCACCGAATCGCGATGGCCTTCGCGGTCGCCGCGTTGCGAGCCCAAGGCGAAACCTCGATTCGCAATGCTGGTGCCGCCGCTGTTTCGTTCCCAGGATTCTTCACGGCACTGGAAAGTGTGACGGTAGCTTGACCGCTGCACCAGAAAAACCACATGCTTGATCTTTAGCGAGGTGGACCATGTCTCCGGAAAAACCGCAATCGCCCGATGACCGTTTGCAGCAGGAATTCAACCAGTGGGCCGCCGCCGGCGAGGGCTCCAAGATGGAGCAGCATCATTTAGATATTACCGAGAAGACACTGCGCTTGATGGACTTGCGTCCCGGCGAGCGGGTACTTGACCTCGGCTGTGGCTCGGGGTGGGCCACCCGCATGTTGGCGCGGCTGGTGGGCGAAGGTCCCGAGGGCTTTGGCCAAGTCATCGGCCTCGACGTCGCCGACGAAATGGTTCGTCAGGCCCGCGCTGAATCCAGAGAATTCGAGAACATCATGTACGTTCACGGCTCTGCCAGCCAAATCCCGTGGGAAGAAAACTTTTTTGACAAAGTGCTTTCAGTCGAATCGTTTTACTACTATCCCGATCAGGATCGCGCCCTCAATGAACTGTTCCGCGTCATGGCGCCGCGCGGACGCATGTTCATTCTCATCAATCTGTACACCGACAATCCCTATTCGCTGCAGTGGGTGCCGAAACTGAAAGTGCCGGTGCACGTGCGTTCCTCAGCCGAATATGTCGAGCTCTTGCAGAAGCACGCCTTTGACCAAATCGAGTGGCGGCAAATTCCCGACGACACGCCTACTCCCGACAATTACAAGACCACGTCCTTCCACAGTCTCGACGACCTGCGCGCCTTCAAAAAAACCGGAGCGTTGCTGTTGATGGCCAGCAAGCCCGATGTCCGCGTCCCCGCACCGGGCTTCACGGTGTACTAGCCTCGCAAATCAAATACACCGCCAGGATCGTCATCTCCGGCTCAATCGGATGCCGATATCTCGGGTGCGGAAAGACGACGTAATACACTAGCGGAAACATCAGCATCAGCCAAAAGAACAGCCAGGCATGGGGCCGCCGACGCCGCATCGCGCGAAACAACCCCCATACCATTAGCACCGACGACGCTGTAAACAGCGCGTGCTTCACCGTCTCCACCGCCCACGAATCCGGCCGTGGCATTCCGTACCAGTAGTAGATAAAACGGTTTAAACTCACTCGCAGAAATCGCGCCTGATCTTGCTTGATCCACGCCAGCGCTTCCTGCTTGCGAGCTTCCACGTAAGCGGTCTCGCCCATCTGGCTGTAGCGTGCAAACTGCAGGTCGTCGTGCGTGGGATGGATGAACCAAATCCACATGCCGTTGGCGCCCGGCCCATTGCCAAGCCGCAACTCCGCCCCAAAGTTTGCGCGAATAAAAATGAATTTATGAAACGTCTGGTAATCGCGGACCAACCACGGCGTAATGCAACCGAAGAACATTACCGATGCCAACGCCACACCCGCCAGCGACCGCTTGCCGAGCTTCCATCGCCGATACCACGCGTACAATCCCGATGCCGGCAAGAATCCCACCAGCACCGGACTATTCAATGCCGCCACGCCCCACAGCAGTCCAAACAGCGCCCACGGTTTCAAACCCTCGCGATCTTCCAGAGTGATCACCACCCAGAAGATAATCGCAAGCAGCAGCGCGGAGAGACTGGTCTCCCAAACCCACCGTACCGACCAATACATGGCATAGGGCAGAAGCGCCCACGTCCACGCCGCGCCGATGGCCACGCGTTCTCCGAAGCACCGTCGCGAAATGAAAAATACCGGAATGCAGGTGAGTGCTGAAAACAGGCTGTTGAGCGTGAGCAATACAAACGACGACAGATGGCCGTAAATGCCAAACAATTGAAACACGCCGGCCGTGAGGTAGCAGTACAGGGGAGGTTCCCATGCCGTGGGGCCGGTCGGATCATGAAACGGATTGCTAAAACCGTGGCCCGACGCAATGGACGCGGCAATCCGTCCCATCTCCCATCCGAAGCTGAAATTCTTGTCGGTGGTGCGGAACTTGTAGGAGTGAAGCAACACAATGGCCAGCACGCGAAGACCAAATGCAATCCCAAACATCCACCCGGGAGAGAGGCGGATTCGCTGCCAGAAACGGAGTGACGCGGACGGGGGCTGGTCGGTCATTGGCTGGTCGGTCATCGGCGGTCGGTCAACGACTGGTCGGTCGTTGGCTTGGTCGATCAACGGCAGCTTTAGTTGTAGCTGAGGTGCGGGGAAGGTGCAACGTCAGCGCGCTTCGGGTGGGAATCGCGGCCGCACGAGTACACTAAGTTGAAGCACGGTTCTTTCGCCGGGTACCTCCGGCGGAGGCCGCCGTCTCCAAGGAGGCCCCCATCATGCCACCAGTTCCGCGCCACGAACCCTATCCTGCCAGCAACTTTCGGGTAGAGATCGATGGCATCCCGTTGAAAGGCTCGTTCAGTGAAGTCTCTGGCATACAAGCCGAAGCCGATCCCATTGAATACCGCGAAGGCACTGATCCTGACAGCGTGGTGCACAGACTACCGGGACTCAGAAAATTCTCCAACATTGTGCTGAAGCGCGGCATTATCGGCGACCTGACGCTGTGGAACTGGATGCAGAACACCCTGCAAGGCACGGTGCAACGCGCCTCGATGGCGATCATGCTGCTCGACGAGAATCAAAACGAGGTGATGCGCTGGAACTTCATTCGCGCCTGGCCCTGCAAATGGACCGGTCCCGCGCTCAATGCCAAGTCCAACGAGGTCGCCATCGAAACCTTGGAAATTTGCCACGAGGGATTGGAGATCGAAACCTAAGCCCTGAGTCGCGTCGGACAGTGCCGCCAAGTAATGCCGTTCATTAACGAGCGAGTCGAACGTGATTGAAGCTGCGAGGCCGGTAGGGTCCGGACACTATCGGCGAGTCGACCCAGATTGACACCCGCGCGCCCCGGAACCTAGACTGAATTTCCACATCTTTCCCGTTCCACGAGGCATCATGGGCTGGATCCAAAACAAGTTCGAAAAGAATTTCCTGATCACTTCGGTGGACTACGTCTTCAACTGGGCCCGCAAGTCGGCGCTCTGGCCCATGACCTTTGGCTTGGCCTGTTGCGCCATTGAGATGATTGCGTCCTCTACCTCGCGTTTCGATATCGCCCGCTTCGGCTCAGAGGTCTTTCGCCCCAGCCCCCGCCAAAGTGACCTGATGATCGTTGCCGGAACCGTTACCTTGAAAATGGCGCCTGTAGTAAAGCGCATCTACGACCAGATGCCCGATCCCAAATGGGTCATCTCCATGGGCGCGTGCTCGTCGGTCGGCGGCCCTTTCAATACCTATGCCGTGCTGCAGGGCGTGGACAAAATCGTCCCTACCGATGTGTATGTCACGGGCTGTCCGCCGCGCCCCGAGAACCTGTTCTACGCGCTGCTCAAGCTGCAAGACAAGATTGACACCATGACTCTGGCCAAGCGTCCGACCGAAGTCCGGCTCGATCCCAATATGCTGGAGAACTTCAAACGCCAGGTGATGATCGCGCAAACCATGCAGCCAAAATAACCCTCATGTAGGGCGGGCACTCCAGCCCGCCAGCCGAGCCAAGCTCGGCAAGGTTTTCCCCTATACTCTCCCCATGCCCTTGGTAAAGCTCACCACCGCCACCGAACTCCCCGGCCCCAATGAAGCCAAAGAATTTCCCTGCGGCGACAAAATGATTTGCGTAGCCAACGTGAAAGGCGTGATCAGCGCGATGGAAAATGTCTGCCTGCATCGGGGCGGCCCGCTCGGTCAGGGAATGATCGAGAACGGCAAAGTCGTCTGCCCCTGGCACGCCTGGGCTTGGGACCCCAAGACCGGCGAAGCGGCGCACAACCCAGGCGTGAAGGTTGCCGTGTACGCGGTCAGTGTGGAAAATGGCGCCGTGATGATCGACCTGGGTTAGAGTTTCCCAAGCTCGAGAACGAGCGCAGCGACTCGAAAACGCGAAACTCGAAACTCCGAAACTTGAATTTTGAAACTGCCCTTCCTACCCCAGATACCGCAAGAATTCTCCTGACCGCCCCTCAAATCCCGGAAACACTTTCGTCAACTCGCGATTCCCCAAGTGCCGCTCCACCGCTTCGCCCAACACTTTGCGGAAGTCGGTGGTCACCGCCAGATCGCGTCCCTCATACAACTGCGACTGCTCCAGCCCCGGCCATCGTCCATACACTTTTCCACCCTTGACCGGGCCGCCCATTACAAACATCACGTTGGCGTGACCGTGGTCGGTGCCGCGATTTCCGTTCTCCCGCGCCGTCCGGCCAAATTCCGACATGGTTACCACCACGGTATCTTCGGCCAAGTCGCCGAGGTCGGTCCAGAACGCGGCCAGCGAATTCGAAAATTCTCCCAGCACATTCGCCATTTGCCCCTGCGTGCTGCCTTCGTTTACATGATGGTCCCATCCGCCGATGTCAGCGAACGCCACTTGCACGCCCAGATTCGCTTTGATCAACTGCGCTAACTGCTTCATGCTGTCGCCGAACCGCCCGCGAGGATAGTTCGCGCCCGCCGCTGGCTTGTACTGTCCGGGATCGGCTGCCCGCAGCATCTTCACCGCATCGAAGGTCTCGGCGCCGGTCCCGTGCATCACTGTGTCCACGGACTGGTCGTACATCGCTTCAAAGGTGCTCGCGGTGGGGTTCGCCTTGCCGCCGCCCACTCCAAAATCATTGACGTTATTGACCGCGATGGCAGGTTCCGGCCCTGACAAGATGCGCGGCAACGAAGGTCCCAGCGCAATGGCGCGAAACGCAGTGTTCTGCGCCCGCGCCGGCATCCCGTGCAAGGTGCGATTCAGCCAACCGTCGGCCGTCACTTTCAACCCGGGTGTACCTGACTCCATGAAATCCTGCGCGTCAAAGTGCGAGCGCGTGGGATCGGGCGACCCCGCCGCATGCACAATGGCGAGATGTCCCTGCTTCCACAGAGGGTGCAGCGCCGACATCGCGGGATGCAGTCCAAAAAATCCGTCCAGCTCCATCACCGCATTGCGGGGAATGTTGATAGTCGGCCGCATCGCGTAGTACGAACTCTCCGCGTGGGGCACCACGATGTTCAGTCCGTCCGCTGCGCCGCGCTGAAAAATTACCACCAGCCGTTTGTTGCGAATGCTGGTGGGCACCGCGGCCCCGAATGCGGCCCGTGCCAAAAAGCTGGGCACCGCTGCCGTTCCTACCACTGCCAGTGCGCTGTTACGAAGAAAAACGCGTCTTGTAATGGACATAGATTCCAGTCATTAACTCTCAGCCAACGAATCTCAAAACCACCCGTGCGCGGTCCGCTATCTTCTTTGAAATTCCGGCGACCCCAGGATTAGTCCCGCAATGTTTGAGTTCCCATTTGCCTTGCCCAATTGATGGCTGATGGTATCGTGCGTTTGTTTGCTAATATCGCCGCCTAGCAATGAGTCTTCCATACGCGCCAGAGATTTCTGGGGATCGCCGTCCGCCTGGTCGGTCTGTTTGGCGTCGGCTTCGATCCCTTTCACTCTGCCGCCAGTCAGAGCCAGCGCGAAATTCATGCGGCCCAGCAGCGCCGACGAATTCACCCACGCTTCTGCCTTCATCGAATAGCCGGTTGGCGGCTGCATCCCGTATGGCATCATCCCCATTTGATTCAGCGTGCGCACCAGCGGCAGCGCGTCGTCCACCTGCACCCCGCTGGCTCGCACCGCCGAAACCACAAATTCCAACGGCGTCTTTACCTTCGCCCGGTAATTTTCCGGCGCCCAGAATTCGGGCGAGTGGAATAGCGTGCCCAGCACTTCGCGGATGTCGCCGTCCTTCTTCATGTACGTTTGTGTCATCCGCGTCACCAGCGCCGGCGACGGATTGTCGGCCACGAAGCGCATCGCCAGCTTCTGGCAAATAAAGTGCGCCGTGCGCGGATCGTGCGCCAGCAGGTGTAGCAATTCCAGGCCTTCCTTTTCGCCTTTTTGCTTGATCTTGTGCCCCAGCACGTACTTGGTCCCGGGCTCGTGCATCCTTGCGTCAAATTTGAAGCCGCTGCCCTTCAGCGGACCCTCCATGGTCCAGCCGGTAAATACCTTGGCCGCTTCCGTGACATCTTTTTGGCTATAGCCGCCCGCGACGCTGAGGGTGTGCAACTCGAGCAGTTCGCGCCCGTAATTCTCGTTCAGGCCGCTGCTGTTCTTTTTCTTGCCCTGTGGACGCGGCGGAGCACTCATTCCGCCAAACCAGCCGCGCCGCCGCCCGCCGTTCTTGCGCGCAATCCCGAGCGCTGCGTCAGACTGCGGTCCTTCGCTCAACCAGTTGTCCAGATAGAACATCATGGCCGGGCTCTTGGCCGTCGCCACTAGCAGGTCTTCAAACTTGCCCATCGCATGGGGACGAATCACGTCGCGCTCGTAGCTGGTCAGGTAGTAGCGTACCTGCCCCTTGCCCACAAACACGTTGAAGTGGTTGAACCAGAAATCCGTCATCACTTCCTGCAACTGGCGCTCGCTGTAAACGGCGCGCAACAATTTCGCCTGCATCAATTCGGCGGCGATCACCTGTTGCGGGTTGTTCAGTGCCATCAGCGCTTCTTTTTGCTGTGACGTCATGCCTTCGGTAAACGCCTGTCCCTGCGGTCCCTGCATAGCGGCAGCGAAAGCCAGTTGGTCCGCGGCCGGCATCTGTAACACTTGCTGCAATCGCTGCTCGGGCGGCAAGGCCAGCATCTGCTCCATGGTGTTGCGCGCGAATTGGCGGTTGTCGCGGCGGTCGTCGCTTCCGGCTCCGTCCCCATTCGCGGCGTCGTTCTTGGCGTTCTGCTGGCGCTCCAGTCGAGCAATCTGGGTTTCGTACATCGCTCGCTGGGCCGGATCAGACGGCATCCGCATCTTCCCATTCATCACCGCTTTCACGAACTGAGGCGGCGGGAAGTTGGCATACAGTTCGCGCGTATCCATGCGCAAAGTGCGAAACTCGCCAAGGCGAGCCTCGATCGCTGCATCGTTGATCTTTTCCGGATGCAGTTGCTGGTCGATCCAACGCTCAACGCCAATGGCCTCGACCCGTTGCAAATCGCCCGGTCGCGGTCCGAACGTCAACCGGTTTAGCGCGTGTGCGGCACGCTTCTGATCTCCAGCTTCCTCAGTGGACTTTGTACCTGCAACCAGACGTGCTCCCACTCCCAGCCCAAGTGCCAGAATCGCTGCGATTGCTAGATGATTACGAACGTGCATGACACTCCAAAACCACAAGACTATTTCTCCCTATAGGAACCCCTCAACCGCCCCAAAGTTGCTTCCATGCCGAGATGGCTGTCATGGTTCGCGAACCGGTTTTTCCCTCTCCACTCTTGCGGCAAACGCGGGTAGAATCAATACGAGTTTTGAGGGGGGGGCCAGTTCTAGCATGCGCTTAAAATAGTCAAAATACCCCCACTTGTGCATCAAACTTGGGCCAAAATGAATCGAAAGTTCGAAATGGACAACCCTAAGGCCGGAAGAGTATGTCCTCCATCCAATCCTGCTGCCACGGCGGCTGGCGAAACCGGTCGTGCGTGCGCTCTTTCGCTGCTCCTGCTGGTGACCTCGGCAACCCCCACCCATTTGCTGGCGCAAAACGGGCTAGGCATGGCAGAGGCGGGCGCCATGGAGAGCCAGAGTAGCTCCTCGACCCCTTTCTTGGGCAGCATCCCAGAAGAAAAAGTTACTGCGGAACCCCTGTCCATCACCTTTTCTGACGCCATTGACCGCGCTCTGCGTCGCAATCTGGGCGAGACTCTTTCCGCCCAATCCACCGCCTCCGCCCGTGGAGAGAAGTGGAAAGAGCTAAGCGCGCTCCTGCCCAATGTGAACGCTGCCGCAACGGAAAGCTTTCAGAAGGCCAACCTGCAAGCCATGGGCTTGAACTTTCCCGGTGTCCCCCATGTGATTGGACCCTACGCCTTCTTCGACGCCCGCGCCTACCTCACTCAGACGGTGTTCGATTGGAAGGCTATCCAAAGATACCGGGCCGCCAGCGAGCAGGAGCGCGGCGCCCAACACAGCTATCGGGATGCCCGCGAACTGGTGGTTCTGGCCACGGGCAACGCGTACTTGCTCGCTATCGCCGCCGAAGCTCGGGTCGAGGCCACCGCCTCGCAGGTGAATACCGCGAAGGCCCTATTTGGAAAAACGTCCGACCAGCAGAAGGCGGGACTTACGCCCGGCATCGATACCCTCCGCGCCAATGTCGAGTTGCAGATCCGGCAGCAGCAACTCATCGTGGCGCGCAATGACTTAGCCAAGCAAAAACTGATGCTGGCTCGCGTGATCGGTTTGGCCGCGGGACAGCAGTTTACTTTGGCGAGCAAGGTGCCTTACGAACCATTCCCGCCGCCCACGCCGGAAGAGGCCTTGCAGAAGGCTTACGCCCAACGTCCGGACTACCAGGCCGCAGTGTCGCGGGTTGCTGCTGCGCGGTTGTCGGCCAGGGCGGCGAAGGCCGGCTATTATCCGAGCTTCAATCTCGCCGGCGACTTCGGCGAGATTGGCACTCGTCCCAATAATGTGGTCCCGACCTTCCACGCCAGTGGAGGCTTGCAGATTCCCATTTTTCAGGGCGGGCGGGTCCATGGAGACGTGTTGGTGACGGAGTCTAATCTGCGCCAAACAGAAGCGCAGCTCGCCGACCTTCGCGGTCGCATCGATCAGGAAGTGCGAGTGGCCTTGCTGGACCTGGCCTCGGCCGCAGACCAGGTGGAAGTGGCACGCAGTTCGGTGGAACTTGCCGAAGAAGCTCTACGCCAGTCCCAGGATCGCTTCGCCGCCGGCGTCACAGACAATCTGGAAGTGGTGCAAGCCCAGGAGTCGGTCGCAACTGCTCACGATAGCTTTATTACCAGTCTGTACCAGCACAACGTGGCCAAGGTTTCTTATGCGCGAGCCATTGGCCGCGCCGAAGCTGGAGTAAAAGAATATTTGAAGGGCAAGTAATGGGAACGGCGGAGTGCGGTCTGGGAACGAAAACATTGAAGAGCGGAAGAAGATGCCATGAGTGAAGTGCATGCTGATCCGGAAACGCCAGTAGCGGAGGAGACGCCAAAGTCGAACAATGACTTTGCCCACCATCGCCGCGCCGCCATGAAACATCCTGGCGTGCGCATCGGCTTGATCCTTGCGGCGCTGGTGCTGGTGGTGGCCGGCGTGCTCGTGTGGCGCTATCTCATGAGCTATGAGTCCACTGACGATGCTCAGATTGACGGCCACATCAGTTCCATCAGCGCTCGCGTCTCGGGCCACGTCATCAAGGTCAACATTGAAGACAACCAGAGAGTTCAAGCCGGGGACGTGCTGGTCGAAATTGATCCCACCGACTATCAGGTTGCCGTGGACAAAGCTCGTGCGGACTATGCGGACGCAGTAGCTGCGGCGCGTGGGGCGGGAACGAACATCCCCATCATGAATGTCACTACCTCCAGTCAGGTGTCCGTGACCGAGGCCAATGTCGCCAGTACCCAGGCCGGGATTTCCGCTTCCAGGCAGCAACTCGAGGCCGCCAAAGCTCAACTGGCTCAGGCGGAAGCCAATAATGCCAAGGCGCAGAGCGATCTGGCCCGCTACAAGCAACTGGTGGACAAGCAAGAAATTTCAGCCCAGCAGTATGATCAGTCAGTGGCAACCGCCAAGGCTAGCGCCGCCGGCGTAGCGGCCTCGCGGGCCGCAGTGGATACCGCATCCGCTCAGATTGCCCAGGCGCAAGCGCGAGAGCAGCAGGCCCGCGCCGATTGGCGTTCCGCAAAAACCGCTCCCGAGCAGGTTTCCGTAATGCGCTCACGGGCCGACTCGGCTCATGCTATGGCCGATCGCAAGAAAGCCGATCTCGACCAGGCCGAATTAAATCTGCGCTATACCAAGATCATCGCCCCCGCCAGCGGCGTCATAAGCGGCCGCACCGTCGAACTGGGACAGAACGTGATGGCGGGTCAGGAACTGATGAAGGTGGTTCCGCTCGACAATGTGTGGGTCACCGCCAACTTCAAGGAGACCCAGTTGCGCATGATGCGTCCCGGCCAGCCCGTCTCCGTCATGATTGACGCCAATGGCAAGATGTATCGTGGGCACGTGGACAGCATCGCGGGCGCCAGTGGCGCCAAGTTCAGCCTGTTGCCCCCGGAAAATGCCACCGGCAATTACGTTAAGGTGGTGCAGCGCATTCCCGTGAAAATTACACTCGATCCCGAAGACCTGAAGACTCACGAGTTGCGTCCCGGCATGTCAGCCAATCCCAAGGTGTGGATTCGCAAATGAGCACGGCCGCCTTGACCGCAAGTGAGATCGAGGCTTGGCAGCCTAGCGTCAATCCCTGGATCATCGCCCTTGCGGTGACGCTAGCCACCTTCATGGAGGTGCTGGACACCAGCATCGCCAATGTCGCGCTGCCTCACATCTCTGGCAGCCTCTCCGCCGGACAGGACGAGAGCACTTGGGTGCTCACTTCCTACCTGGTTTCGAACGCCATCGTGCTGCCGCTAAGCGGCTGGCTGTCGTCCATCGTCGGGCGCAAGCGCTTTTACATGGGTTGCGTGGCGCTGTTCACCATCAGTTCGTTCCTCTGCGGCTTCGCCACCAGTCTGCCCATGCTGATCGTGTTCCGCATTCTGCAGGGTGCTGGCGGCGGTGGGTTGCAACCCAGCGAGCAGGCAATTCTGGCGGATACCTTTTCCCCAGCCAAGCGCGGCATGGCCTTTGCTGTCTACGGCATCGCCGTGGTTATGGCGCCCGCCATCGGCCCTACGCTCGGCGGATGGATCACTGACAACTTCAGTTGGCGATGGATTTTCTTTGTCAACATCCCGGTCGGCATTTTGTCGCTGATTTTGACCTCGCGCCTGATTCAGGATCCTCCCTACCTCAAGCGCCGCAAGCTGAGCGAAACCAAGATTGATTACATTGGCCTGGGCTTCGTGGCTCTCGGCTTGGGCACTTTGCAGATTGTGCTCGACAAGGGGCAGCGCGAGGACTGGTTTGAATCACATTTCATCCTGGTGCTGGCCTTGGTCTCGGCGGCATCGCTGATCTTCGTCGTGTGGTGGGAGTGGCGCCACAAAGATCCCATCATCGACCTTCACTTGTACAAGAACCGGACCTTTGCCGCGTCCAATTTCTTGATGTTCATGCTTGGCTTCGCTCTGTTGGGGAGCACGTTACTGTTGCCGCTCTTTATGCAGACCCTGCTAGGCTATTCGGCGGAACTTTCGGGCAAGGCGCTGTCGCCAGGCGGCTTTACCATCATGCTCATCATGCCCATCGTGGGTTTCATGCTGTCACGCTATGATGCCCGCAAGATGATGGTTTTCGGCCTGGTCGCATTGTCGCTGTCGTTATTTCATATGGCGACGTTTAACTTGCAAATTGATTTCCGCACCGCCATGCTGGCCCGGGTGTACCAGGCGTTCGGACTGGCGTTCTTGTTCGTTCCAATCAATACCGCGGCCTATGCATTTCTGCCCCGCGAAAAGAACAACGCCGCTTCTGGCCTGATGAATCTGGCCCGCAACATTGGCGGCAGCGTGGGCATCTCGTTTGTCACCACCATGCTGGACAGGCGGACCCAGTTTCACCAAAGCCGGTTGATGGAGAATGTCACTTCCGGCAGCCCGGAGTTTCAAGCGAGGCTCCACGGAATCACCGCGACCTTGCAGGCCAAGGGCGCCGATCTGCAGACCGCCACCCGTCAGGCTTATGCTTTAGTGCAGGGCACCATCATGCGCCAGGCCACGATGCAAGCATACATCGACGATTTTTGGCTGCTCGGTGTAGTGATTGCTTGCCTGGTGCCGTTTGTTTTCCTGATGAAGCGTCCCAAGACCGGCGGCGAGATGGTGGTGCATTGAGGAGTCTGACATGATTCGCATTATCACGCTGGAACGCGAATACGGATGTGGCGGCGCTGAAATCGCCGCCCGCTTGGCCCAACGCCTGGGCTGGAAGCTGTGGGACCAGCAACTCACCCAGGAGATTGCGACCGCAGCCCATGTGCCGGCCGACGCCGTGTCGGCTTGCGATGAGCGCATGGACAGCCGCCTGCATCGTCTGGCCAAAGTTTTCTGGCGCGGCAGCTATGAGCGCAGCTTGCCGGTGGCCGAGGGTTCGGTGTTCGATACCGATTGCATGATGGCGATGATGGACAAAATCATGGCCCGCATCGCTGCCGAAGGCAATGCCGTGATCGTGGGCCGAGGGGCGCCGTATTTTTTGCGCGACCGCCCAGACACGATGCACGTATTCACTTACGCACCGAAGCAATTCAAGATCCAGATGATGCGACGCTTGGGAAAGAGTCAGCAGGAAGCGGAAGAGCTGGTTGAGTCGGTGGACGTCGAGCGCATCGCCTTCGTCAAGCACTACTTTGGCGCCGATTGGCCGACCCGTGCTCTCTACCACCTGATGGTCAATACCAAGATGGGCGTGGACAACGTCCTCAGCATGGTGTTGGACGCCAAGCGGATGTTGGAAGAGCAGTCTCCCAACACCTAACACTGCCATTTGCCCCTAACTTTTTGATAATATCTGCAACTCGTTGCAAACTAAGGGATTATTTTCCGCGAGGCAGGCAATCGGGTGGCGAAGGGGTTTCTGGAGGCTCCAAAGCCGGGGAGCACGCCCCGTAGAATGCCCCGTAGCGGCCACAGGAAGCCCGTGGCGAGACTGTTGGGCTGGGGGTAGGCCTGGAGGTCATCCGCGGGTCCGGGCTCCAAGGCAAACGTTTACAGCGCTATAGGTAAACTTTTTGTACGATGGGCAATAAATTGAATTGCCAAAAGGGCTTAAGGGAGAGCATCCGGTTCTGCGGTAGAGGTATCTGGGATAGTTCAGGTGGAAACCGAGAAACCATGGTGCGCCCGGAGAGATTCGAACTCCCGACCTACAGCTCCGGAGGCTGCCGCTCTATCCAACTGAGCTACGGGCGCATAATTCTCCTCAGTTTACATCCAGCTTCAGCAAACTACAAACGCGCTACGGCCTGAGTGAGCGACATAGCACGACGTTCATAAATTTAGTACGGCAACGGTTTGCTTCAGCACCTCAGCCGAGTGACGCAGCTTTTGCACTTCCTCCGGGTCAAGCTCCAAGCGAAGCACTTGCTCCACGCCGCTGCGATTGACAATCGTCGGCAGGCTGAAGCAGACGTCGCTCATGCCGTAGTAGTCCTGCATCAGTGTGGAGACCGAGAGCACCGTGTTCTGGTTGCGCAGAATGGCGCGGGTGATCTGCATCAGGCCCGCGGCCACAGCGTAGTAGGTGGCGCCTTTGCGTTCGATGATGTGATAAGCGGCGTCGCGGGTGTGGGCGAAGATTTCTTGCATGGTGGCTGCATCCAGTTCGCGTTTCTGGGTGCGGCAGAAATCGGGCAGGCGCATGCCAGCGATATTGGCTGAGGACCACACGGGCACCTCGCTGTCGCCGTGCTCGCCGACGATGTAGGCGTGCACGCTGCGGGCGTCCACATGGAAGTGCCGGCTGAGCAGGTAGCGGAAGCGAGCGGTGTCGAGAATGGTGCCGGAACCAATGACCCGGTTCGCGGGCAGGCCGGAGAGTTTGAGCGCGGCGTAAGTAAGCACGTCCACTGGATTGGTGGCGATTAGGAGGAGCCCGTCGGGATTGTGCTGCACGATCGGGGGAATAATCTGGCGCCAGACTTCGCCGTTGCGCGCGACGATGTCGAGCCGCGACTGGCCCGGCTTGGTGCCCGGGCCTGCAGCCAGAACCGTCAGCGCGGCCCCGGAGCAGTCGGCATAATCGCCCGCCCAGATGCGGGTGGGAAAGACGAAGGGCACGGCGTGGTTCAAGTCCATGGCTTCGCCTTCGGCCTTGGCACGGTTGGCGTCGATCAGAACAATTTCAGAAGCCAAACCGGAGAGCAGCAAAGTGTAGGCGTAGGTGGAGCCAACATTGCCAGCGCCGACAATCGCAACGCGGGTCGGAGTGGAGGTGGGCATGGTTCAGTGTAAGCGCAGAAGTCCCAGAGGCTTTGAAACTGGAGAGCGAGGCGCTGCTTTATGTCCGGGCAACTCTTCACCCGAGCCATTGGAGCGATACATCGAGTGAGGCTCGACGCTCCGCCTCAGCAGCATATTGCAGCCGCAATGCGGTTGGTAAAACCGGATAAGATTCTTGAGCTGGATATTCATCAAATGTTCTTCTTAGCAGAAGGCGACCGCTATCCTTTTTTCGGACCCCTCCCCACTGCTTGAAGAAGAACGGGATATTTAGTGTTTTACATTGATCCCTTATCGACAGCACCCATTCTTTTCGCATCGGGCGTGCTTTCGGTCCGCTCTCGCCACCCACAATTACCCAAGAAATACCAGACAGGGGAATTGCCCCAAGGTCTTCGAGTAGAGGCTCTATTGACAGAAATCGAACCTGAGCGGGCGTTTGCTGCAAGTCTAGGATTCGCGGAAACCCATGCTTGCGATCCTCGACGGAGACCCCCCACCAGATATGGCCCTCAACTGCGGCATCGCGGAGCGGTCCACATAGCAATCGCCGCATTCGCCCGGAGCGCTTGGTGAGAATTTGGTAGGTGTGCCAGCGGGCAAGACGCATGACTGAAGCCACTTGCAAAATGTAGTCCTGCGTTACACCCTCGTGGAACAGGTCGCTCATTGAATTCACGAAGACGGTTCTTGGTTTGTGCCAACGAAACGGATCGGCCAATTTTTCTGGGACCAACCGAAGATCAAAGCCCTGCTCAAACGGATGTCCCTTCACGCCTCTAAATCGCTCGGCGAATCTCTCTGCGTAGCAGTGTTTGCATCCTGGGCTGATCTTCGTGCAGCCACGCACTGGATTCCACGTGGTGTCAGTCCACTCGATACTGGTAAGTAATGCCATGTCTAACCCTCAAATCCAAGACTTTTCTGAGCGGTGCCATATTTCAGGACCTCCTCCCACAACGTGTAAGCCCGCTGGGCCTTTGAAAACAACGCCAAATGATAGAGTGGTAAGTTTTTTTGTGCAGATCTGACCTGCTTCATCTGATGCAGTTTCCGAGGAAGATAACCCAAGGAGTTCATGCTCTCGGCGAATTCTAAAGCCAAAAACGATGAGAATTCTTCCCGGGAAACCCTCTGCTGCCACCGTTCGCGCCATTTTTTGTTTCCCAGCGCCTCATCTATCTTGGGTGAAGGGCCATCGACGTAGTGGTCGTAGTTCCTATTCGCATCCATGCCGATCGCAAGCAAGACGAGAAAATCCATTCGGAATCTCGACAGACTTCGGATTGTTTCGTGCTTGATGCCGAAATCGAACGGATCAGCGAAACAAAGAGAAAGCACACTGTCTTTGGCAGAACCCCTCGGAATCAAAGAGCATATTTTATCGATTTCGGCGTTGCAGTTGCCTTGCACGTAGGCCACATTGGCGGCGGGGGCAATGCGCTTGGTTCGCTGGCTTAGGACAGTCAAAAGGTCGGCGTCTTCCTCACAGAAAATGTATTTGTCAAAGGGATGTTGGACTGTTAGCGCCAAGATCGGGGAGCCCTTGAGCACCCTGCCCGTGCCCTCTATTTTGCTGAAGCCAGCTCCGGCGTATAGATCAATGTAAACGCGAGTACCCCACTTGTCCTTCATCCCTGTAGCAAATAGCTCGTCGTAAAGTGAGACGAGTCGGTATTTGTCTTCGGCCCACGACCCCTACGTCGGGACATACGAGACCGTCATCTTCGACAATCAAAGTTTTGTGGACGGGAACCATGCACAGATTGTACCGGCTGAGCGTGACTAGCACGAGTCCCCGGAGCCAGCGTGGTCAAGGGCCCGCCTGTTGAACGCATCGAGGTTGTTGCTTCAGCAGTCTTCCACTTTCCAGTAGCCTTCGCGGTGGTAGTCGAGGTTAAGCAGGCGGTTCTTGGGATCGTGGCGTTTGCCGCAAATAGGGCAGGGCAAGTAACGCCTCCAGTTGGTGCCTTGACGATCGTAGTTCTCAGGGACAGCGAAGGTACGGGTGCAACTGCAAGAAACCAGGTACATGCGGAACGGCCTCAGCGGACCGCGTGGTTTGGACAGCTCCAGCTTGCACATGGCCGATTTTCTTGTGCGGACGCTTTCGCGCCCCTCCCGGTTACGCCTGGTCCGCCGCGGCGTAGGATTTCTTCTTGCGCTGGTTCGACTGCAACACTTTCTTGCGCAGGCGAAGGTTCTTGGGCGTGACTTCTACGAACTCGTCTTCGGCAATGAACTCGATGGCCTGTTCCAGGTTCAGATTGCGGTAGGGCACCAGGCGGATAGCTTCGTCGGAAGTAGAGGCACGCATGTTGGTCAGCTTCTTTTCGCGGACCACATTGACGTCGAGGTCGTTGTCTTTGGCGTTCTCGCCGACCACCATGCCTTCATACACTTCGGTGCCGGCTCCGGTGAACAGCACGCCGCGCTCCTGCAAGCTGTAGAGCGAGTAGGTGGTGGTGACGCCACTGCGATCGGCGATCAACGCACCGGTCAGCCGATGCGGGATCTCACCCTGCCATTCGGTGTAACCGTCGAACAGAGAGTTCATCACGATGGTGCCGCGCGTATCAGTAAGCAACTGGCTTCGCAAGCCAATCAGGCCGCGGCTGGGCACGCGGAACTCGATGCGCACACGGCCATAGCCGTGGTTGTGCATGTTGGCCACTTCGGCCTTGCGGGTGCCGAGCTGCTCCATGACTACGCCGACAAAAAGTTCAGGAATGTCCACGGTGAGGTGCTCGACCGGCTCCATGAGCTTGCCGTTAATGCGTTTGGTGACGATTTCCGGCTTGCTGACCATCAGTTCGAAGCCTTCGCGGCGCATCATCTCAATCAGTATGGAGAGTTGCAGTTCGCCGCGGCCCAGCACTTTGAAGGAATCGGTGCTGCCGGTATCTTCGACGCGCAGAGAAACGTTGGTAAGCAACTCTTTTTCCAGACGCTCTTTTAAGTTGCGCGAAGTGACGTAGGTGCCTTCGCGTCCACAAAAGGGCGACGTGTTCACCGAGAACTGCATGGCGATGGTGGGCTCATCAATCACGATGGGCGGCAGCGGCTGGGGATTTTCCGCGTTGCAGATGGTCTCGCCGATAGTGATGCCTTCGACGCCCGCGATGGCCACGATGTCGCCGAGCTTGGTTTCGGTACTGTCGGTGCGTTTCAATCCGGAAAACGAAAACAGTTTCGTGATCCTGGTTTTGTGGAACGATCCGTCGCGCTTGGCGATGGCCACTTCTTCGCCGGTGCGCAGCGTGCCATTAAACACGCGGGCGATGGCGAGGCGTCCGAGGTAGTCGCTGTAGTCGAGGTTGGCGACCATGATCTGCATGGGCCCGTCAGCATCGCCTTGCGGGACCGGAGTGGTCCTGACGATGGCTTCAAACAATGGCTGCAGGTTGATGCCTGCGTCCTTGGGTTCGAGCGAGGCGGTGCCGGTCTTGGCGTTGGTGTAGAGCACGGGGAAATCGAGCTGCGATTCTTTGGCGTCGAGATCAATGAACAGGTCGTAGATTTCGTTGAGAACTTCCTGGGGGCGCGCGTCGGGGCGGTCAATCTTGTTGATGACGACGATGGGCGGCAGGTGGCCTTCGAGGGCCTTGCTCAGCACGTAGCGGGTCTGTGGCAGGGGGCCTTCGCTGGCATCCACCAACAGCATGACGCCATCCACCATCTTGAGGGCGCGCTCGACTTCGCCGCCAAAGTCGCTGTGGCCCGGAGTGTCGACAATATTGATCTTGATATCGTGGTAGAAAATGGCAGTGTTCTTGGCGAGGATGGTGATGCCGCGCTCGCGTTCGAGCTCATTGGAATCCATTACGCGCTCGACGTGAGACTCATTGGCGCGGAAGGTGCCGCTCTGGTTCAGCATAGCGTCCACGAGAGTGGTTTTGCCGTGGTCGACGTGGGCGATGATGGCGATGTTGCGAATGTTCTGGTTCAAAAAAATATCCTTTGGGCGGCTGGTGGAAAACCTGCCACGTGGGCTCGAGCCCATCTGGTTCCGGCGGGTTCCGCGGGCCGGAAGGCCCGCTCTTCCACGGGTGACGAGAAACAATTCTGGTCTAGTCTCTATCGTACTATGCGGCGGAGATGTTGTGTGAGCAGCCTATGCGGAGGAAGTGGCCCAGCTGCAGCGGTGGGAGGAGCGGGGCGTAAAAATGCCAGGATGCGAGTGGCGCACCCTGGCTCTGTGGAAGCGGTGTCCAGTTAGTTGCAACCGGTAAATTTGAAGGATCCAATCCGGGTGCTCCAGTTGAAGCTACCCGAGTTTTTGATGTACTCGGTGGTGAACCAGAAGGTGCAGTCGTCCGAGGGGTCGACTTGCATCGTGCTGTAGTCACCCCAACGGTTGCTGGTGCTCTTTTGGACGCCGGTGCCGGTGACCAAAGTGTTGGAGGACTCCATGGTATTCAAGGCGTCGGTAGAAAGACGGCCTGTATACCAGACACTGGGATCGGTGGAGGCGTTGGAAACGCTGAAGCCCAACGCCATGTTGCCCTGCTTGTCCATGGCGATGCTTGGCATCCAGTAACTCTTGGTGCCGGAGTCCTGGAAGGTGGACTGCTGGAAGACAGTAGGGCTTGTGGGGTTGCGGAATTCGTACCAACGGACCGCGGCCTTGGCGGTACCGCTGGTGGGCTTCACGGTGTGTGAGGCAACCAGGGACTCGTGATCGCCGAAGTTGCGATAGGCGAGCCGATACATGAGGCGGTCGCCCAAGGAGTCAAGCTTCTCGCCGCCAGAAGGCTGCGGCACGCATCCCCGAGTAGTGGTGCAGATCTGAGTGAAGGAGTTGACCGCGACCTGAGTTGGGCCGGTGAAAGTGGAATTGGATGGAGTGACGAAGTCGACGTGAAACTTCCAGAAGTTGATGTGGTTGGTGTTGCTCCAGTCGGCGTACGTTTCAGGTTCGCCGGCGGGAGGAGCCGCGGCGCCATCGATGTCCGCGGGCAACAGACCGCCGTAGGTGGTGGAGGTGCTGAAGCACTGGAGGGTGGCGGCGTTGCCGGCGAGAATGTTGGTGCGGTCGGCGGCACAAACTTCGGAGCCATTGAACGTGGAACCATTCTTAAAGGCGTTGAACGATTGGTAGTAACCATCTGACCAGACCCCCCACTTAGGATAGTCGGGGAAATTGGTAGAGGGGGAAACGGCGAAGGCATAGCGATTGTAGCTGCCAGTGGCATCGCTAGAGGTGGAAACCGCAATACAGATGGTGTAGGGGGTCGCGAAAGTGTTCTGTGCCAAAAACCAGCGTCCTGCAGCCTTGTCGTAGAGGACGATGGGGTCGCCGTCGTTGCGGGTCTGGCACGAACCGCCAAAGCCGGCCCAGGGGGCATTACCCTGAATAGGGCCAAGCGTCTTGGTGCCGGTGGTCTTGTCATACACGTTGTACTCGGAGTTCACCCACTGCACATACTGGGTCGCGCCGACTGCACCGGTGGTGTCCGGGGGAGCGACTCCATCCGCGGCCTGTCCGTCAAAGTTGAGGCTGGCGGTGGTGCCCACGGCGGGGCGGATTCCGTTCACGTCGGCGGCCGCGGGAGAACCCGACTGTGGCAGTTGAGTGGTAGGAACGATGCGGCGGACATCGGATTCGCGATTGAGTTGCTTCTGCACCGCGATGGTCTTGGCCATATCGCGCAAGGGAGCGGACACATCGTGTTTAATCTCACTGTAGACGCGGACGTGATTCTCAGCCTGAGACCACGTCATCAAAAAACATACCGCAAGCAACATACTGCTAACTTGTTTCACGCATAGCCTCCTGGGGGTATTGTTTGGTTTGAACGACTGGACACCACAAGTTCGGGTTGACGCAAAGGAAACTCCAACAAAAGGGAGTACTAGGTCGAGATAGTAGCAGGAAATGACGAGGAATCAAACTGAAAAACGCAGAGGATGGCGTATGCATTTCTGAACGGGGATGCAACAAGGTTTCCGAGTGGGAAATAAAAAAACCAGGATGCGAACTTCCGCACCCTGGTTCTGGAGACTCCAAACTCTAGTTGCAGCTAGTGAATTTGAAGGAGTTGATGCGGGTGGCCCAGTTGAAGCTGCCCGTGGTCTTGTAATACTCCTGGGTGTACCAGAAGGTGCAATCGTCAGAGGGATCCACTTGCATGGTGCTGTAGTCGCCCCAACGGTTGCTGGTGCTCTTCTGGACGCCGGTTCCGACAACGGCTTTGAAGGGAGCTTGCATTTTGCCCTTCACGTCGGTGACGTTACGGCCAACATACCACACGCTAGGATTCACGGTGCTGCTGGAAGCGGCGAAGCCCAGAGCGATGTTGCCTTGCTTGTCTTGGGCGATGCTGGGCATCCAGAGGCTGGTGGTCATGTTCTGGTAGGTCCCGGACTGATAGACGGTCGGGGTGTTGGGGGTGCGGAACTCGTACCAGCGAACCGCAGTGGTTGCGGTCGAAGTGCCGGTCGGTTTCACGGTTTGCGAAGCCAGGATGGACTCGTAGGTCCCAAAGTTGCGATAGGACACACGGTACATCATGCGATCGCCGAGAGAATCGACTTTTTCACCACCGGACGGCTCCGGAACGCAAGCGCGGGTGCTGGGGCAAACCTGGGTGAAGGCAGCGACGGTCTTCTGAGTAGGACCGGTGAAGGTGGAGTTGGAAGGAGTGACGAAATCCACATGGAAACGCCAGAAGTTGATGTGCGTGGTATCGCTCCAGTTGAGGAAGTACTCGGCGGCGCCGGCAGGAGGCTGAGTCAGGCCGTCGATATCGGCAGGCAACAATCCACCCTGGGTGTTGGCGGTGCTGAAGCACTGAATGGTAGCGGCGGAGCCGGCCAGCATGCTGGTACGATCAGCGGCGCAGACTTCCGAACCGTTGAAGGTGACGCCGTTCTTAAAGGCATTGAACGATTGATAGTAGCCATCGGACCAAACGCCCCACTTGGGATAGTCAGGGAAGTTGGTGCTGGGCGAAACCGCAAAGGAGTAGCGGTTGTAGCTGCCCGTGGCATCGCCGGTGGTGGAGACGGCGAGGCAGATGGTGTAGACGCCGGAGAAGGTGTTCTGAGCGGCGAACCAGCGGCCTGCAGCCTTATCGTAGATAACGATGGGGTCGCCGGAGTTGCTGGTGGAGCAGGTGCCGCCGAAACCAGACCAGAACGCATTGCCCTGGACCGGGCCGAGGATCTTGCTGCCGGTGGTCTTGTCGTAAACGTTGTATTCGAGGTTGACCCATTGCACGTACTGGGTTCCACCCACTGCACCAGTGGTGTCAGGAGGCGCAACGCCGTCGGCGGACTGGCCGTCGAAGTTCAAAAGATTGGTGGTGGCGACCAGAGGACCGGAACCATCCGAAACCACGGCGGCCTCAGCGCTGCCATTGGTGGTGGACTGATGGGTAGGAAGGGCGCGGGGAGCGTCGACTTCGTAGTTTACGTGCTTCTGGACCGCGACCAGTTTGGCCATGTCGCGCAGAGGAAGAGAAACATCATGTTTGGTTTCTGTGTAAACACGGACGTGACTTTGGGCCTGTGCCCACGTCATCAAAAAGCACGCGACCAGAATCGCGCAGCTAAATTTCTTCATGCAAGAGCCTCCTGAGGCTTTTTTGTTTTTGGATGGGATGGATTGCCGGGCATTCCGAAAGCACTGAATTCGCGCAGACAAAAACCCCGACAAACTATGGAGGAATAGTAACAGCACCCGGGAGAAGATACGAGGTAAAAACAAAAAAATTATTTGTATTGAATTTTGTACAACGAAATGACGCCGCCGGTGAGGTTTTTAGCAACAAGCACGCCGGATTAGAGGTCTTATGCCGATTTCCTAAGTTTTGACCCAGTACGTAAGTTCGAGTGCCGAAGCCGACTTCGGGAGGGTGGTTTGAGTGAGTCCAGCCTTGGCGGCGAAGACGAGAATCTTTGCCGCCACGCTCATTTGCCTCAGCCGACGACAGCTTTCCGCTCTTGGGTCAATCGCCACGGTCAATCTAAAATTCAAACTTGAGCGAGCAAGAAAAAGCCGGGCCAATTTCTGACCCGGCGGTGAAAACGAATTCCCTCGGCTATCTGCAGCGGGGGAACTTGAACGAGTTGATGCGGGTGCTCCAGTTGAAGCTCCCGGTGGTGGCGATGTACTCCTCTGTAAACCAAAAGGTGCAGTCGTCGGTGGGGTCAATCTGCATGGCTGCGTAGTCGCCCCAACGGTTGGAGGTGCTCTTCTGGACGCCGGTGCCGGCGATTACCAAGTTGGGCGCTCCCATCCTGCCTAACGGCATGTTGGGTGTGCGTCCGGTGTAGTACACGCTGGGATCCACGGTGCTGCTGGAAGCGCTGAACCCGATGGCCATGTCGCCGAACTTGTCTTGCGCCATGCTGGGCATCCAGTAGCTAGTGGATGCGTCTTGCAGGGTCCCCGCCTGGTAAGTCTTGGGCCTCGACGGGTTGCGGATTTCATACCAACGAACAGCCGCGGTAGCTGCCGTGCTCGCCTTGACGGCATGCGAGATCAACAATGACTCGTAGTTGCCGAAGTTGCGATACGCGAAGCGGTATTTCAAGCCGCTCGAAAGGGCATCAAGCTTTTCGCCGCCTGAGGGCTGCGGAACGCAAGACCGAGTGGTGGCGCAGAGTACGTTGTAGCCGGGCACGTACACCGCGGTGGGACCAGTGAGGAGCGAGTTGGCAGGATTGACGAAGTCAATGTGCAAGCTCCACATGTTCAAGTGGTTGGTGTCATCGCCCTGCGAGATGTAGTAGTTGGGTGATCCGGTTGGCGGCAAGGTAGCGCCGTCCAGGTCGGAAGGCAGCACGAAATCGTAATTGCTGGACATATTGAAGCACTGGATGGTGGCGGCGTTGCCGGCCAGCATCGCGGTGCGGTCCGCCGCGCAGGCGCGCGGTCCTTTGTACGATGTGCCCGAGGTATTGAAGCCGCGATAGGATGCGTAGTAGCCATCCGGCCAAACCGCCCATTTCGGATAGTCGTTGAATTCGTTGACGACGTCGAATTCATACCGGGTGTAGCTGCCGGTGGCGTCATCCGAGGTGGAGATGGCGATACAGAAGTGGAAGGGGCTGGAGAAGAACACGGGTTGGGTAGCGAACCAGCGGCTGGCAAGGTGGTCAAAAATGACAATGGGGTCGCCAGAGTTGTTGTTCTGACAATCGCCACCGAAGCCGGACCAGAATGAACTGCCCTGCACAGGGCCGAGGATCTTCGAGCCAGTCGTTTTGTCGTAAACGTTGTATTCCAGGTTGACCCACTGCACGTACTGGGTGGTACCAACTGCGCCGTTGGTGTCGGGAGGGGCCACGCCGTCGGCAGCCTGGCCGTCAAAGTTCAGGAAGTCGGTTGTCCCGATCGCAGGAAGCGTCATGTGATCTACGATGGATTCATCGGTGACGCCCAACTCTTTTACCTTCGGGAAGTGAATAGGTTCAGCCACTTCGCGCGGGATGCCTTTGAACACTGGGGTCTGCTTAGCCATATCCCGCAGCGGCAGAGAGACGTCATGTTTGATTTCTTTGTATACGCGGGCGTTCTTCAGGGTTTCCGCCTGCGAGAACGTCCAACACATGGACATTACTGCGACTACGCTTAAAAACTTTTTCACGCTTGCCTCCTAAGGCAAAATGGTTGGGAGAAGTTTTAAAAGGAACCACCGTCATGGAGCGGAGAAACATTTTGGGATTGCCATTTGCGAGGAGTACTTAGTCGTGATAGTACTACGCTCAAATAGTGCAGCCATTGTCCGTCCGGCGATGGGCAAGAGTCAAGGGGCTGCACAAATCTTTACAAATCGGATTTTCCGGCCCTCCGCGAATTGGCGGCCGGAGCGGCTGTGGTTTCGCGGACCGGAACGGCGTCGGCCGGGGAGAACTCGAATGGCAAATCGCCAGCGTGGTGGCGGAGTGCGGTTGACACGGTGAGCACCTGGCCGTCGGAACACTCAATCCGCAGCAGTTCGGAGGACCCGTGGAAACGCGGTCGAGCAGGCGGGCGGTAAATAGGGCCGGGGTTCCGATGCGGATATTTTCCGGACGCAGCGAGAAGAGCGCGGGCTCTTCGGGAAGCGGCGCGGGGAATCGGATGGCGCCGCAGACAGCGATGCCGCCCCGGACTTCGCCGCGCAACAGGTTGGTGCGTCCAATGAATTGCGCCGCATAACTGGTGGTAGGACGAGTGTAGATCTCGCGGGGCGGAGCGATTTGCTCGAGTTTGCCAGAGCGCAACAGAGCGATGCGGTCCGACATGACCATGGCTTCTTCCTGATTGTGGGTGACGAAGATGAAGGTAATGCCGACTTCGCGCTGCAAAGACTTCAATTCGATCTGCATCTGGCGGCGGAGGTTGGCATCCAGCGCGGAAAGCGGCTCGTCCAGTAGCAGCAGGCGCGGTCGATTCACCAGGGCGCGGGCGAGGGCGACGCGTTGCTGCTGGCCTCAGCTGATGCGCGAAGGCTTAGCCTGCGCGTGAGCGGACATCTTGGCCATGGCGAGAGCAGCCTGCACTCTCGACTGAATATCTGGCTCGGGCAGCTTGGCGATGCGCAGTCCGTAGGCGACGTTCTCAGCCACGGTGAGGTGCGGGAACAGCGCGTAATTCTGGAAGACGGTGTTGATTCGCCGGCGGTAAGGGGGCAGCAGGTCGAGCCGCTCCCCGCCCATCCAAAACTCGCCGGAAGTTGCACTTTCAAAACCGGCGAGGACGCGGAGCAGCGTGGTCTTGCCCGAGCCGCTCTCGCCCAAGATGGTGAGGAATTCGCCTTCCGCAATTTCCAGCGAGATGTCGCGGAGAACCGGATTTCTGCCGAAACTCTTGGCGAGGTTGCGGACGGAGAGCAAGAGAGTGGCCTGGTCTTCTCGGACGGCGGCTTGAGGGACGGTGGTCATCCGAGTTTTTCAACACAAAAGAACACAGGGCGCTAATCTACTCGACGCTGCAAAGCATCGCAACCCCGCCATCGCTTCGGCGGCAATGTTGGGCGGCGGCGCGGATGCCCTTCCTCGGCGTCTATGGAATAATGGTGAGCTTTCTGTGCCGAACCATGCCCAACAATCCAAATCGCGCGCGCGACCATCTTGCGAATGAACGAACCTTTCTCGCCTGGGTACGCACGGGCGTTGCGACCATCGTTTTCGGTTTCGCGGTCGGCCGGTTTTCTATCGCACTGCGCGAGTTGTTTGGGTCCGAGGGCCATAACGTGACCACACCCGGACTGACCACATGGTTGGGAATGATTTCAATCGTGGGCGGCGTCCTGCTCATCGTTGCCGGGCTGTTTCGCTATCGCACCACGCGGGTGCAGTTGGATTCCGACACCTTCGAGCCTGCCGGCGTCTTGATCGACCTGGTGTCGGTGCTGCTGGCGATATTCGGAATCGCCCTGGCGTTCTATCTGATGTATATCGCCATTCTTTCCCGAGCGAAGTGAAAACTATGGCTCACGAAGCTGAAAAAGAAGCGGCTGGACGCGAAAGCGCCAAGTTTGTTCGCGACGGGGATGTAGTCGGTCTGGGCACCGGTTCCACGGCAGCCTACGCCGTGCGCTTCCTCGCCGAACGCGTCCAAGCAGGGCTGAAGATTGTTGGAGTCCCCACTTCTGACCGCACTCGCGAGCTGGCACTGAGCCTGGGCCTTACGCTCGCCACTCTTGACGACTATCAGCAACTCGACATCACCATTGACGGCGCCGATGAGGTTGATTCCCAGCTTCGGGTGATTAAGGGCGGTGGCGGCGCGCTGCTGCGCGAAAAAATTGTGGCTTCGGCTTCGAAAAAGATGGTGATCATCGCCGACTCGTCCAAGTATGTTGCGCAACTTGGAAAGTTCCCGCTGCCGGTCGAGGTGGTTCCGTTTGCTCAGGCAATTGTCGAAAAGAAAATTCGCGCGATGAATATTCCGGTTGTGCTGCGCGTGAAGGCGGATAGCAGTCCCTACGTCACCGACGAACACAATCACATTCTCGATTGCCACTTCGGAGCGATCGCGGATCCTGACGGATTGGCGCGCACGCTGAGCGACATGCCCGGAGTGGTGGAGCACGGCCTGTTTATCGGCTTTGCGACTACGGTATTAGTAGGGCGGGGAAGCAGCGTCGAAGAACTGCGTCGAAGCTAACAAGGGCGACCCCAACCGGCCGTCTCAGAACGGTTTCTCTCCAGCCATGTTCCCTGCGGGGTTGTATTGGCAAACCCAGACTTGGGATTTATCCGCGCAAACCGCGCTGCCGCAACCAACTTCCAAAGTATTTTTCCAGACCAACTGGGTGTAATGTCCGCAGGCTTTGCCATCCGCGCAGCTGTTGGTATCGGAGGAGTAGTCTTGTTTCTCGCTGCCCCAGGAATCGGTCACCTGGGTTGGCGTAACCGTTTGCGCAGTGGAGTCGCCATTGTCAGACGTTGAGGCGCTGGCCCAGAACAAGTTCTCGCCGACATTGGAGGTGCTGTGCACCAGGTTGCAGCCTTCGGCTGTCTTCAAGTGGTCGGCCCACGTCTGTGCGCCAGTGGCCAGCGCATCGGACCATTTCAAGTCGGGTACGCCGACCTGCGCCCGCCACTTGTTGTGGGCTGTCACCATTTCGGATTGCAGCGTCGGATCCAGCGCTGAAGCGGGACTAAGCAAAAACGCCAATAGCATCACTGCGAGCAGTTTGTGCAGCATGGGTGTTCTCCTTGTGCAATCAACGGGATCGTGATCTGCGCCGTGCCTGGGCACACCGGCAATATACGCTGGCACCTGCCCCTCTGTATATCGAACGGTTCCGGCTAGAGCTATTTCCCCGCAGCGATCTCTCTCAGCACCGCCAGCAGCCCGCTCACTTCCTCGAGCGTGTTGTAATGCACCAGCCCGATGCGCAGGAAACCTCCCGTGCTCTCTACCCCAAGTCTTTCGGTCAAATTGAGGGCGTAGTAGTTTCCATCCCAGGTGAAAAAGCCGCGCTCGCCAAGTTTGGTGGCCAGTTCCAGCGGAGAATGGCCATCCATTCGCACTGCGATAGTGGGACAGCGATGGTGGAACTGGGCCGGATCGGTGATGCCGTAGACCCTCGCTCCTGGAATCGCCGCCAGCCCTGAGAGCAGTTCCACCATCAACGAACGTTCGTACGGTTCCAGAGCAGCGTAAGCGGCGACAATGGCTTCGCGGCGGTTGGCCACGACTCCGTTGCAGCGCCGGCCAATCTCAGCAATGTACTCCACGCACGCCGAAATGCCGGCGATGCAAGCATGGTTCAGGGTGCCCCACTCCCAGCAATTGGGGATGTTGTTGGTATTGGGCCGGACCTTGTAAGGCTGCATGCGCTGTAGGTGTTCGCGCTTGCCATAGAGGACGCCCATGTGCGGTCCGAAGAATTTGTAGGTCGAACACGCCAGAAAATCGCAATCCAACTCGCGCACGTCAATCAGGCCGTGGGGCGCATAGTGCACTGCGTCAATGTACGCCAAGGCTCCGGCCTGATGCGCCAACCGCACAACTTCACGCACGTCATTGACCGTCCCGACCGCGTTGGAAGCGTAGCCCACCGCTACCAGACGCGTCCGCTTATTGATTTTGCTCGCCAGGTCCGCCATGTCGAGGGTGCAGTCCGCTTCATGAATATCGGCGACCCGAATGGTGACGCCTCGTTCTTCAAGCGCCCGCCATGGCGAATAATTCGCGTCGTGGTCCAGCAGGGTCAAGACGATTTCGTCGCCCGGTCCGAGGTCCCGCCCCAGCGACCGGCTGACCGCGAAGGTCAAGGTTGTCATGTTGGGGCCGATGACAATTTCGTCGCTGTCGCAGTGGAAGAAGTCTGCCATCGTGGCGCGTGCCTCTGCGATCATGGCGTCGGTGTTGCGGCTGGTCTGGTATGCGCCACCGGTATTCGAGTTATCACGCTCCAGATATTGCGAGATAGCGTCGATCACGCGTTGCGGAACTTGCGTGCCACCCGGGCCATCCAGAAAGGCAGCGCGGCGTCCGTGGACGTACTGCGCCAGAGAAGGGAACTGCGACCGCACCCAGGCAAAATCCAGTGCGGTTATGGGAGCGGTTTGTGTGATCGTCATAAGGATTGACTCGCTGAAGAACCAGGCTAGCAAAATGGTATGGTCACAGACTTTGCTCCGGGCTGACTGCCCGCAAGAAGTCGGCCAGCATACCATAGGCAGTGGCTTCCACTCCGGGGCGTTCTTCTGTGATTCTCAACATCGGAAAAATATCCGTCTCGAAACAAATGATTGAGGAAGTTCCCTCCACCAGCGCCATGGGGTCGGTCATGGCGAGTTGTTCGGGCCGCACGCTCGCCTTCACGGTGTTTCCACTTCGCTTCGCACGGCAAACCAGCTTGTAGGGCCGGCCGGATTCGCGTGCGCCACGGACGACCTCCGCGCTCAGCTTCCCAATACCCTCGCGTTCCACTTGCTGGGGCCGCAGCTCTATCCCCATCAGCACGGTCACCAGCGCAGCGACTTTCACTGCCGCGTCCCAACCCTCAATGTCGTGGGTGGCATCGGTTTCCGCGACCCCAAGTTCTTGCGCTTTTCGCAGAGCCTGCTGGAAGCTCATTCCCTGCTCCATCCCGCCGAGAATCACATTGGTAGTGGAATTTAAGATCCCTTGCAAGCCGGTCAGGCGGATCGCGGGTAGAGTTCGTTGAAATAAAGAAAAGATCGGGACCCCATCCATCACTGCCGATTCAAACAAGAATTGTTTGCCCTTCGCTGCCGCGAGTTGGCGCAATTCGCGGTAGGCAAACACCACTGGCCCCTTGTTGGCGGTGACCGCGTGAGCTCCGCATTGCAGCGCGGCGCGAATGTGCGCTACCGCCGGCTGCCCGTCTTGCACATTGAGCGAGGTGGCCTCGAACAGCACATCGGCGCCTGCCGCCCGCAGCCAATCGCTTACGTCATTGTGCTGCGCAGCCGAGTCGCGATTCTCAATCTCGCCGTTCTCCAGCGCCCCAGCTTGGCACCCCTCGGGATAGGTAAGCCATCCCATTCGTCGCGAGGCCACGCCGGTGATGCGCCACTCGATGCCGTAGCGTTCGCGAAGCTCGTCGCGCCGGTTCGCCAGCAACCCGGCCAGCGCACGATTCACGTTCCCATAGCCAAGGAGACACAAATTGTAGGTGTGGACGGATGGCGCCCGATTCCCATCGTGCGGCAACACTAGCCCATCACAGTAGTATGCTCGGGGCGAATCTTGTAAATCACGCGTACTTCGCCCGCCTGCCCGTAGGGATATTTGTCCACGCCCAGATATTTTTTCGCCATCACGTGGATGTGCTCCGCCGCGCCCTGTTCGGTGATCTCCACCACGGTGCCTCGAATCTCCATATACCGGTAGGGATTCTCGGGATCAATCAATGCCAGCGAAACGCGCGGATCGCGTCGGACATTACGGTCCTTCTGTCGTCCCTTCGCCGAATTAAAAATGACGTGTTCGCCATCGAAATCGCACCACACGGGCGTGACCTGCGGACGTCCGTCTGGCATCACCGTCCCCAAGCTGGCGAACGCACGCTTCTGAAACAGGTCCAGAAACTTTTCAGGAATAACTTGCGACATGGATCCTCCGGTCAAAGCTGTGTAAAAGGACTGCACCAAGATTATATCCACGATTATGCCGTCATTATATCCGTGGCCGATGCGGGCCGCGGTGGGGGAGGGAACGGCCTCATTTGGCCGCTCAGTCCGCTTGTCCTTTCGATTCCCCTGCGAAAACGTTTACAATCAAGGGTTTCATATCAAGCCGAGGTGAGTGTCTTTGAAAGCACGCTTCCACTCAGCAATTTCTTGTTTGGCAATCATTCTTTTAATCGTCACCGCAGCCACGTCCGCCATCGCCCAAGCCGCGCCCCCTACCGTCGTTTTCATGACCGATTTCGGGGTGGTTGATGACTCCGTTGCCATCTGTAAAGGTGTGATGTACGGCGTTGCGCCCAATCTCCGCATTGTGGACATCAGCCACCAGGTCACGCCATTTTCCATTTTTGATGGCGCCCGTTTTCTTTTCGGCGTCACCCCCTACTTTCCTGCAGGCACCGTGTTTGTCGTCGTGGTGGACCCCGGCGTCGGCAGCACTCGGAAGGCGGTAGTCGTGAAGACCAAGCGCGGCCAGTATTTTGTGCTGCCAGATAATGGCCTGATGACGCTGGTCGAGAAGCGCGACGGCATCTTGGGCCTTCGCGAGATTACCAATCCTGACTGGATGGTGGGCGCCAAGATTTCTTCAACGTTCCACGGCCGCGACATCTTTTCGCCCGTGGGCGCGCACCTGGCCCGAGGCGAAGATTGGACCAAAGTTGGCCCCGAAATCAAGGCCCTGGTTCTGCTTGATCTGGCCCCCGCTCAACTAGATGAGCGCGGATTGCACGGGAAGGTCATCGCTACCGACGGTCCGTTCGGCAACCTGGTCACAAACATTGACGGCGAACAACTCTTACAACTCGGCTACCAGCGCGGCCAGGAAATCCCAGTCAAGATCGGGGAGCGCGAATTTAAACTGCCATTCGTTAAGACCTTTAGTGACGTTGCGATAGGCAAGCCCCTGGTCTATGTTGATTCTCGCGGCCGCGTAGGTTTGGCGGTGAATCAGGCTAGCTTCGCGGCGCTCTACGAACTCAGGCCGCCGCAACCCGTGATGATCTACCGCAAGGGAAACTGATTTATATGCATTAAATCCCGAACATATAAATTGACCGTGAACGAATGGAGTCCCGCAATGATTCTGCTTGACCGAACCACCTCTCGTTCTTCTGCGGCAGGCCGTACCTCCGGCTTGCGCTTCTTGGTGATCGTTCTGGCGAGCGCAGTCTTTGCCACCGCCCTCTGGGCGCAAAGCTATCGCGGCGCCATCCGTGGAGTGGTCACCGACTCCACTGGCGCCTCCGTGGTGGGTGCCGCCGTCATTGCCACCAATATTGCAACCGGTCTCGCTCGCGATGCCACCAGTGCCGACGATGGCGCCTATGCGATCGCGGAGCTTCCGGCAGGCGATTACGATGTCAAGGCGTCGTCCCCAGGACTGCAGGTGGCGGACGTGCGGGCCACGGTTGCGGTCGGCACTGCAACTACCCTCGATCTGCAACTCCGCGTTTCCTCTGCGCGGACGGAAGTGATTGTGGACGGCGGAGATTTTGGGGCCTTCGCGCCCGTCATTGAAACCAGCCGCGATGTGCTGGGGGAAGTAGTGGACCAGAAACTAGTGACCGAATTGCCCCTTAACGGACGCGACTTCGGCAAACTGGTCGCACTTGTTCCCGGCGCCACTGTCGAACCTTCTGGGGTCGCCGCCATTCAAAGCGGCTTCGGTCAATTCAGCATCAACGGCAACCGCGACCGCTCCAATAACTACACTCTCGACGGCACCGACAACAACGATCCGTTCTTCAATAACTCGGCCCTGAATCAGACCGGCATCGGCGGTGCACCCGCATCTTTGCTGCCCATCGACGCCATCGAGGAATTCAACCTGCAATCGCAATTTCCGGCGGAGTATGGCCGCAACAGCGGTTCCGTCGTCAACATCGTCACCCGCTCGGGCAGCAACAAGCTGCACGGCTCCGTGTTTGAATTTCTGCGCAACGATAGGTTGGACGCGCGCAACTATTTCAATCGCTCTCCCGCCGCCAAAACTGCCTTCCGCAACAATAATTTTGGCGTGTCTTTGGGCGGTCCCATCATCCGCAACAAAACATTTTTCTTTGGGGCCTACGAGGGGCAGCGCGAGCGGGTCGGCTCGGACTTCTCATTGCTGGTTCCGACCGCCAGCCAAATCACCGACGCGCAGACGATTGCCTTGGCCAACGGCGTCACTCCCAGCCCTGCTCTCACCAGCATTCTCGGCCTGTTCCCTCAATCCACCACCGGGACCCTGCCGGGCACGGTGAAGGACAAGAACGACGTGAACAGCTTGATCGCCAAGTTGGATCACAACCTCACCAACTCGCAGCAAGTTTCCGTCCGCTATGCCTTCGCCAACAGCCAGCAGGTGTTCCCGCTGGGAAATCTGGGGACTTTGGCCGCTTCCCGTCTGCCCCAGTTCGCCCAGACTTCACCCGCTCGCGTTCAAGTCGCTTCCGCCAGCTTGCTCTCTGCGATTGGCCCAGCTCGGATCAACGAATTGCGCTTCGGCTACAGCCGCTATCGCACTTCGTTCACTTCCCTCGACGCCAGCTTCGATCCTTCCACGCTGGGGATCAACTTCGGCACCGGCAAACTTGGCTTGCCTGAGATCGACTTTGGCGGAATTTTCGATAACCTCGGCGCCACCGCCTTCAGCATTCCCCGCGGCCGCACCAGCCAAAGCTTTCAGATTCTCGATAACTTCACCTGGATCAACGGCCGTCACACCACGAAGTTTGGTGGCGAGTTTCGCCGCGCCCAGATTGATTCCTTCAACGACAACTTGCAGCGCGGCGGCATTGTCTTCGGCGGCGGCAATGGCCTCTCTCTGGATCCCGGTACTGATATCCTGGCCGCCTACTATCTTGGCCTCAATTCCTTTACTCTTGCCAGCAGTGGCAATACCCAGCGCAACACCAACAACAACGGCTACTCTGTCTTTGCTCAGGACGACTTCCGTGTTCGCGAGTCGCTAGTGCTTAACATCGGAATCCGCTGGGAATATTTCGGCCCGCTCAGCGAGTCACACGGCCTGCTAGCCAATCTCGGACGCGACGGCAACTTGGCTTTGGTGGGCAGCGATGGCGCTTATAAAAAGGACTTCAATAATTTCGGACCCCGCGTCGGCTTTGCCTGGAGCCCGCAGGCTAAGACGGTCATCCGCGGCGCTTATGGCATCTACTACGATTACATTCCCCAGGATCTGTTGATCGCCAACTTCACCAATGATGCGGGTCTGGTCACGCCCCCAATCGGCCCCAAACCGGTGCTACCGCTGAACTTCGATTCAAATGCATTTAACGGATCCGCTGCCGGTCCTGTGTTCACGCCCGGTGCGCCGCCTTACGACATCTTCTTCACCCCGCGCAACCTGGTCACTCCGTACACCCAGAGCTGGAACCTCAACATGGAGCGCGAACTGGTTAAGAATGTTGGCGTCCAAATCGGCTACATCGGCAGCAAAGGGACCAAGCTGGTTCGCTTGCGCGACGCCAACCAGCCCCTGGCCGACGGCACCCGTCCCAATCCAAACTACGGCTACATGGACGAGTTCGCCACCATCAGCGGGTCCACCTATCATGCTGCGCAGGCAACCCTGCGGGTGAGGGAATGGCACGGGCTTTCCGGTTTCACCGGCTACACCTGGTCGAAGTCGCTGGATGATGCTTCCGACGGCATCGATTTCAACTTCGCCACCGTCGCCATTCCGCAAGACTCGAACAACTTGAGGGCCGAGCACGGGCCTTCCAACTTCGATACCCGCCACCGTTTCACCGCCGCTTTCACCTACGCTTTGCCGCAACTGGCCGGGCCCGCCTGGCTCGGGCATGGCTGGCAGGTCAACACCATCGTCACCGCACAAAGCGGACGTCCCGTGCCCATTGTGAGCGGTATTGATTCCAGTGGGTTCAGTTTCCCTGAGCCCAGCAACAGCCATCAGCGTCCCAACCTGGTCCCCGGAATCAATCCCATTAATCCCAACTGGCGCTCGGCTCCAGATTCCATTGGCTATCTGAATCCCGCGGCGTTTACCCAACCGCTTTTTCCCACTGAGCAAGGGCCAGGCAGTTTTGGCAACCTCGGCCGAAACTCCATTTACGGCCCCAGTTTCTGGAATGCGGATTTTGCTCTCACCAAGAACACCCAACTCGGGGAGCATGCGAACCTGCAACTCCGCTTCGAGTTCTTCAACGTCTTCAACCATCCGAATTTCGCACTGCCAAACTTTTTTGTTACTCCCCTGACTTTCACCGACGGCACGCCTACATTTGCCTCTGCGAATCAGGGACTCATCACCCAGACGCCGGACCAGGCCCAGACTAATCCCGGCCTCGGAGGAGGTGGCCCAAGGGTGATTCAAATTGGCGCGAAGGTGGTGTTCTAGAAGCGGCGACGACATTAGATTGCGGCGGGGGAGGCTGGCCGCGTTTCATTGCAAATCCCCGCAGACGCGACCGCCCGCGTCAATCAGCCTTGGGCTCGCTCATTCGCATTGCAATCGCCCGCAGCAGCGCCTCGAATTGTTCCCGCACGCGTTCGCCGGTCTCCATGACTTCCGAGTGCGACAACACCTGGTCGAGAATTCCCGCTGCCATATTGGTGACGCAGGAGATCGCCAACACTTCCATTCCCATGTGCCGCGCGGCAATCACTTCGGCGACGGTGGACATCCCCACCAGGTCCGCGCCGATGGTCCGCAAATAGCGAATCTCCGCCGGCGTCTCGTAGCTGGGTCCAGGCAGTCCGGCATAAACGCCCTCATGTTGCGCGATGCCGAGCTTCCCCCCTTCTTCTCTTGCTATTTGGCGAAGCTTCTTGCTGTAAGCAAAACTCATGTCCGGAAAGCGCGGCCCGAACCGATCTTCATTCGGTCCCACCAGCGGATTGCAACCCTGTAAATTGATGTGGTCGCGGATCAGCACCAGCGCCCCCTGCCCGTAATTTTCGTTGATGCCGCCAGCCGCGTTGGTCAGGATCAGCGACTGAATTCCCATGCGCCCAAATACTCGTATGGGAAACGCCACTTCGCCGGGCGAATAACCTTCGTACAAGTGG
Source organism: Terriglobales bacterium (assembly GCA_038211475.1). GTDB lineage: Bacteria > Acidobacteriota > Terriglobia > Terriglobales > Acidobacteriaceae > JANYBT01. Next base: position 6,126 of record JBBQVN010000014.1, on the reverse strand, counting down.
ACGCGGCCTTGCATGGCTGCGACAGCTACTCCCGCGACCCTGCCGATCACAAGCCGCCCCGCGTGTCCGATGGCGGTGGACTGTGGAAAGTGGGGGATCTGCGAGTAGGGGATAGCGACGGAATCGCTAAGTGCATCTGCAAATGCGCCCAGGCCCGACCCCAGCACCACACCTATCACGGGCCTCAGCGGGGTTCGCGACAGTACCACGTTTGCTGCTGCGCTTGCCCTGTCATACTCTGTCATGGGACCACCGCTCCATACTGCTTCTCAAACGCCGCAAACTCTTGCTCCAGTTTCCACTGCATCTGCGCCCGTTCGCTGCCCGCCAAGAATTTCTGGCACGCCTGGGCTGCGGTCCCTTTTATTGCATCTGCCGCGGCACACGCCGCCACCCGTTGATACTGCTTTGCCTGCGCCCACCAGCTCTTGCCCGGAAGAAAACTGTGTTCCAGGCTGGCCCGCGCCATTTTCTTCAGCTCGGGATAGGCCAGTCCCTGTTCGTCCACCGCTCGCACAAATTCCTGCGTCATGTCTGAGCGCGAGACACCTTCATCATCGGTCGCCAGCGCCACTGGAACCCCCGCCCGCAGGTAGTCCGCCAGTGGATGATTCTTGCCGCTCACTCCTAGAATCACATCGTTCGAAGTCAGGCAGATCTCTACCAGCACGTTCTTTTTCGCCATCTCCTGCAGCAATTGCAGAGGGTCGCGTTCGTGCATCACGTCCACTCCGTGACCAATGCGCTCGGCCCCCGCCAGCTCAATCGACTCGCGAATATGAAAACGCAGACCTTCCGGCGGCACCAGCCCCATCGCCAGTTCTCCCGCATGAAGCGTGATGTGTACGTCGGGATAAAGCTTGCGTAAGAACTCGATCTCCCGCATGTGCAAATCGAAATCGCGCATGGGAACGTACCAGTCCTCGGGCATCACTAGATTCAGCCCCACGAAGCGATGGTCGGCCCGCGCCAGTTCGAATCCAAACAAAATTTGTGCAAAGACCTGCTCCCGCGGAAGCCCCCGCAACACTTGGTACAGATACCGCAGCGTCACTTGGCATCCGGGCTGCGCTTCCGAAGTCCCACAGTGCAGCACTTTCTGTTTTTGCGCCTCGTCGTCGTCGGTCCGCTGGCGCGCCGCCGCTACGATCTCGCTCATTTTGCCAGCCAGCAATTGCTTCCGCATGTCGCCGAAGTCATCATTCCAGCCGGTCTTGGTTCCCAGCAACGCCGACTGCAATCCGTCCACGGTCTGCATCAATTCCACGTATTGCAGTTGGTTTGCAGCTGCCCGCGACGCCACTTCCGCCAGTGCATCGCCTGTATGGCGCGTCATCGCCCCGGAAAATTTTCCGAATGTCGCGAAAAAATGGTCGTGACCTGATTCCATCCCGCGTTCCCAGTTGCGCATGGACCACGCGTCCACCAGTTGACCGTACAGAACGGGGTCTTGGAATGCGCAACTTGCCTGTGGAATTTTGCTCTCCGCCTTGCAGGGTTGGCACGGCCCCGGCACCACTCGCTGCGAGGTCCGCTCCACGCACGAGCCATCCTGCGCGGCAAAAGCGATCATGCTTTCCGCATAGATGGCGCCAGCTAGATGATTGTGCAGGTCTCCGCCCTTGGGCATCTGACGCAGAAAGGCGTGCCGCAGCCCCGGATACTGCTGCACCGATTGGAAGTATCGCGCGGTTCGTTGCTCGGCCCTCTGCTCCGCCGTCTGCCCTGCCGCCTGCCGCGATGTCTGCAGCGCCTTCTGCCCCAGGCCCGGCACGCTTCCCAGCGCCACCAGCCCTAATACCATTCCCCACAGCGTCACCGTTGACCGCTTCACTATTTTGACCTCGCAGCGATGGAGAATTGTAATTGATGGCTGCCGATTCGTCGTACGCGTCTTTAGGGCATCGCCGTGGAGGCCGCAAACCCGCATCCCGACGCATTGTTCCGCAATTTTGCACAATCGCATCTCATTCGCCGAATACAGTTTGAGATTTCGCAAGAGTGTGAATGCAAGCGTAATTACTGTGAAAGCTGTCGCCACTTTGCAACCCTCATGTTCGGCTGCACCATTTGCGCATCACCCCCATGTGAACGGGCTGCACTCGCTTGAAGACAAACGACATAAAACTTCGATTTTGTAATTGACGAAAAATCCAGGAGGAGTACAACAGACTTGTTCTTTGACATGTTCTGAGTTTTTCCGGCTGGTGCAGCGTCAGGGCTTGAGCTAGATCGCCTTTCACCGTCGCAAGATGGGAACGAAGGGAACGCAAGCAAGGGTCTGTAGCGACGCGCCGGTCGAGGAGAGCAGGAACTTTCGTTAAAGGCAGAATAGGGTCCCGAAGCGTTGAGCTGGTTTTCCGGTTGGCGGTAAGCCCGGAGCCCAAGCGAGGATCGCCATTCGGCCTCCGCAAGGATGCGCCACTGGCAGGTCAGCGAGGGTCTAATGCGAGCTACTAGCCGAGACGAACGAGCACAACACCACTTCGGGACTCTTAGTTTTTGCGACGCCCTTCCAGCTTCCGCCTCCCGCCTTCGCTCGCGGGGCGCCGAATAAAAATTTGTCATTCTGAGCGCAGCGAAGGACCTGCCGTCGTTCTCAACCTCACATTGAGTTAAATGTGTCATTCTGAGCACAGCGAAGGACCTGCTGTTCCTCGGCATCCTCCACTTCACATTCGCCCTGCTCAAAACTACAGACCCACTCCCAGCAACTCCCTCAGCGCCTTGCCCGGCCTCTCTGCTTTCATCAAAGACTCACCGATCAGAAACGCATCGTATCCTGCCGCCCGCAGTTGACGGACGTCCTCTGCGCTATGAATCCCGCTCTCCGCCACTTTCACCACCCCCGCAGGAATCCGTTCGGCCAGCCGTAACGCAGTCCCCAGATCAACCTGGAATGTCCGCAAATCGCGGCTGTTGACTCCAATCAGGTCGCATCCCGCGTCGAGCGCACGATCCAGTTCCGCTTCGCCGTGCGCTTCGCAAAGCACGTCCAATTCAAACTCGCGCGCCCGTCGCGCCAACGCCGGCAGTTCAACCGGTTGCAGCGCCGCGACGATCAGCAGGACTGCATCCGCTCCATTTGCCCTCGCCTCCAGCAACTGCCACTCATCCACCAGGAAGTCTTTGCGCAAGCAAGGAATCCGCACGCTCGCCGAAGCCAGCCGCAGATTCTCAAGCGATCCCTGGAAAAATTGCTCATCGGTCAGTACCGAGAGCGCCGCCGCGCCGGCAACTTCCAATTCTGGCGCCAGCGTTTCGGGATCGAAGTCCGCGCGGATCAAGCCTTTGGAGGGCGAGGCCTTCTTGAGTTCGGCGATAACTGCGATGCCATCAACCGCCCGCTCTAGCAGTCGCTGTCGGAAGCCGCGCGGCACATGGTCGGCCGCTCGCCGTTCCAATTCGCCGCGGTTTGCCCGCGCGCCCGTCTCGGCTATTCGCCGCCGTGCCGCCGCCACGATTGTGTCGAGAGTAGTTGTCATTCGGAATTAGTCGGCTGAAATTAATCGGCGAAGCGCGGCAAAGCACGCGAACCGCTACGCTCCATTAAACCGCGAGCCGCGAGCTACGAGCAACTTCCCTCCGCTCTCCCACAGTGTTTTGCCCATGCATTCAAGCCGACCGTCAAATATCGCAGACGATGCCAGGAACTTCGGAATGTCGGGATGGTTCGCGGCATGGCTCTGCCAGTGTCCACAGTCGGTGCGTCAATCACCGCAGATGACGCGCTCGCGCCTCTACGCGGCGCCCCGGCGGGCGACGCTCTGATTTTATGTTTCGGTAACGAGCAGTGGGTTGGGGCCGACTACACCCAGCACCTGGGTTACACTAGGCGGGTTCCTCTGGGAGGATTTCCATGCGCCACAATTCTCTGGCTCTGCTCGCGCCCGCTCTGCTGCTAGTGGCGCTGGTTGGACCCGTCACTCCAGCCGACGCCAAAACGCCTGCCAAGAAAGCGAGCGCAGCGTTGCCCGTCAAAGTGGGAGACCTCGCTCCCGCCTTCACTCTGCTGGCCTTCGATGGCAAGGACATCAAGAAAGTTTCGCTGGCGGATTTCCGTGGCAAGAAAAACGTCGCGTTGGCGTTTTACCCGTTCGCCTTCACCGGTGGTTGAACCCAGGAAATGAAGGCTTTCCAGCAGAATTTGACCAGGCTGGAAGGCGCAGACACCCAGGTCCTGGGTGTGAGCATGGACAGTCCCTTCGCCAATTTTGCGTTCGGCCAACAGAATGGCATCAAGTTCCCCTTGCTAGGAGATTCCGGCGGCACGGTGACTCGCGCCTACGGTCTGGCCTCCACCGAAGATGTGGAAGGCGTGCCCATGCAGGTCGCCCGCCGCGCCACGTTCCTGATCGACAAGTCCGGCAAGATTCTGGAAGAGCAGGTGGACGACGAGGCCCTCGATCCCACCAAAACCGTGCTCGCGTGCGAACGACCAAAGATGAAACACTAGGCCGCGACGCTTTTCGGGCAGCCCGTTCGCCCATGCGTTTCGCCTCCGTATCAGGCGAGTTCAGTCACAAAATCGCTGCCGCGCTATACTTGTGCGCATTCCGGAAGTCAGTTTAGGAGACCCACCCTCCATGAACAGCGTTTTGCGTTGTGCTTTGGCAATTGCCCTCGGCTGCACCCTCGCCGCTCCCGCGTTTGCTCAATGGTCGAACGACCCTGCGAAGAACCTGGCTCTGGCTGACAAAGCCAATAGTAACGACCAGGTGCAACCCAAGCTCCGGCCGATGGCCAACAACGGATGGTATGTGAGCTGGTTCGACTCTGATCCCTCGAGCCCACCGCCCGTCGGATATGACGTGTACTACCAGCGTCTCGACAAAGCGGGCTACGAAAAGCTTCCGCACAACGGTTTGCTTGTGGCGGACCTCACCAACTCCTCGACGGAAGACTACGGCCTCGACTTCGATACCAGCGGCAACGCTCTGCTAGCCTTCCTCGACACTCGCGAAGGCCTGAACCAGCAAGTCACCGCTGCCAAGATGAGTCCGACTGGCCGGCCCGTGTGGGGCCCGCTGGGCGTGCAACTCACCAGCGGCTCAGACTTTTTCGCGGCTCCGAAAATCGTGGGCGCATCCGACGGCGGAGTTGTCGTCGGCTGGACCGACAACAGCAATGTCGTATTGCAGAAACTCGATCCCTCAGGCCACGCGCTGTGGGGCAGCGGAATCGTGCTCAGCGAAACCGGCTATAACTATTCGCTGTCTGACTTGCATGCCGCAGATAACGGTTCGGTGATCGTCTCCTGGACCCGCGACAATGGTTTCGGAAGCAACCGTTACCTCTACGCTAACAAGCTGGGGCCGACTGGTTTTCTGATGTGGGGAAGCGGCCATGTGCATGTGCTCGATAGCGGCTCGCTCCAGTTCGGCAATTTCCCTTACTTCGTTCCCGACGGAAAAGGCGGCGCGGTGTTTGCCTGGTATACCAGCAGCCCGTCGCTGCAGAGCTTTGCCCAACACATTCTCGCCAGCGGCGCAGAAGCTTATCCGCACAATGGCGCCGAGGCCTCGACCAACGGAAAGCAAATCCGGGTGTCGCCCGCGGCGTCTTATCGCAAAGCCACCGACGAAGTGTTCCTCTTCTGGACCGAAGAAGACTCCAACCAGACCAAGAACGGAGTGTACGGGCAGAAGTTTAATTCGGCCGGCACCCGTCAATGGGGAGACCACGGATTGGTGGTGGTTCCGCTGGGCGCGGACTCACAGATCTTTGTGCAGAATGTGCAAAGTGGCATGGGCGCGCTCACGGCCTGGGTCGATCAACCGGCCAATGGCAATGGGACCATTCAAGCCGTGAAACTCGACGGCTCGGGAAACATCCTCTGCGCGCAGTTCCCGATTTCGTCGGTGCTGTCGTCGAAGTCGAGATTGGCCGCCGACATCGCGAAATCAGGCGTCGCCGCTATCGCCTTTGAGGACGCGCGCAGCGGCAACAACGGCATTTACATTCAGAACGTGAACCCGGATTGCTCGCTAGGAAACAAGTAGGATTGGTGCCGAAGAAGGGACTCGAACCCCCACACCCTTGCGGGTACATGGACCTGAACCATGCGCGTCTGCCAATTCCGCCACTCCGGCTAAAGTGATGGGAGCGACCAACCGGCCGCTTTCA
>JBBQVN010000013.1:0-43982 GCA_038211475.1 Terriglobales bacterium | reverse complement strand
CTTTGCCACTGCAGAGAAGATTCCCCGCGACGCATTCGAATTCCAGATGCTGCACGGCATTCGCCGCGACCTGCAAGCCAGCTTGGTAAAGGAAGGTTGGGGCATGCGCGTGTACATCCCCTTCGGTACCGAGTGGTACCCTTACCTGATGCGCCGCCTGGCCGAGCGCCCCGCCAACGCGTTGTTCATCGCCAGGAACCTGCTGCGGGGATAGCCGCCTACTCTTCCGGCGCTGCGTTCTCGTTCTGGCCGCCTTCGGGAGGCGCCAGCGGCAACTTCGACATGTTGCTCAGCATTTCCCGCTCCTGCGGTGAAAAACGGTTCTTGAAGGCTTCCGAGTCAATCAACTGTTGCCGTTGCTCCGGCGCCATCTCGCGCATCCGGTGAATCGCACCATTGATTAACTGGCGTCGCTCCTGCGGCAGGTCTTTCATCTGAGCAAAGAATTGGCGCGCAGATCCCTTTTGTTCGGGAGTCAGGTGCTCCCAGATTTCCATCCGGTCTAACATTCGCTGCTGCTGGTCGGGTTGCAGGCCGCTGAAGTGTTGCAGTCGCTCGCGCAGTTGCTGCTGCCGCTGCGGCGCTAGAGTGCGAAACTGAGGATCGGTTTCCAGCGCCTTCAACTGCTCCTGAGGAGGTAGATCTTTGTAGCGGCGCAGCCAGTCGCCCACGTGCCGCTGCTGAATCTGTTCCCTCTCGCCAGCCTGCGGATTGCGCTGCTGGTTATGCTGTTGTTGTTGTTGCTGTTGTTGTTGTTGCTGCTGTTGTTGCTGCCGTTGCCGTTGCTGCCGCTGCTCACGTTGCCGTTGTTGCTCTGCCCGCTGTGGATTTTGCGCCAGACTCGGCAGTGCCATTGCCAGGCAAGCCGCCACCGCAATCGTCCATGTCTTTCTCGGCATCATCCCACCGTTCCTCAAGCCACGCCAAACAACTCGGCGCCTTCTGTCCGGTTAGCTCACGCCTTCCAGCTCAATCTCACGACCTGCTTTTCTCGCGACTTACTACGGGTTTGCTCTGACTTCGCTCTGCACCTGCAACTCATCCAGCACATCGAAATCCGCATAGAGTTCATTGTTCTTATCGAGTGCCTGCAAGTCTCCCACCGGAGTTCCCGGCTCCATCTTTTGCGCTTCCACTAGGGGCGCTGTGGGAGTGCTCTTTCCAGTCAACTTAGAAAACGAGTTCTTCCCAATCAGCGAGCCGCCCACCACCATCAGCGCCATCAACGACGCTGCCAGCACCGGACGCCGCAACCATTGCATCCATCCCGCCGCCGGACGCCGCGCCTCTTCGCGCAATCGCGCTTCCAGCCGGGTATTGAAATACGGGCTGGGCTCGGGCGCCTGCCACTCATCCAGCAGTGCCATGGTCTGGTGGATTTCCGCCAGCTTCACGGCGCAGCCGTCACATGCTTGAATGTGAGAGTTTACCCCGGGACTCGCAACTTCTAATCCACTGGCCAGATCCGGTAAAAATTCTTCGATTTGCTTGCAATTCATAATTCACGTCCTCGGGCGCTTTTCCGACTCCAACTAAATAAACTGCTTCAGCTCTTCCCGCAGCGTCTCGTACGCGCGGAACAACAGAGACTTGGTGGCTGACTCACTCAAATGCAAAACCTCGGCAATTTGCCTGTAGTCCATCTGCTGATATTTGTGCATCAACACTGCCATGCATTGTTTCTCCGGCAAGGCCTGCACCCGGTCCCGGATCGCTTGCATCCGTTCCCGCCGCAGAATTGCCTGTTCCGCGGTCAGTGTCCCGTCCGCCAGGTCCATCGTGGTCCCGGTGTCTTCGTCGGGCTCGTCAATGCTGACCGTATTTTCCGGCCGCTCATGCCGCGTGTCTCGCGCATGGTTCGCGGCCAAATTGCTCGCAATCCGGTACAACCAGGTGGTGAACTTCGCGCTGGCTTCATACCCTGCCCGCGACCGGTACACCCGCAGAAAAACTTCCTGCGCCAACTCTTCCGCTACCGCCGCATTACGACAGGTGCGATACATGAATCCCACCATCGGACGACGGTATTTCTCGACCAGATAGGAGAAAGCGGAATCGTCGCCCGCTTTCGCCCGCAACATAATTTCCGCATCGCTCAGCCCGGCAGGCGTTCCACCCGGGACCGGCGTTTCCCGTGACCCAGACGGAAGCATCCCGATCGACAGCAGCCCGCGCCCCATGCTTGCACTGCTCACATCAGTCCTAACCCTGGCAGATGGAGAAAGTTGCGACCCGCCGGCAGGTTCCATTCCGTTCGATGCCTGTGCCGCTAATCCCTCCGAACTGCCCCGCGGACAAGCCCTCAGATCGCCAGCTGCTACCGGCCAGCTACCGCGCGAAAAGGGACCGCCGCTATTGGGGAAAATCCACATAACCTTCGGAACAAATTAGGCTAGCACGTCTCCACCGCTGCTGCTAGAGTAGGAATACAGGCAAGTTCCCTGCGTTGCTCTGGACTTTACGCCAGCTTCTCAACGCTTGACGGCAATGCCTTATGCCACGCTGGGCTTATCGGCCTGGAATGCTCGTGGTGAGTCGCGGCATCGTTTTTGTAAATGGTTGCATCCAAAGGTTTTAAAAGCAATTGGGCTATGGTTGAATTCTCCACTGGTAGGGACTTGAAAACCTCCGCCCCCCGGCCTCCCGCGGGCGGCCGAGGGCGCGAGATCCTGACCGCCATCATCGAGACCTTCATCGCTACCGGCGAGCCCGTCGGGTCCCGCACTCTGGCTCGTTCCAGCAGCGAGCGGCTCAGCGCCGCCACTATTCGCAACGTGATGGCCGACCTCTCGGACGCCGGCTTCCTGGAACAGCCCCATACCTCGGCGGGCCGGGTGCCGACCACCGAAGCCTACCGCTACTATGTCGAACAGCTCACCGGCACCGCCCACTTGGCGCCGGAAAGCGAGAACTTTATTCAGAGTTCTTTGGCGGGCGTTAAAGACGTGCAGGAATTTCTGGAGCGGACATCGCACGTGCTGTCGCTGTTGTCCCATAACGTAGGAGTGACGGTGGCCACCCGCGGGCCTAAAAACGCTCTGGAGCATGTCTACTTCTCACGCCTGGCCGACCAGAAAGTGCTCGCTGTGGTCGTCACTCGCTCTGGATTGGTGCGCGACCGGCTGCTTCGCCTCGACCTTTCGCAAAATGATCTCGACCTTGCCGCCAACTTTATCAATGAAAATTTTCGCGGCTGGACCATGGATATGGTACGCGCCGAAATTGCCCGCCGCGTCGAAGCGGAGCGCAGCGAGTACAACCGGTTGATGGATTCCATCCAGAAACTCTATGCCCAGGGCGCTCTCGCCACCGATGATGCCGCGCAAACCGTATTTGTCGAAGGCGCCGCCAACCTGGTAGCTGGCGAGCAGGACCGCCGCCGCCTGGAAGAAATGCTGCGCACGCTCGAGGAGAAGGAAAAAGTCGTCAAGCTGCTGGGCGCCTACCTCAACACCAAGCAGGAAGCGGTGCGCGTGGTAATTGGTTTGAACGAAGCTTCGCCCTCGATGAGCAACTTTGTTCTGATCGGCGCGCCAGCCCGAGTGGGCGGCGAAGTCATGGGTTCGCTGGCCGTCATCGGCCCCACCCGCATGGATTACCAGCACACCATGACCGCGGTTTCCTACATCGCGCGATTGTTCGATCAAGTTCTGAATGAATCCGACTGAATTACGCTACTGAGTTGAAAATATTATGAGCAAGAAGAATGGAAAAATCGAAGTGGTCCGTGATCTCGAAACCGAGCGCGAGCTGCCGCCGCCCGATGGCTCGGAGGCGCCCAGTGCGCCTTCCGGCCCCGTGCCTGTTGCCGGCGAAGAAACCGAATTGCAGAAGCTGAAAGCCGAGCGCGACCAGTTGGTGGATCGCCTGGCCCGTTCGCAGGCTGAGTTTGACAATGCCCGCAAGCGCGCAGCCCGCGAGCAAGTGGAGTTTCGCGATTATGCAGTCGCCGACGCCGCCAAAGTGCTATTGCCAGTGCTCGACAGCTTTGAACGCGCCCTGCAAGTTTCGGCGCAGCCTTCCGAATTCCGCGGCGGCATCGAACTCATCTACAAGCAGTTGCAAGACGCCTTGCTGAAAATCGGAGTGCAGCCCCTGGCGGCCGCAGGACAGCCCTTCGACCCGCGTTTTCACGAGGCCATTGAGATGGTAGAAACTAATCAGGCCGAAGATCATCAAGTATTGGAGGAGTTGCAGCGCGGCTACAAGTTCAAAGACCGCCTGCTTCGTCCCGCCATGGTGCGGGTCGCCCGAAACTCCGGTTAACGGCGCGCCCTGGAAAACGACGTCCCCTGGAAAAGGAAATTTACCATTCTGACCAGCAACGGAAAACGCGATTACTACGAGGTCCTCGGCGTCAGCCGCAGCGCCAGCGATCAGGAGATCAAGAGTTCCTATCGCAAGCTCGCGCTGCAGTACCATCCCGACCGCAATCCCGACGACCCCTCCACCGAAGAAAAATTTAAGGAAGCCAGCGAAGCTTATGCTGTGCTTGCCGACGCCGACAAGCGCCAGCTATACGACCGCTTCGGACATGCCGGCGTCAGTGGCTCCGGCGGCGGTTTCGATGCCAGCGGGATGACGGATCTGGGCGACATTTTCGGCGAGATCTTTGGCCTCGGAGATATGTTCGGGGGCGGCCGTCGCCGCAGTCGAGCCCAACGCGGCGCGGACCTTCGCCAAGACTTGACCCTGGAATTTGAGGAAGCAGTCTTCGGGGTCGAGAAGCAAGTGAAAATCCGCCGCCATGAGACCTGCGACAAATGCCGCGGCACCGGCTCCGCTCCGGGCAAGTCTCCCGTCACCTGCCGCACTTGCGAAGGCCATGGTCAAGTGCGCTATCAGCAAGGATTTTTCAGCATCAGCCGTACCTGCTCCACCTGCCAGGGCACGGGACCCATGATCGCCGATCCCTGCGACAAGTGCCGCGGGCAGGGCCGCATCGTCGCCGAAAAAACGGTTGACGCCACGGTGCCGGCCGGTGTTGAAGATGGCACTCGCATCCGCTTCTCCGGCTATGGCGAGGCAGGCGCGTTTGGCGGACCCGCGGGCGATCTCTACATCGTGCTGCACGTGAAAGAACATGCGGTGTTCGAGCGCGAAGGCAACCAGTTGTTTTGCGTTATCCCTCTGTCGTTTCCCCAAGCTACGCTGGGTACCGAGATTCAGGTGCGAACTCTGGAAGGCGACTACCAGTTGAAGATTCCAGAGGGCACGCAGTCCGGACACCAGTTCCGCATCAAGAATCGCGGCGTGCCGGTGCTCAATGGCCGCGGCAAGGGCGATCTCTATGTCGAAGTACGAGTGCAGACCCCCAGCAAATTGAATAAGCGCCAACGCGAACTCCTGCAGGAACTGGAGCAGACGCTGCGGGTTGAGAACAAACCGCAGCGCCGTTCGCTGTTGGGCAAGGTGAAAGATATTTTCAACTAGCGGCAGTTCGTCCGTCTATTTTTCGCGTCAATATCGATCTCTATGACGCGTCCACAATGACGCGTCCATAATGACCCGCCCACAATGACCGTCCACAACGACCCGTCCACAACGACCCCACAATGACCCGCCGCCGCTGGATCGCCGATGCAGTGAGTGGCAACCGGGCCTTTCTGTTCGGGGAACATGCCTCCCATCTCACCCGCGTGCTGCGCGCCCGCGTCGGGCAGAGCTTCGACATATCCGCTCATGGCCTGCTACGCCGCGGCGCTATCGTCTCGCTCGCCGCCGATCGCGTCGAATTTGAGCTGGGCGAGGAGATTCTGCAACCCCCGAACGCTCCGGTCACGCTCGCTCTCTCCATCTTCAAGTACGACCGCATGGAATGGGCCATTGAAAAATGCACCGAGTTGGGAGTCGCCAAAATCATTCCTGTAATGGCCCGCCGCACTGACGCACATCTAGTCGCGTCCGCGCCCAAACGCCTGGAGCGCTGGCAACGTATTGCCCGCGAAGCGTCCGAGCAAAGCCGCAGACTTGCGCCGCCGGAGTTCGCTGCGCCGCTCGCGGTCAAGGATGCTGTCGCGCTGAAGGCTCCATCGAGAATTCTGCTGTCAGAAGTAGAGAGCCAGGTCGCTCTCGCGGACTTCGTGCGCAGGCAAAGCGTAGGCCGCGACGTAAGTGGCTGGGAAGTCATAGGTCCCAACGTCATCGCTGATGAAATCGTTGGTTGTGAAATCGTTGGTCGTGACGTCAGTGGCCCTGAAATCATTGGCGATAAAGTCTTAGGCCATGGCGTCACTGGGCGTGACGTCAGTGGCCAAGACATCATTCTGGCGGTTGGTCCCGAAGGCGGGTGGGCGCCCGAGGAACTCGGCCTCTTTGCCGAATCGGGTTGGACTTCGGTCAGCCTCGGCCCGACCATCCTGCGGGCCGAAACCGCAGCCATTGCCGCCACTGCCATCGTAATGGCCAGCCTGGCATAAATTGGCGGGTCGGGATACAAGACGAAAACAGTAAGATATTGTACAAATCTCCGTCAGTGCAAAAGATTGCACATATTGTCGCTGGGAGGGGGTCCCACGGCTCGATAGGGTCCAGATGACCTCTGGGTAGCCTAAGGGCGGGCTAGGCTCGCCACGGGCTTCCTGTGGTCACTGGAGGGCATGCTACGCAACGGCCGAGATCGGTATTTGGCCTCTCCGCCAGTCCACTTCGTGCCACTCGTTGCGCCGCTGCCCAGCTGACCTCATAGTTTTCAACGGTTTACAGACATTTTCAACGAGTTACGGGCGATCCCGCCCGGTTTGAACACTAATTCCGGCCTTAAAACCGCGGGGGGCGACTCCGGACGTCTTGGGTCGCACTCTGCTATTCTCCATTCGATGCCCCGCCTTACCTCGCAGCCAGACCAGTTCATCCTCGACCCCCAGCAGCAAAAGGCAATTGACCATGTTGATGGTCCCATGCTGGTGATCGCCGGGGCGGGCACAGGTAAGACCACGGTTCTCACCCGACGTATGGCCAGCCTGATTGAAAAAGGTCACGCCCGTCCCGATGAAATTTTGGCCCTGACCTACGCCGAGAAGGCGGCGGACGAAATGACCGAGCGAGTGCGGGGATTGTTGAAGAATCCGTCGCTCAGGCCGGGCACGTTCAACTTTCACAGCTACTGCCTGCGGCTGCTGACGGAATCAGGCCAAAAATTTGATCTGCTCGATCAGAATGACTTGTGGGTTTTTCTCCGGCGTCGCATCCGAGAGCTGAATTTGAAACACTTTGTCCGCGCCTCTAATGTGGGCGACTTCCTGTGCGACTTGCTGGAATTCATCAGCCGCTGCCAGGACCAGCTGGTGAGCTCCGAAGACTATGCTGCGTACGTGAAGCGGGTGGAGCGTGGCGAGTGTCCGCAGCCTCGAGTGGCGAAATCGAAGGAAAAGATTTCTGCCGAGGAAGCGCTGGATCGCTGCCGCGAAGTTTCCCAGGTGTATTCGACAGTCGAGCAAATGCTGCGCGCCGAGAACCTGGGGACATTCGGACACATGATCACCGGGGCGTATGCGCTGCTGCGGGACGACGCCCAGTTGCTGGAGCGCGAGCAGCAACGCGCCCGCTACATTCTGGTGGATGAATTTCAGGATGTGAACTTCGCGCAGATCGAGATCCTGAAGATGTTGGCCGCCAAAAACCGCAACCTGTTCGTGGTGGGCGATCCCGACCAGGCCATCTACAATTTTCGCGGCGCCTCCAGCGAAGCGTTCCGGCTGTTCGTGCTGGCCTTTCCGGATAGCGGATTGACTGTACTAAGCCAGAACCGCAGGTCGCTATCGCCGATCCTGACCAGCGCCTTTGCCATCATCAACAAAAATCCGCAGTTGTTTCCTGCGAACCAGCCGGGATCTGAAACCATACTTAATTGCCGGCGCGCGCCGTTGCAGTCGGCTCGCGAAGAGGCGATGGCAGAAAAAGGCGAGCGCCTGCAATCCGAGCCCGTGGGTCTGGTCTGGTGGAAACAAAAGCAGACTGAAGCCTATGATGTAGCGGCCAACATTCTGAAGCGTCGCAAGCAGCGCAAGCCGCCGGCCTGGAAGCAATTTGCCATCCTGTACCGGACGCATACCCACCGCCTGGAGGTGGTGGACGAACTGCTCTCGAACAATATCCCGATTTCGATTGAGGGGATAGACGTGCTGGACACCCCCGAGGCACGCGATCTGTGGGCGGCACTTCTGGCGGTGGTGGATCCCGGTGACGGCGCCAGCCAGTTTCGGGTGGCCGCATTTCCGCAATTCGGCATTGATCCAGAAGAGTTGCGATTAGCCATGAAGTCGGCGCGCGACCTGACCAGCCTGGATCCGATCCTCCAAAAAATCTCAAATGGCCCGCCGCTGCTCGACAAATTGCAAGCGGTGCGGAAGCAAGTGCATTCTTCGGGCGTGAAAGCAGCGCGGGCTTTGGAGATTATCGGCAAGGAGTTTCAGCTCGACCTGGGACATCCCGCCACGGAGGCTCTGTTGCAGTTCGCCAGGAATTGGGAAGTTAAACCGATCACCGCCACTGGAATGCCGCAGGAGTTTGTCGAGTACACGGACTACTTTGTGGAAGCAGGCGGCCGGGTCTGCCCGGCTTCGATCGCGGAACAGGATGGTGTTCGCGTGATGTCGGCCCATGCTGCGAAGGGCCTGGAGTTTGACCATGTGTACATCCTGCAAGTAAGGAGTACAACTTTTCCCACCAACTACAAGGAGCGGCTATTCGAATTTCCGGCGGCGTTGGGTTCTGCGGGGAGCGCGGACGCGGACGATGAGAAACTTCACTATCAGGAGGAGAGGCGGCTCTTCTATGTCGCCATGACCCGCGCCAAGGACACGCTGTCGATCTCCGGCAGGCAGGGGACGGGGAAGAAGGACGAAACTCCTCCGGGGATGATTCGCGAGTTGTTCGCTAATCCCACGCTGTCGGGCGTATTGCAACGTCATGTACCCGCGATGCCGCAACAGGAATTATTCGGGGCATCACACGACGTAGTGACTAATAGCATGACCAACACCCGGTCGCTGGTGGCGGATTGGGTGAGCAGCCTAGGGGCGCCAGCTATAGGTCAAACAGTGATAGGCCAAAGCCTGAGCGCCAGCGCAATCCAGAGCTACCAGAGATGCCCGTTGCAGTACAAGATGCAAAAAATCTGGAACATTCCTTCGGAACCGGCCGGAGCTATGCAGTTCGGCGCCAGCATCCACCGGATACTCCAGACGTATTTCGACGCCATCCGCTTCGGGCGCGACGTCAGTGACGCCCAACTGCTGGACGCTCTGCGCGAAGACCTGGAAAACGCGGGCATCTCAGACCGTTATCAACACGATCTGTACCAGAAGCAGGGAAAGGAGCAGCTTTGGGCCGTGCTGGAGGACCTGCGAAGCCGTCCGCCGCTAAAGGTACTGCACACCGAGGATTATTTCGCCATCGATGTGGAAGGAGTGAAAGTAAGAGGCCGCATCGATCGCGTTGATCAGGACTCCGATGGCTCGGTAATCGTTGTGGACTACAAGACTGGAAGGCCGCAAGACCAGAAGCAGGCGGACGAAGCTTTGCAACTGTCAGTCTATGCGATGGCTGCGCAGGAAAAATGGGGCTATCAGGTCAGCGGGTTGCAGTTTCACAACATCGCAGATAACAGCAGAGTGACGTCCATCCGGTCTGAAAAAGATTTGAAAAAGGCGACGGCACTGGTGAAGAAGACGGCCGAGCAGATTGCCGCGGGGCACTTCGAGGCCGACCCCGGTTTCCATTGCAAATTTTGTTCCTATCGAAACTTGTGTCCAAAGACGGAAACGCGATTGCCAGACAATCGCAAGGTTGCAGTTGCGAACTAGCCCAATGAGGGCTGCCTAGTTGGGGAGGCGGTTTCGCTGGAGGGATTGGCTGGTTCGTTTTACGGCGGCATCGCAGTCGTTACGAGAAAGCGGTGGAGAGAAGCGTCTGCCAAAAATTAGGGGACGCTTTTGGCGTCCCCAGGTTTCAACTTTGCCGAACCGCAAGTTAGTGTTTCTTCTTGGCGGCTTTTTTTGCAGCTTTTTTCTTGGTTGCCATGTGAACTATTCTCCCTTCCATTCTTCATGGAAATTCGCAACGATGCATTGTTGCAACTAATTGAATATATAGAGTTAATGAAAAATGAAGTCAAGAGAAAAATGACGCTGCTAGTGTGTTTTTGAGCGCCTCCCCATTCGGCAAATTATGGACTCGCTCCGTCAGAAAAGACTTGGTTCGCCGGCTCTCAAAATTTCGGCTGCGTCGCGGTTCAGCATGACTCGATTGCGCAGCGTAAACATGCGCCTTTGCGCACATTTGCTGGCGTGGCACATCTATAATGGTCAGTCACTCATTTATTCAGGAGCTCATTGATGGCCGCTTTCGAAGACGTCGTAATTATTTCCGGTTGCCGCACTCCGGTAGGAAAATTTCAAGGCAGTCTGTCTGATTTCAGCGCCACGCAACTCGGTGCGATCGCAGTGCGCGAAGCAGTGAAGCGCGCTCACATCGATGCCGCACTGGTGGACGAATGCATTATGGGAAACGTTTTGCCGGCGGGCCTTGGACAAAATCCTGCGCGTCAGGCCGCACTGTTCGGCGGACTCGCCAACGCAGTGGGCGCTTTGACCATTAACAAAGTTTGCGGCTCAGGATTGAAAGCGGTGGCGCTGGCCGCGCAGGCGGTGCAGACCGGGAACAGTTCGATGGTGGTGGCGGGCGGCATGGAATCCATGACCAACGCACCCTACTTGCTGCCGCAAGCGCGCAAAGGGTATCGCCTGGGCGATGGCAAAGTAGTGGACTCGATGGTGCACGACGGACTGTGGGACATTTACAACGACTACCACATGGGCGTTACCGGCGAGAATGTCGCTGAGAAGTATGGCATCACGCGCGAAGAGCAAGATGAGTTTGCAGTCGCATCGCATCGTAAGGCGGTGGCTGCGATAGATGCGGGCCGCTTTCAGGCAGAGATTGTGCCGGTGGAAATTCCAGCCAGGAAGAAAGGCCAGCCGTCGACGTTCTTTGCGAACGATGAGTCGCCGCGAAAAGACACGACGATGGAGGCGCTGCGAGCGCTGAAGCCGGCGTTCAAGAAAGACGGCACCGTGACCGCGGGCAACGCTCCCGGAGTGAATGACGGCGCTGCAGCAGTAGTGGTGACCAGTGCTGCGCGGGCGAAAGAGATTGGAGCCGGTGTTTTGGTGCGCATTGTGGCGCAGGCTACGGCCGGAGTCGAACCCAAGTGGGTGATGATGGCCCCGGTGGGGGCAGTCCGCACGATCTGGGAAAAGACTGGCTGGAAGAATGAAGATGTGGATCTGTATGAATTGAACGAAGCTTTTTCCGTGCAGGCTCTGGGCGTGATGCGAGAGCTCGGCCTGGATCCCAACAAGGTCAACGTCAACGGAGGCGCGGTGGCGATTGGACATCCCATTGGCGCCAGCGGAGCGCGAGTGCTGGTGACGCTGATTCACGAAATGATTCGACGCGATTTACATCGTGGTATCGCCGCGCTTTGCCTGGGCGGAGGCAATGCGGTCGCGATGGCCGTGGAGCGCTAGAAGACTGATGATCAGAGGACCGAGGGTCACCGCGTTCGCCCGAGATGCGGCGGCCCTGTCACATTTGCGCGTGACCTCAATCACCGCTGCGCGGGTCTCATCCGCGTAGGCTTTCTCTTGGGTCTCCCACCCGACGCTACGGCCTGTTTCCGCAGGCCTTTCGAATTTCTATGCTGTACAAAACTCTCAGCGCCGCAGTGTATGGAGTGGAGGCAAGCATCATCGAAGTCGAGGTGGATGTTTCCGGGATGAAGCTCCTGGAGGACCGCTTCCACACCGTCGGCTTGCCGGATGCCACGGTGCGGGAGAGCCGCGACCGAGTGCGAGCGGCGCTGAAAAACTGCGGTTTCGACATTCCCTTCACCCACATCACCATCAATCTGGCACCCGCCGACATTCGCAAGGAAGGCTCCGGTTTCGATTTGCCGATGGCGCTGGGGATTCTCGGCGCCTTCGGCGGACTGAACAAGAAAGAGCTGGCGGATGCGGTCTTCGTGGGGGAGCTGTCGCTCGACGGAGGCATTCGCGGAGTACGCGGCGCGCTGCCCATCGCGATTGAAGCCCGCGCCAAGAAGCTGCAGCGCCTGATCGTGCCCGAGGTCAATGCCAAGGAAGCCGCGATGGTGAGCGGCGTGGACGTGTTCCCGGTACGCTCGCTGCTGGACGTGATCCACTACATCAACTCCGGCAATGGGATCGCGCCGCTCAAGGTGGATACCGCTAGTCTGCTGGACCAAGCGGCGCATTTTAATGTGGATTTCAAAGACGTTCGCGGCCAGCACACGGCCAAGCGCGCCATTGAGGTGGCCTGCGCCGGTGGACATAACCTGCTGATGATTGGTCCGCCTGGCTCTGGCAAGACGATGCTGGCCAAGCGCATGCCGACGATCCTGCCGCCATTGTCCTTTGAAGAAGCGCTGGAGACCACCAAGATCCACAGCGTGGCGGGAGTGCTCGATCCTGGTGTGGGTCTGGTGGGGACGCGGCCGTTCCGCTCGCCGCACCACACGATTTCGGATGCTGGCCTGATTGGCGGCGGCATGATTCCGCGGCCCGGCGAAGTCTCGCTGGCCCACAACGGCATGTTGTTTCTGGACGAACTGCCGGAGTTCCCGCGCAGTGTGCTTGAAGTGATGCGGCAACCGCTGGAGGAAGGGACGGTGTGCATTGCCCGCGCGGCCATGTCGCTGACTTTTCCGGCGCGCTTTATGCTGGCGGCGGCGATGAATCCGTGTCCCTGCGGGTTCCACAACGACCGCTCCCGGGAATGCCGCTGCACTCCGCCCCTGATCCAGCGCTACATTTCCAAGATATCCGGGCCGCTGCTGGACCGAATAGACATCCACATTGATGTTCCGGCAGTAAATTACAAAGAAATGCGCGGGGGCATGGAGCCGGAAAGTTCGGCGGTCATTCGGGAGCGGGTGATGCGGGCCCGCCTGATCCAAACGGAGCGTTTCCAGGAAAAAAAGGACAAAATCTATTGCAACGCGCAAATGGCGCCGCGCCAGATGAACAAGTTTTGCCAACTCTCGCCCGATGGCGAGCGATTGCTGGAACGGGCGATGACGCAGCAAGGCCTAAGTGCCCGCGCTTACGACCGGATTTTGAAGGTTTCCCGGACCATCGCTGACCTGGAGGGTGGGGAGCCAATTCAGCCAAAACATATAGCCGAAGCTATTCAATATCGCACCCTGGATCGGACGTATTGGGCGTAACAATTTGAAAAGAATTGGCTTAGCGTAGATTCGACTGGAGATGGCGGGATAGGTACGCGGTGAAATAATTGCTTGACAGGCTTCCGGGCATCTGAATATACTCGGATGTTGCCTGAATGCCCGCCGGTTTGCCGTCCAGTGCGTCGTCCAATGACACTTTCTGCTTGTGACCTGACTCTTTTTCGTGTTCAAAAGCTGGTTAGGTCCCAGAAATGAGCAGCGCGGTTGACGAGCATCGAACGATAGGGATTCCAGAAGTTTCTGTAGAAATACCCGTCCAAGCGAGTGGTATTCGTAGCAGGCCGACCCAGGCTGGCCCGCCTGCGCGGCTGGACCGAGGTAAAAAGGCCAACTTCCTCAGTAAACGGAGATTATCTAATGCGTTCTGATCGCGTTTTTGACGCTTTGCAAACTTTGCGCAACCGATACACGCTATGCCAACTCGCGTCGAAAGCGACGCGGAAATTTCACAAGCCGAATACACGCATTCAGGAAACCATGAATGAAGTGTTCGACCGCATTGCGGGTTCCGAACGGCAGGACATTTTGAGCGAACCAGAGAATTTTGCAGAGGCACAGCGGCGGGCTGCCTAGCAGCCCCGTCGAGTCCCCCGCACGGCGAGCTTCCTTCCTTCGTGAGACCCTCCTTTAAATCCACCCCCAGGTGACTATGACCATCGCTGAACTCAAAGAAAAAAATATTACCGAATTGGCCAAGATTGCGCGCACCTTGGAGCTGCCCGGCGCCAGCGGACTGCGCAAGCAAGACCTGATCTTCAAGATCCTGCAGGCGCAGAGCGAAAAGGAAGGGCACATTTTCGCGGAAGGAGTGCTGGAAATCCTGCCCGACGGCTATGGATTTCTGCGCTCGCCCGACTACAACTACCTTCCCGGCCCGGATGACATTTACGTTTCGCCGTCGCAAATCCGCAAGTTCGATCTGAAGACCGGCGACACTATCAGCGGCCAGGTGCGTCCGCCGCATGAAGGCGAGAAGTACTTCGCGTTGGTGAAGATTGAAGCGGTGAACTTTGAGTCGCCCGAGGAAGCCCGCAACAAGATTCTGTTCGACAACCTGACCCCGCTGTATCCGCAAGAGCGGCTGAAGCTGGAAACCACGCGCGAAAACGTTAGTGCGCGGGTAATGGACCTGCTCACTCCGCTGGGCAAGGGACAGCGCGGACTGATTGTATCGCCGCCACGCGCCGGCAAAACCATGCTGCTGCAGAACGTAGCGAATTCGATTACCGCTAACCATCCCGAAGTAGTGCTGATGGTGCTGCTGATTGACGAGCGTCCGGAAGAAGTGACAGACATGCAGCGCTCGGTGAAGGGTGAAGTGATTTCGTCTACGTTCGACGAACCGGCGGCGCGGCACGTGCAAGTCGCCGAGATGGTGATTGAGAAAGCCAAGCGACTGGTGGAGCACAAGCGCGATGTAGTGATCCTGCTGGATTCGATCACGCGGCTGGCGCGCGCGTATAACACCATCGTTCCGCCCTCGGGCAAAGTGCTTTCAGGCGGAGTAGATTCCAACGCGTTGCAGCGCCCCAAACGCTTCTTTGGTTCGGCCCGCAACATTGAAGAAGGCGGCTCGCTGACAATTATTGCGACGGCGCTGATCGATACCGGATCGCGCATGGACGACGTGATTTTTGAAGAATTCAAGGGCACCGGCAACTCGGAAATCATTCTGGAACGCAAGCTGGTGGATAAGCGCGTGTTTCCGGCGATTGATATTCAACGCTCGGGTACGCGTAAAGAAGAGCTGCTGATTCCGAAGGAGGACTTGCATCGCATCTGGGTGCTGCGGAAAGTGCTGAACCCGCTGTCTCCAGTGGAAGCGATGGAACTGCTGATCGACAAGCTTTCCAAGACCAAATCGAATGGCGAGTTTTTGTCGAATATGAGCTCGCTGTAGCACGAGTGCTCTGGGGTTGTGCCTGGAGCACTTTATAATCTCCGCATGGCCCACTTTCGCCTGACCCCCGTGATTTTGCGCCTGCCCGCGCGACTGCTTCTAGTTGCGATGTTGCTGCCGGGTATTGCGTTAGCTCAGTCCACCCGCCCCATTCCCTCCGACCCTTCACAAGACCGGAATTTGTCCGCCGAAGAGGGGGGGAAAGATCCGTCGCGGCAGAAATTGGAGCGCGATATGGCGAAACATGCCAATCAAGAGCGCGAGGCGGCGCTGAAACGAGACTCCGACAAACTGTTCCAGTTGGCGACGGAACTGAAAGCGTATGTGGATAAGACCAACGAACACGTGTTGTCGCTCGACGTGATCAAGAAAGCGGAAGAAATCGAAAAGCTCGCGCACAGCGTGAAAGAAAAGATGAAGGGGTAGGCGCGGTTCGAGCAAAGGCAAGTTTCAAATCGTAGTCCAGAGGTTCTCCATGCCTTTTCCTGAAACCGAGGTTCCGGGGCATCTGCAGGCGGAACTGATGTCGCGCGGCCTGCGCATGACTCGCCAGCGCCGTACCATTCTCAGCGTGGTGGAGACCGCGAAGACACACCTGGACGCGACCCAGATCCTGCGCAAGGCCCGCAAACTGGATGCTCGCATTGACCGCGTCACCGTGTATCGCACGCTCGGACTGCTAAAGCGGCACGGCCTGATCGATGAACTCGATCTCATGCACCTGCAAGGCGAAAAGCATTTTTATGAACGGCGTCCCCAACGCGACCACGTGCACATGGCCTGCCTGCGCTGCGGCAAGATCACAGAGTTTGAAAGCGACCTGCTCGATCGGCTCAAGGGACAAATAGAACGGGATTGCCACTTCCACATCGCGGCGACGCGACTGGAAGTGGGCGGCTACTGCAAAGGCTGCCGTTCGGCTTAGAGCCGAGACCCGCCCCATCGGAACTGCAGCGCAACGCGAAGCGCTGCATTTAGTTGCAACATACCTGCAACACAAAATGCGTTCCCGGATTGAGTCCGGGCCCGGCTGCGCCTATACTGGTGGGTTCATAATGCAACTTAGTTGCAACTAGGAGAAGTCATCCGTGAAATATGTTTTAGCCTTCGCCTTATTTGTGCTCGGGACCACGCCAGTATTGTTGGCTCAGGAAGCTCCGTATGTGGTGACTTACGACCATCATCTGGAAGAGCCCGGCAATCTGGAGATAGAAGCCTCCAGCACGGTGGGCGCTCCGCGCTCCGACAGTTTTTACTTTGCGCCCTATATCGAGATTGAGTACGGGGTGACGGCCCGCTGGACCGCTGAGCTCTACCTGGAGGGTCAGGCGACTGCGGGTGATTCCGGTGTGTTCACCGGCTGGCGACTGGAGAACCGCTTCCGTCCGCTCAAACGCGAACACTGGATTAACCCGATTCTCTACTTCGAATACGAAGGACTGAATGAAGCGACCCGAATCGGCAAGGAAATCGTTGGCAACGCACATCCGAGCAGGGAATCGAACGCGGTGCTGAGCAAAGTGCCTGCCCATGAGATCGAGACGAAGCTCATCCTCTCAAGTAATATTCATGACTGGAACCTGGCAGGAAATTTCATTGTCGAGAAGAATCTGTCTGCCGCGGAGGGTTTTGAATTTGGATATGCGGCAGGAGTGTCGCGGCCGCTGGCCACGTTGGCGAGGGGGGATGCGTGCAGGTGGTGCCGGGAGAATTTCAGCGCCGGGGCGGAGGTGTACGGCGGTTTGGGCGGGACCAATGGCTTTGGATTCAGCCAGACCGCGCATTATCTGGCGCCGGTGGTGGCATGGCAGGTAAGCAGCAACTCCACGCTTAAGTTCTCGCCCGGATTCGGGCTGACCCAACTCAGCAATCCGGTGCTGTTGCGATTCGGTTACAGCTACGAAATTCGCGGTTTCGGGACTCAAGTAGCCGAATGGCTGGGAGGCAAGCATTGAAGATTGCAAAGTTGGCGGCGATCATCATCCTAAGTGCAACGCTGTCTCTATTGGCGCAGAGCGCGGGATACCAACAGGATCCCAACTGGAGAGCTCCGGAGGAGGCAGCGGAAAAACCTAATCCGCTGGCCAGTAAACCGCAAGCAGCCGCCGGGGGCAAGAAGCTTTTTCAACGGGAGTGCGTCCAGTGCCATGGCGATGAGGGAAGCGGCCTGAAGAAAGCGGCGAATCTGCAGTTGCCGGTGGTGCAAGCGCAAAGCGATGGTGCTCTGTTCTGGAAGATAACGAACGGAAATCCTGACCGGGGAATGCCCTCGTTCAGCAAGCTGCCGGAAAACCAGCGCTGGCAGATTGTGATGCATATACGCAGGCTTGGGGCCCGGTGATACGCCGTCCGGAACCGATGCGGCGCTGGCGCATCTAAATTGGTGTTTCCTTGGCGAGCGCGATTTATAGGCGAATGGGATTGGGCCGTCGATCATCGAAAGGTTTAAAACGAGGTTTTGGAACGACGTTTGGAAGTTTTCTAAACTAAGGTTTTAGCGACTGCGGTTTGAGAGTTTTTCGACGAGGGATTTTACACTTATGGCGAAGGCTACATTTGCAGCGGGATGTTTCTGGGGAGTCGAGGCTACGTTTCGTCAGATTCCTGGCGTTACATCGACACGCGTGGGGTACATTGGCGGCCAGATTGAAAACCCTACCTACCAGCAGGTCTGCACGGATACGACGGGGCATGCTGAGGCGGTCGAAGTGGAATACGATCCCGCCAAGGTTTCTTACGAGCAACTGCTCAGCGTGTTTTGGGAAAACCATGACCCCACTCAGATCAATCGGCAAGGCCCGGACTGGGGCAAACAATATCGGTCAGCGATTTTCGTCCATTCTCCTGAACAGGAAGCAGCCGCCAAAGCGTCGAAAGAGGAGCTGGGGAAATCCGGACGCTTCAGCAAGCCTATTGCGACTCAGATCGTCACGGCACCTGAGTTCTACGCGGCTGAGGATTACCACCAGCAATATTTGGAGAAACGCGGTCTGGCCACCTGTCACATCAAGTAGGCCGAGCGACTGCATGTGATCTGCATGAAATCGTGCTGAAATTCCGGTGGAAATAAGGCGAAGGCTCGCGTTGCTGCTTTTACCACCCGGACATTCTGGTGCGAAATTCTTCGGGCAGGCGATCGCGAATTTCTGCGGGCAGGCGGTTATGCAAATTTCGCGCGCCTAGTAGAGCGACATCGGCGATGGTCATGGGGGCGGGAGTGGCCACGGCGACAATTAGCCAGATCAGGACGGAGAGCGAAAAACCGGCCATGGCTGCGATCTCTAGCCAGAAGGCGTGGCGCGGGCCAAAGTGGTGGATGACCGCAAAGGCCAGCAGAAACACCGCACCGGAAGCCGAGGCCAGCCCAAACAAGGAAACGTCAATGATGCGGTGAATTTTCTGGCGCTTGCGACAGTGCTGACAGGCGGCGAGATGGAGATCATAGTCGCCACTCATCTCCGGGGCCAGCCCCGAGATGTCGTAGCGCCATCCGGCCAGAATTTTTCCCACCAGGGGATCGATGCACTGACTCATAGGCTATTACAGCCAGATCGGTTGCAGACTCTCCGACTGTTTGGCCAGCAGGACACGGTTCCGGAGCAGGGTCCGCCGCCCGCTGAGCGCTTTCTCGGCGGCTGCCAATGCAATCTCAGGATGATTGTTCTGCGCTGAGAGATGCGCCAGCACCACATAGGCCGCACAGCCATCATAGTCGCTAGTAAAGAATTCAGCGAGAGCATCATTAGACAAGTGACCGACACGGCTCATGACCCGCTGCTTCACGCTCCACGGGTAGGCGCCGCCGCGCAACATCTCAATGTCGTGGTTGGATTCCACCAGCAGGATGTCGCAGCCGCGCAAGTGGTGGCGAACACTTCCCGGGATGTAACCGAGGTCGGTGGCGATGCCGATCTTCACGCCCTCGAGCGTGAAGGTAAAGCCAACAGGGTCCGCGGCGTCGTGGGGAATGGTAAAAGGGGTGATTGCAATGTCGCCCACCTGAAAGTTCTTGCCGGCGGAGAAGAATTCCAATTGTTCCAATTGCGGGGCTTCGCCGCGGTCGTCCTGAATCGCCCTGGCCCAGACGGTATGGGTTGCGCCGGTCATGAACACGGGGATTTGAAGTTTTTTGGCCAGCACACGGAGTCCGGCGATGTGATCGGAGTGCTCATGAGTGATGAGGATCGCAGACAGGGAGCAAGGGTCTTCGCCGAGAGCGGTGAGGCGGCGGATGATTTCGCGGCAAGATAGGCCGACATCCACCAGCACGCGAGTGGTGGCGCTGGCGATCACAGCGCTGTTGCCGCCGCTGCCGCTGGCCAGGATTGTGACGGAAACTCCCATCAGACCGGAGCATACCTGAAACGGCTGTGGAAAGGGAGTTACTTTTGGGGTGACGGTGAGGTTTCAACAGCGAAGGCTGGAGTTTGGAGGAGGGAATTCGCAGGCGGAGCGGTGCCTGCGAAAATCTACGGCGGAGATTTACGGTTTCATAAAGCCCAGATTATTTAAGACGCCACGGCCGAGCGCGCCTCCGTACGCGCCTGCAATGCCGGGGAGGAAGGCGAGAAAAGATTCGTAAATCTGCGCACGATAGGGCTTTCGAGTAAGGAAGAGGTAAGCCAGGAGTTCGACCAGAGGCAGGCATACTCCCAAGGTCGCGACCCAACGCCAGGGCCGCTGGGGACGCAAGGCGCCCAGAACCATGCATGGCGCAAGCACCAGCAGAGCGGTGAACAACAGGTCGCCCTCCTTCACGTCCACCCACCCGGCTAAAATACCAAAGCCCGCGGCTGCGCAATAAAATGGCAGATCGTTTTTTTGCCGAGCAGCGCTTTCGACAGGGCGGGTCATTGGAATGAGGGTCACGGAAGTTTAGTCATCGAGGTTGGGTCATCGAAGGTTGAATAATGACAGGTTGAGGCCTGGCAGGTTCAGGTTTCGCGAATCGGTTAAGTTGCTCCTATCCATGCGGTGAGGCAGCTCAATACTGGTAGAAGCCGCGGCCGCTTTTGCGTCCCAGCCAGCCGGCGTCCACCATCTTGATCAGCAGCGGACAGGGCCGGTACTTGGGATCGCCCAAGCCGTCTTGCAGCACCCGCATAATGTCGAGGCAGACATCCAGGCCGATGAAGTCAGCGAGAGTGAGCGGCCCCATGGGATGGGCCATGCCCAACTTAAAAACTTCGTCGACGGCTTGCGGAGTGGCGACGCCCTCCATGACCACGTACATGGCTTCGTTGAGCAAGGGCATCAGCACGCGATTCGACACAAAGCCGGGCGCGTCGTTGACTTCCACCGGAGTCTTTTCGAGTTTGAGGGCGAGATCGCGCACCACGTCGTAAGTGTCTTGCGACGTGGCGAGGCCGCGGATCACCTCCACCAGCTTCATCATGGGGACGGGGTTGAAGAAGTGCATGCCGATCACGCGGTCGGCGCGCTTGGTCAGCGCACCCAGTTTGGTGATTGAAATGGAGGAGGTGTTGGAAGCGAGAATCACTTCAGGCCGAAGCACGCGGTCGAGCTCGCGGAAGATCTCCGCCTTCATGTCAAACTTCTCGGTGGCGGCTTCCACCACGAAGTCGCACTCGGCCAGATTGGACCGCTCCAGCACCGGATGAATGCGTTGCAACGCCGCAGCTTTGTGTTCGGCGGTGAGCTTGTTCTTGCTGACCTCGCGTTCCAGGTTCTTGTCGATGGTCGCAAGCGCGCGGTCGAGAAAACGCTGCTCGACATCGCACAGCAAAACGTCATAACCACCGCGGGCAAAGACATGGGCGATGCCGTTGCCCATGGTGCCTGCACCCACCACACCGACCCGCTTAATTT
The DNA here is from genome assembly GCA_038211475.1 of Terriglobales bacterium. Taxonomy (GTDB): domain Bacteria; phylum Acidobacteriota; class Terriglobia; order Terriglobales; family Acidobacteriaceae; genus JANYBT01. The sequence continues at coordinate 22,983 of JBBQVN010000013.1, read as the reverse complement.
CCATGAGACCGCTCCTGCGAAAAGAAAGGTTGAAGAAGGAAATCCAGAGTGTAACAGAAAGGCAAACGGCGCTTTAAAACACGGACGCTGCAGAAAGTTTCGCATTCTCGCCAAATTATATTTTTCAAGAGTCTGGCAGCGTAGTGGCAATTCGGGGGCATCCCATGATGCAGAAAACAAAGAGTGCCACGCGCGGGGGCACGTCGGGGACCCTGGGGAGGGCAACCGGCGTGCCCAGCGCGGGCCATAGGGGGAGCTATGCGGCGTACGGTTGGAGTGGTGGCGGTGACGATGGCGGTGGCACTGGGGTTGAGCGTGTTTGCGGCGGCTCGGCCCTTCGACGACGACGATTATGGACAGCGCGGGAATTATGGACAAGCCCGCCAGTATGGCTACAACGGCGGCTATCGGGATGGGGTAAGCCAAGGCCGCCACGAAGGCAGTGAAAACGATCCCTACGACTACCGCACTCCCGATTGGCGCGAGGCGAGTCGAGGCTATCAGGGTTGGATGGGATCGCGGGGTGAGTTTGCCTCGGGCTACCAGCAAGGCTACCGCAAGGGGTTTGAGACCGGTTACCGGAGCGTGAACCGCGACGGCGACGAATATGGTGGGCAATTTAGCTACGGTCAGCCGTGGTATCTGAACAATCGCAATCGCGACCAGGGTTACAACCGCGGCGAATGGGGCCGGAACCAGAACAACGCCTATAACGTCGGCTACAACGATGGGGCGGGCGTGGCACGGGAAGACTTAGGGCAGCGCAAGCCCTACAATCCGAATCCGCGCGGCCGTTACGACGATGCCGACCACGGCTACCGGAGCGACAATGGCAGCAAGAGCGCCTATAAAGCTCAGTACTCCAACGGCTACCGTGCCGGCTATCAGGCAGTGTGGGGGCGGGGGAGGTACTAGAGGGAACCAGGCAAAAGGTCAGGTGCCGCCGGGATATCGGCGGCATTTTTGTTGCATCTTATCTCGATGTAGAGAATCTTATAATAGAGAAAAAATGCCTCATCCTGATACTCGCGGCGTCCACGTCTGGCTGGTCCTGATGAAGGCCCATCAGGCGCTGGCGAAGCAGGCCCAGGCGAGTCTGGCGGATTCCGGTCTGTGTTTTTCGGATTTCGCGGTGCTGGAGGTCTTGCTGCACAAGGGCCCGCTGCCAGTCAACGTATTGGGGGCGAAGGTGGCATTGGCGAGCGCATCCGCGACGGCGGCGATGGATCGTCTGCAAGCCAAAAGGCTGGTGCGGCGAGGGTCCGACCCGCACGACCGCCGGGCCCGCATCGTCGAACTCACCGTCAAAGGTAAAAAGCTCATCGAAGAACTGTTCCTCTCCCACGAAAACGCGATGGAGAAGGCTGCCGCCGGGATATCGAGGGCGGAACGGATTGAGTTCATGAAGCTGCTCAAGAAATTTGGAAAGGCCGCAGGAGCGGCTGCTGAAAACCCATTTCACTCAACTCAAGGAGAGACTCATGTTCGGAAAAGTAATCAGAACCAATAGCGACATCGCTCTGACCATTCTGCGCCTGGTCGTCGGCGTGTTGTTCTTCGCTCACGGCGCGCAGAAGATGCTGGGCTGGTTTGGCGGTTACGGGTTTACCGGGACGATGCACTCCTTTACGCAGGGCGGCATGCCTGCGCCGCTGGCCTTCCTGGTGATTTGCGGAGAGTTCTTCGGAGGCCTGGGCTTGATCGTTGGCTTGCTCTCGCGCATTGCCGCGTTCGGAATCACCTGCATCATGCTGGGCGCTATCTTTACGGTCCATCTCCGCAACGGTCTGTTCATGAATTGGACTGGCCTGCAGAAGGGCGAGGGATTTGAGTACCACCTGCTGGTGTTGGCGATCACGACTGTGCTCATGTTGCGAGGGTCGGGCGCGGCTTCGATTGATGGAGCGCTGTCGAGGTCCTAGTGCGGTACGGGCCGAATCGATGAGGCGCGCACTTGGGAACTCGTCGGTTTGCGAGCTATTGCTTCCTGGAAGATTGCTGGTTAGCGACTTCCAAGCGAGTCTCGGCCCGGCCTAGCGCGGCTTCGGCGCGATTGTAATCGACAGCGGGATCGACGCTAAGCAAAAGTTTCTGAGCTCGTTCTTTGGCCTTTTGGGCGCGGTCGACATCAATCTCGTCGGCTCGCTCCGCGGTTTCAGCCAGAATCGTGACCTTGTCAGGCAGCACTTCGGCAAAACCCCACGCCACCGCGAGCCGGTGGGTGATCCCGTCCATCCGGTAAGTGATTTCACCAATGGCCAGTTCGGTGATCAGCGGCGCATGTCCGGGAAGGATTCCGAGATACCCGTTCTTGCCCGGGATTTGCGCTTCCTCGGCCACGTCTTTCACCACCGTTTTTTCAGGCGTGACGATCTCGAGTTGAAAAGTATCTGCCATATCAGGTCGCATCGCATCCGCTCGAACCCAGAGCGGACAGTCTGTTACGCCGTCTGCTTCATCTTCTCCGCCGACTCCAGCACTTCATCCATGGTGCCCTTCATGTAGAAGGCCTGCTCGGGGATGTCGTCATACTTGCCTTCGACGATACCGCGGAAGCCCTTCACGGTGTCGGCAATTTTCACATACCGCCCGGGAGTGCCGGTAAACTGTTCGGCCACGAAGAAGGGCTGCGACAGGAACTTCTGGATTTTGCGGGCTCGGGCCACCGCTACTTTCTGGTCTTCGCTCAACTCGTCGATGCCCAGAATGGCGATGATGTCTTGCAAGTCTTTGTAGGTCTGAAGCGTCTTCTTCACCATTTGCGCCACGTCGTAATGATCCTGGCCGACGATGCGCGGGTCCAAAATGCGCGAAGTGGACGCCAGGGGGTCGACCGCCGGATAGATACCGATCTCAGTCAGGGCGCGCGACAGCACAGTGGTGGCGTCGAGGTGAGCGAAGGTGGTTGCCGGCGCCGGATCGGTTAAATCATCCGCTGGGACGTAAATGGCCTGGACGGAGGTGACCGAACCTTTTTTAGTGGAAGTAATGCGCTCCTGCAGTTCGCCCATTTCGGTGGCCAGGTTGGGCTGATAGCCAACCGCGCTCGGCATGCGGCCGAGCAACGCCGAGACTTCCGAACCCGCCTGGGTGAAACGGAAGATGTTGTCGATAAAGAGCAGGGTGTCAGAACCTTCGACGTCGCGAAAGTATTCCGCGACGGTGAGGGCTGACAGCGCCACTCGCAAACGTGCTCCGGGAGGCTCGGTCATCTGGCCATAAATGAGGGCGGCTTTTGATTTTGTGGGATCGCCCGGCTTGATGACCCCCGACTCGCTCATTTCCAACCACAAGTCGTTGCCTTCACGGGTGCGTTCGCCGACGCCCGCAAACACCGAGTAGCCGCCGTGCTGCTTGGCGACGTTGTTGATCAACTCCATGATGACGACGGTCTTGCCCACGCCGGCCCCGCCGAACAAGCCGATCTTGCCGCCCTTCAGGAAGGGCTGGATCAAATCCACCACTTTCACGCCGGTCTCAAACATCTCGGCGGTGGTGGATTGTTCGGCGAAAGCCGGAGCCAGACGGTGAATGGGCGAGGTCATGGTGTGCTCGATGGGACCCAGTTCGTCCACCGGTTCGCCGAGCACGTTCATGACCCGGCCCAGCGTGCCTTTGCCTACCGGCACTGAGATGGGGCCGCCCAGATCCAGGGCCTGCATGCCCCGCACCATGCCGTCGGTGGGCTTCATGGCGACGCAGCGCACTCGGCCTTCGCCCAGATGCTGCTGGACTTCCAGGGTCACGTCGATGGGCGTGGGGACCTGGAAGCCTTCGCTAACCACGCGCAAGGCTTGAAAAATCGGGGGCAACTCCCCCTGGGAAAACTGCACGTCCACGGCGGGACCTGCGATCTGAATCACGTGTCCGATATTCTGTGCCATAAGTAGTTCTCATTTTCGAGTTGCAAGTTTCCGGATTCGAGGTCAGGGGTTGAGTGCTTGCAGCGACCCTGAACCTCAAGAAACTGGAAACCTAAAACAACTGCTTCTACTGAGCGGCTGCCGCCCCACTGACAATCTCAATAATCTCTTTGGTGATCTTTGCCTGCCTGGCACGGTTCATTACCAGGGTAAGTGAATCAATCATGTCGGTTGCGTTGCTGGTAGCGGCTTCCATCGCGGTCATGCGGGCGGCATGTTCGGCCGCCACCGACTCCTGCAGCGCATGGAAGATCTGAATCCCCACATATTTCGGCATCAGGGAACTAAACAACTCGCCGGCCGGCTGTTCGTAGATGTAGTCCACTTCAGCGGTGGCAAAATGCGCGGCGGCTTCGTCCACGTCGTGGGTGTCTGGCGGACGCATGCCAACCCCCGCCTTTTTGGCTGCTTCCTGTGCTTGTTTTCTTTCCTTCTGTGTCAACTCGGTGGCCTGCTGCACGTCCACTACGCCAATTTCGGAGATGGGCAGCAGTTGCTCCACGATGAGGCGTTGCGCAATGACCGACTTGAATTCGTTATAGAGCAAGTAAACCGCATCGATGTCGCCGTCGGCGTAACGCTGGATGACGCGGTCGGCCGTTCCGCTCGCCAAGGAGTAGTCCAACTTGCCCAGTACGCCCACCTGCTCGTGAATCACGCTGGTGGCAGCGGGCGCTTGTGAATCCGCCATCCGAGGCGCGGCGGCAGCGAACCGTCGGCCGAGAAAGTCGCGCCCCCTGCGGCCGATAGCCTCGATCTCAATGTTCTTTCCCGCCTTCGCGGCCAAAAACTGCATCGCCGCTTTCAAGATGTTCGAATTGAAGGCGCCGGCCAACCCCTTGTCGCCGGTGACCACGATCAGCAGGATGTTGCGCTCGTCACGTTTGGCCAGCAGGGGATGTCGGGGCTCGCCGGTCTCAGGATCGTAGATTTCCGCGCGCGACACCAGGGACTTGAGCACATTGAGCAACATCTGCGCATAGGGACGCGCTGCCAGAGCCCGCTCTTGGGCGCGGCGCAACTTCGCCGCCGAGACCATTTTCATGGCCTTGGTGATCTGCCGCGTGTTGGTCACGCTGCGGATGCGACGTCGGATATCCAGTATGTTTGCCATGCGGTTCCGCTATTTCGCTTGCTGCGCCACAAACTGTTCTTTGAATTCCTTGATCAACTTGGACATCTGCGCCTTCAGGTCGTCATCGAGAATCTTTTTCTCCATGATGGTGTTGAGAATTTGAGCGCCTGCGGTGTCGGCATACTGGTAGAGGCCCAACTCAAACTCGCGGACTTTCGAGACTGCCAGATCATCGAGTGCGCCGCTGGTTCCGGCGAAAATAATCAAAATTTGCTTGGAGAAAGGCAAGGGAGAGAACTGACCCTGCTTCAAGATCTCCACCAGCCGCTGACCGCGATTCAACTGCGCCTGCGTGGCCTTATCGAGATCGCTTCCAAAGCCCGCAAACGCCGCCAGTTCGCGGAACTGCGCCAGTTCCAGCTTCAAGCTGCCCGCGACCTGCCGCATGGCCTTGATCTGCGCGCTGCCGCCAACCCGGCTCACCGAAAGTCCCACGTTCACCGCCGGCCGGACGCCCTGGTTGAACAAGTCGGTTTCCAGATAAATTTGACCATCGGTAATCGAAATCACGTTGGTTGGGATGTACGCCGAGACGTCGCCCGCCTGGGTTTCAATCACCGGCAGCGCGGTGAGCGAGCCGCCGCCCAGCTTGTCGCTGACCTTGGAGGCGCGCTCCAGCAAGCGCGAGTGAAGGTAGAACACGTCGCCGGGATAAGCCTCGCGTCCCGGTGGCCGCCGCAACAGGAGCGAAATTTCGCGGTAGGAGGCGGCATGCTTGGAGAGATCGTCGTAAATCACCAGTGCGTGCCGCCCGTTGTCGCGGAAGTATTCGCCCATCGCGCATGCGGCGTAGGGCGAGATGTACTGCATGGGGGCGGGCTCGGAGGCCGATGCCGCCACCACGATGGTGTACTCCATGGCCCCTGCGTCTTCCAGAATTTTCACTACCTGCGCGATGGACGAGCGCTTCTGTCCAATGGCGTTGTAAATACAGATCAGGTTGTTGCCCTTGTTGTTGATGATGGTGTCGAGCACCACCGCGGTCTTTCCGGTCTGTCGGTCGCCAATGATCAACTCGCGCTGGCCACGTCCGATGGGAATCATGCTGTCGATGGCTTTCAGTCCAGTGGCCATCGGTTCGCGCACCGGTTGCCGGTCAATGACGCCCGGCGCCAGACGTTCCAAGGGGATGAATTGGTCGGTTGCGATGGGTCCCTTGTCGTCGATGGGCTGGCCGAGCGAATTCACCACGCGCCCGATCATGGCATCGCCGACGGGGACGCTCATGATGCGGCCAGTGCGCTTGACCTCGTCGCCTTCTTTGATTTCTGTGTATTCGCCGAGCACGACCGCGCCCACCTGATCTTCTTCCAGGTTCATGGCGATGCCGGCAACGCCATGCGGAAACTCCAGCAGTTCGCCCGCCATGACTTTGTCGAGGCCATAGATACGGGCAATTCCATCGCCCAGCGCAATGACCGTACCTACTTCGTCCACGGCGATCTTGGTTTCGTAATTTGCGATCTGCTCGCGAATCAGTTGCGTGATTTCGTTTGCTTTGATTTGCGCCATAATTCCGCTCTCAGCTTTCCGCCGTACGCGTTTTCAAAAATGTCTTCGAAATTCTCAAGGACGTGTGGGTGAAGCCACCGTAGAAACTAATTTCCGGTCAGCCGTTCCCGCATCTTGTCCAACTGTCCCTTCACCGAACCGTCGTAAATTGTGCTGCCAATCCTTACCACTGCGCCGCCCAGCAGGGAAGCATCGCCGGCATAAGTTGCCTTCACGGATTTTCCCGTCATCTGGTAGATCCGGCCTTCCAATTCTGCCTTCTCTGCAGCGCTTAACTCCCGCGCGCTGGTCACCTGCGCTTCGGCAAAACCCATGCGCAAGTTCACTTCGGTTTCGAATTGCCGGATGATGTCATTCAAGAAATGCACTCGGCGGTGGTCAATCAAGATGGCTAGGAAATTACGCACCGCGGGAGAAATGCCTTCCCGTTCCACGATGGCCTCCAGCAGTCCGCGCTTCTGGCTCGCCGGGATGGCTGGATTTTCCAGCACTCGGCGCAGCTCGGCGTTCTCGCTGATCATGCCCGCAACGCCGCGCAACTGCTGCAGGATTTCGCCCGAGTTGAGGCGACTGGTGCCCACAACATCCGCAAACGCGCGCGCGTAAGTGTTGCTGACTGAGGCCATGACTTAGTTTTTCTCCTCCCCAGTCCCGCTTCGGGCGAGGTGTCCGGCAAAATCGCGCACCAGATTCTGGTCGGTCGCGGCATCGACGTGAATCTGTTTCTGAGCCAGGTCCACGGCCAGATTGGCGGCGAACGACTTCAATTCGCGCTGCGCTTGTTTGGCGGCGGCGGCAATTTCCTGTCCGGCGGCATCTACAATCTTGCGCTTATTGTCTTCCGCAGCAGTCATGATCCGCGCCTCTTCGGCGAGGGCGTCTTTTTCGGAAGAGGCTTGCATCTGGTTGATTTCGGCCCCCAACTTTGCGAGGCGCGCTTCTACGTCCACCAGCCTGCGATTCGCTTCTTCGCTGGCGAGACGTGCTTCCTGCATGGCTTTCTGAATGCCCTCAGTGCGGCCGCGGAAGGCGCCCGGCAACTGCTTGCGCAGCGCCCAGCCAATCGCTCCAGCGACAATGGCGAAATTGATCAGTACGGCCAGCCAGTACGCGGCGTCCAGCGATAGCCCGGTCACCCGCGACAAGAATTTGACTGCGGCAGAATGTTTGAATTTAGCGGTTTCGTCCTGGGCCTCGGCTTCAGCGGCGTTTGGTTTTGCCGTTGATTCTGAGGCCGCTTCAGCATTTTTTCCCGAATCGCCGGGCTGGTCGGCTGTCGAGGCTGACGCTGGGGGCTGCGCAGCATTGTCCTGGGCAAAAGTTGGGCGAACTGCGACCAACAAAATTGAGATACTCGCCAGCAGAAAGAACGAGGGAATTGCGCGCCGCAACGACTTCACCGGGGGCCTCCCGTCTGGGTTGGGGCAGCCGGTCGCAGCACAGACTCGATGATGGAGGTGGCCAGTTTGGAAACTTCTTGTTGCAGGCCGTCTTGAGCGGCGACTTTTTCCTGGTCCAGTACGGCACGCGCCTCTTTCACCTGACGCTGGGCTTGGCTGCGAGCTTCTGCCACCGCAGAGGCTCGAGCCTGCAAGGCTTGCTGGCGGCGAGCCTCCTGGCTCTTGAATACCGCGAGCCGTGCTTCCCGGATGCGTTGTTCGTACTCGGCGGTCTTGGCTTCGGCCTGAGCGACGTCGGCCCGTGCCTGCTCGACCGCGCCTTCGGTTTGACCATGCCTCTGGGCCAGCACTTTGGCCAGAGGATTGTGCAGGATCACCGAGTAGAGTCCGAACAACAGCGCCAACAGGATGACCGTGGGCACTGCGCCGAGCAGTAATCCGCCTAGTTGATGGAGCGTCTCAGTCATGGAGTAGCAGATAGAACGGAAGTAATGAGGGCTAGAAAACTAATGAAAATATCATCCCCAAGGCTGTGCTGTCAACAAAGCCGAGGCGCTGACGGGGAAATCGGGAGCCATTTGATTTCCCAATTTGGGAGTTCTTGCATGGCCCAATTTGGGACTGCTTAAAACTGCGATTTGGGGCTGTCTAAAGCTTCAATTTTCCTTGACTTTCCCGCTCAGAAGATTAACATAAAGATACCACCATTGATCCAGTTCAGGGTCGAATGGGCCGATAGCCAAGGAAACAGTCACCGCTTCTTGGCTGGCGGCCCATTTTTGCTTGCCCGCCAGGCGAGCAGCTGTTCAAAAGAGCAGATTCTGAAGTTACTCCACCTTCCACTGCCTCACCCTTCTTGCCACAGAAGCGGGTACGTCCGCTTCCAGTTCCACTGAGCCGTCTTTGTAAGCCCTGGACAACACGCGCGATTTTGCGGCGAGCAGGGCGAGCGCTTTGCCTTCCTTCTGGGGGATGCGCAGCGTCATCCGTACTGGTCGGTCTTCCTCGAGCATCTGGTCAATTCGCTCCAGCAGAGTGCTGATGCCCGTACCCTTGGTGGCCGACACATGAACCGTTTCGGCGTCATCGCGTAGGGCCTCCTGCTGGCGAGTTTCGAGCAGGTCGGTCTTGTTCATCACTCGCAAGCGGGGCTTGTTGTCAGCTTCCAATTCCTTGAGCACGCGATCGACTTGGGCATCTTGTTCCACGGAAATTGGGCTGCTGGCGTCTGAGACCTGCAGCACCAGCGCGGCGCGTTGAACTTCTTCGAGGGTGGCCCGGAACGCCGACACCAGGGTGTGGGGCAGATTGCGAATGAATCCCACAGTATCGGACAGCAGCACCATGCGGCGTGAGGGTAATTCCACGGCGCGGATGGTGGGATCGAGGGTCGCAAACATGCGTGACGAGGCGAGCACGTTGGCTTGAGTCAATTTGTTGAAAAGCGTGGACTTGCCAGCGTTGGTATAACCGACCAGAGCGATGGTGGCCACTGGTACGGACTCGCGACGCTGGCGCTGCTGGGCGCGAATCCGCCGTACATCCTCCAACTGCTTCTTCACTTGCCGGATGCGGCGATAGATTTTCCGCTTGTCGGTCTCGATCTGGGTTTCGCCGGGGCCGCGGGTGCCGATGCCGCCGCCGAGCTGTGACATTTCTATGCCGCGCCCGGCCAGACGGGGCAGCATGTAATCCAGTTGTGCCAGCTCCACCTGCAACTGGCCTTCCCGGGTGCGGGCGTGTTTGGCGAAAATGTCGAGAATCAGCTGGGTGCGGTCGATGACGCGGCGCTTGATCTCCCCCTCGATGTTGCGCTGCTGGGATGCAGTGAGATCGTGGTCAAACAAAATCAAATCGGCATCGACTGAGGCGGCCGCTCCGGCGATCTCTTCCAACTTGCCGCTGCCAATCAATGTGGCGGGATCGGGACGGTCCCGGTGCTGCAGAAACTCGCCCACCACAATGGCACCCGCGCTGGAGGCCAGCGAACGCAGCTCGTCAAGAGACTCTTCGGCCGAAAATTCCGGAGCGCTGGGGGGAAGGGTGGCGGTCACCTGATCGCGCGCAGCTTGCGCACCGGCAGGGACGCCTGGACTACGGCGGCGGCGCGTGCTGTACTCCACCCCTACCAGGAACGCGCGCTCTCCTCCCGGCTGCCTCACCTCGACGGTGCGACTGCCGGCAGTTTTTTTTCCCGTGAGCGAACTCGAACGCACCCTGGAAATGCCTTAGTCCTCGGTGGTGGCGACGGCCGCTGGCGCCGTCTCTGCAGTGGGCGTCGCCTGCGCCGCTACGGGCCGCCCGTCGAAGTGCGGGATGTGAGCCGCCCGAATGGTGACTACGGTTGAAATCGCGTGCTTGAAGATCAGCTGTTCCTGGTTTCCGGTTTCGAGCACTACGGAGTACTTGTCAAATGAGCGGATGCGCCCCGTGAGCTTGACCCCGCTGATCAGGTAGATGGTGATGTTGTGACGTTCTTTTCGGGCCGTGTTGAGAAACGAGTCCTGAATACTCTGTGTCGGCTTGCTTTCCATGGTGCCGATCTCCTTGGAGCCACCTGCAAGAACGAATGTTGCGCCCGGCAGAACCTGATTTGGGGGGAGTTCTATATCCGGGAGCGACCCCTGCCAGGCCGTTCTTCCCCGTTGCTCTTGACTGGAATGTTGGGCGCATCCCTCCAGCCCTTAGTAAGATACGGGTTTGCGATAGAGTTTTCAATCGTAAACAGCTTGACCGCATATTTTCCTATTCGTGGCGGCACGGCGTCGCTGCCAATCGCGTTGGCCAAACTTGCGCTTAGCAAGGATGGCGGGTTGACATCTTCTGGCGGCAGTGAAAGCATGGCGCGACATTCAGTTCGCGCTCCCGAACCGCGCCTGTCTGGCTCGGAGAGCGCAGCCATTTCGTGATTCACGTTCAGTCTGTACCCCATTCCCCCGGAGGAACGACGATGATTGCTTTTGCCGCGTGGTCCATGCCCACACACACTGGAACCGAAAATCTGGCCATCCTGCTCCGCTGGATCCACTTTCTCGCTGGAATTACCTGGATTGGCTTGTTGTATTTCTTCAACATCATCAACGTCCCGTTCATGAAGACGGTGGACGCCGCCAGCAAGCCCAAGATTTTTCAGAACCTCACCTTACCGGCGCTCAACTGGTTCCGCTGGAGTGCGCTGGTCACGGTGTTTGTTGGTTTTTGGTATTGGGCGCAGATCTACGTCGGCGCCGCAGCCCGACGTATGGAGCCCCCGGCCACTCCCTTGGGCACGATCGGTCTGTTTCTACTGATCTGGTGCGTGGCATGGGCGGTCTATTACCCAATGGTGTTGCGCACGCCGAATCCGTGGCTGCTGGTGGCGATGGTGACGGTGCTCATGCTCGCGGCGAGCTGGCTGTTCGTGACCTACACCCCAGTCGGGCAAGATGACAATCATGTGCTCGCAATCGGAGTGGGCGGCGGGATGGGCCTGTTCATGATGCTCAATGTATGGGGCATCATCTGGCGCAACAACAAGAAAATCATCCGAGGCGTGATCGCGGGTTCGCCTCCGGCCAACGCGGCGGTGCTGGCGCGACAGGCGTTTTTGGCGTCGCGCACCAATTTCTACCTGTCCATTCCCATGCTGTTTCTGATGGGATCCAGTTACCACTACACGCTTTTCGGGCACTAGGTCGGGCACTAGGTCGGGACTGGGTCGGGACTGGGTCGGGCATGGAAAGACGGATTGCTCCGGGCGTTCGAAGAGAATTCGCGGGTCCGCATTTCGTCGCTGGTTTTTCTGGCATCGGCGGCTCGGTTTCGATGCCAACAGCTCCGGTTGTGAAGCCCAACTTAAGGCCAAAACTGTGGAAAAGGTCGATCTATTAAATTCCGTATATTTCACCAGCTGCAATCTCCGCAATTGCGGATTGACGTCGGAAACTATTAAATAACTTACTGAAAACAAGCCACTTAGCCGACGGCTGTTTGGAATGGCAGTTGCACATGAGAGTGCAGAGTACATCCGTCATTTTGGGTCGGATGAGAACACCGTTTGACCCCAAGGATTTAGAAAAAATCGATGCAAACCGTTTTCAAGGAGAAAGAAACTATGAATCGAGCCTTTACCAGGTCCGGATTCCTGACCGTCATCGCCGTACTGACAGTGGCCCTTCTGGCTTCGGTCGCGGCGTTCGGACAGGCGACCAGCGGCGACGTGGTCGGCACGGTGTATGACAAGACCGGTGCCGTTGTGGCAAATGCAACTATTACCGCCACCAACGAAGCGACCGGCGTCAAAAACACCGGTACGACCAACACCCACGGCGAATACCACTTGATCAACCTGATCCCGGGCAACTATACGTTGACGGCTTCGTCTGCGAATTTCAACACCACGAGCATTTCACATTTTGCGGTTGAGTTGAACAAGACCTCGACCGGCAACATCGTGCTGGAAATTGGAAAGATTAGCGAGACGGTGGAAGTCGCCGCCGGTCTTCCTCCCATTGACACCACCACGGCGCAGGTAGAATCCGTCTATACCGAAAAGGAAGCGCAGGATCTGCCGACCGCATCCATTGGTGCAGGCGTCCTGAACCTCTCGCTGCTGCAGGCTGGCGTGTCCAGCACGGGCGCACTGGGTGCTGGATCCGGCCCGTCAGTTGGCGGCCAGCGTCCCCGCAACAACAACTTCACCATTGAAGGTCTGGACAACAACGACAAGGGCGTGACCGGTCCGCAATTGAGCATCCCGAATGACGCGGTGCAGAGCTTCTCGATTCTGCAAAACCAGTTCAGCCCGGAGTTCGGACACTCGACTGGCGGTCAGTTCAACACCAGTGTGATCAACGGAACCAACCAGTTCCATGGCCGGTTGTACGAATATTTCCGTAACCGGAATCTGAACGCATTTGACCCGTCCGTGAGGCTGCAGAGCAGCACGCAGTCGCGCTACGACAACAACCGTTTCGGCGGCCAAATCGGTGGCCCCATCTTCAAAAACAAGCTGTTCTTCTTTGTGAATTACGAGTACAACCCGATTGGGCAGGCCAGCACTCCGGCCGCTGCAAATCTGGCGCCCACTGCCGGTGGCTACGCCACGCTGAACGCGCTGGGTTCCGCCATCAACCAGACGAACGTCTCCCAATTGCAGAAGTACGCAGTTGCACCCGCCGCCTGCTCGGCCAATGACATTACCGACGGAAACTGCCCCGCTGCCGGCTCAGGTTGTCCGGCTGGTTTCGTGCCGATCAACGGCGGTCCGCCGACTGGCACATGTGTTGAGGTTGGTATTCTTCCCATCCAGGCACCCAACTTCACCAACTTCACCACTCTGGTCACCTCCGTCGACTGGACTCCGAATGACAAAGACCAGGTCAGAGGCCGGTATATCTACAACAAGTCCCAGACCATTGATATCGCAGCAACGTTGCCGATTTTCTACAGCCCGTTAAGAATACCGGCTCACCTTGCTTCCATTAGCGAATACCACGCTTTCACTCCGCTGGTTAACAATGAACTGCGGGTTGGGTTTCACCGTCTGGAACAGAATTTCCCCGTTCCCAACTTTACGTTCCCCGGCTTGGACCAGTTCCCCAACATCACCATCTTCGACCTCAACGGCTTGAACGTAGGTCCGGATGGCAACGCGCCCCAGTTCGCCAACCAGAATTTCTATTCGGCGACCGACAACCTGACTTGGGTCAAGGGCAATCACTCCCTGAAGTTCGGGATTGAAGGCCGCAAGTACATCTCGCCACAGAAGTTCATTCAACGGTCTCGCGGCGACTATCAGTACAACGTCCTCAGCGACTATGTCAATGACGTCGCGCCCACTCCAACTACGGGGTTCTTCGAACGCAGTTTTGGCACCAGCGGCTATAGCGGCGATCAATATGCCATCTACGGCTATGTCAATGACATCTACAAAGTCAGCAACAACCTGACTCTGAACCTGGGCCTGCGCTACGAATACACCAGCACGCCGTTTGGCTGGACGCAGCAGAGCATCAATTCGGTTGCCAATGTGCCTGGACTGATCACCTTCGGGTCACCGCAGGCGCCCAAGAAAAACTTTGCTCCTCGCGTGGGCTTCGCCTACTCGCCGGGCACCAAGGGTAACACTGCTATTCGCGGTGGTTTCGGTATTGGCTACGATGTGCTGTATGACAACATCGGCGTCCTGTCGCGTCCTCCGCAGTTTGGTTCGACGGTGGATTGCCCGGGCGGCCTCGGTTGCCCGACCAGCAACTTCCTGGCCAGCGGTGGCATTCCGAATACCGGCCAGACGGGTATCACGATTTTGGATCAGGCCACGGCTCGTGCCAACACATCGAGCTTCCTGCCCAACAAAGTGAAATATCCCTATGCCATCCAGTGGAACATTGGAGTGCAGCATACCTTCGCTTCGAACTACACAGCGGAAATCCGCTATGTAGGGACGCGCGGGGTACACCTCAATGTGCAGAATCGTATCAACATCGTAGATACGGTTACGCCGACCAACTTCCTGCCGACCTACGTGACCGCACCTTCGCAGGCCACGCTGGATTCGCTGACCACCTCCCTTACCAACGCAGCCGGTACGGGGTTAGTGGATCAATTCAACAACGGGGCGTTCTTTGACCAGAACTTCCTGAACAACGGGTTCTTTAGCGAGATCGTGGGCTTCCTACCTTACGGCTCCTCCACCTACCACGGTCTGTCAACGCAGTTGAACCGCCGCTTCTCCAACGGTCTGCAATTCCAGGCGGCTTACACTTTCAGCCACAACATTGACGACAGCACGGCTGATTTCTTCTCTACAATTGTCAACCCGCGCCGGCCACAGAATTTCCGCGACCTGCGTTCGGAACGCGGCAACTCGGCTCTTGACCACCGTCATCGCTTGACTGTGACCACGATTTACGATGCCCCGTGGTTCCAGAAGAGCTCGAACTACTTCCTCCGCAACCTGGTTGGCAACATCCAGTTTGCACCGGTGTACACATACGAAACCGGCGGATTTGGTTCGGTGCAGAGCGGACGCGACGTGAATCTCAACACTGACAACGCTGGCGACCGTGTCATCATCAACCCTGCCGGCATCCGCGGCACGGGCACGGACTCCACCGCTCTGACAAACACTGCTGGAGATGTGGTTGCCTACGTCGCCAACGACCCGACGGCCTACTTCATCCGTGGTCGCGCTGGCGCGCTGGCAACTTCCAGCCGCAACACCTTGTCGCTGCGGCCCATCAACAACTGGGATATCACAGCCACCAAGAAGTTCTCGTTCACCGAACGCCTGAAGATGGAATTCGGTGCTCAGTTCTTCAACGTGTTGAACCATCCGCAGTTCATTCCTGGCTCAGTCAACGACGTTCTCTCGGTTAGCAACACGACCGCCAGGAACTACCTGATTCCCGGGTCCAGCCAATTCAACAAACCTGAAATCACGTTCGCCGGCAACGCGCGAGCGACCCAGCTGTATCTGAAGTTTGTGTTCTAGATCAACCAGTACGATCGGTTAAAAGGAGGGCTTCGGCCCTCCTCTTTTTTATTGGGCAGAGACGGGTGCTTGACGGCACACTGGCTGATCGCCAATTGGGGGGAGAGTGGGCCGGCAACTCGCAGCAGGTCCTTCGCTGCGATCAGGACGACACGGTTGGAGGGTGTTACACGAAGCAGGTCCTTCCGCTTCCGCTCAGGACGACAAGGCTGAAGATGTTTTAGGAATAGCGTTCGCGCAGGAAGTCGCCAATCGCGGCGTAGGCGGCACTAAGAATCTTTTCGTTGGGCAAAAAGACGATGCGGAAGTGTTTGGTTCCGGGTCGCTGCCCAAATCCTGAGCCGTGGACTACGAGCACATACTTTTGCCGCACTAATTCGCGCACGAAGACACCATCCTCTTCCGGGATATCCAGTTTGGGGTAGGCGTAGAAGGCTCCGCGCGGTGCTACGCAGCTTACTCGCGGCGTGGAGTTGCACCAAGCCACCGTCAAGTCCCTCCGCGCGCGCATCTTGCGGATGACTTCGGGCAGGTGGTCCTGTGGCCCCTCCAGCGCGGGCTGAATGGCATACTGCTCGGGATGGTTGGCGCACAGGCGAGCCCGCAGTAAGCGGTGGACGCCTTCAAGATAAGGCTGCACCTGGGCTGCCTCGCCGCTCACCATTCCCCATCCGATGCGCCAGCCCGGAGCCAAATAATTCTTCGACAGCCCGCCGAAGGTCACCACCGGCACGTCGGGCGCAACCGCAGCGATTGAGATGTGCTGGTCGTCATCCAGAATCAGCTTGTCGTAAATCTCGTCGGCGAAAATCACGAGGTTGTGCTGCCGCGCCAAGCCGGCGATCTGCTCCAGCATCCGCCGGTTACAGACCGAGCCTGTCGGATTGTTGGGGTTGATCAGCACGATGCCACGCGTCCGGGGGGTAATCTTGCGCTTGATGTCTTCCAGGTCGGGCTGCCAGCCGTCCTCTTCGTTCAGATAATAGGCGTTGAGCTCAATGCCGAGCTTGGCGAGGACGGCGGAGTAGAGCGGGTAATCGGGGCACGGGGTCAGGATGTTCTCGCCCGGGTTGACCAGAGCGGCAAGACAGATGTCCACCGTCTCGCTGACCCCGGAGGTCACAAACACGTCTTGCAGTGAGGTGATGCCCTTGCGGGCGGCCTCGCCTCGAATCGCGGTCAGCGCTTCGGGAATGCCCGGCGAGGGAGCGTAGCCGTTCCTGCCATCCTTCATGGCGCGATAGACGGCCTCAATTAAATGCACGGGGGTTTCGAAGTCGAAGGTGATGGGGTCGCCGATGTTTAGAGGCAGGATGGTGTGACCCTGCTGGGTGACTTCGTCGGCGATGCAGGCCAAGTCACGGATGGCATACCGGACATTGTCGAGGCGGGACGCAGCAAGGATTTCACGGGATTGCGTGACGGGCATGGCAGCTCCGGCGAACAAAGTTCATTGTACTAAAGGCTGGGTACTAAAGGCTGTGGCGACGGCGTGTGTTGCCTTGAGCGAAGGAATAAAATCCGCCGCCAGAGTCCAGGCCTGACGGCGGAAAAGTGTCGCGGAAACTGCCAGCGCGCGCTAGTCGGCGTTGTCGATCTGGGCGCGTTGCAGAGTGTCGGAATAATCCACGTAAATGGATTTCCATTCGGTGTAGAAATCAATTGCGCCGATGCCGCCCTCACGATGCCCGTTGCCGGTAGCCTTCACGCCGCCGAAGGGCAGGTGCACTTCCGCGCCGATGGTGGGAGCGTTGATGTAAGTGATGCCCGCGTAAAGATCGCGCATGGCACGGAATGCCTTGTTCACGTCTTTGGTGTAGAGCGCGGACGACAGGCCGTACTCGATGTCATTCGCGATCTCGATGGCTTGGTCCAGGTCATCGCAAGGAATGATGGAAACCACCGGGCCAAAGATTTCTTCCTGGGCAATGCGCATCTTGGGATCGACGTCTCCGAACACCGTGGGCTCCAGGAACCAACCGTATTTGTAGTCGCCCTGGTCGAGGCGGTTGCCGCCACAAAGCAGATTGGCACCCTCCGACTTGCCAATTTCAACGTAATCCAGATCAGTCTTCATCTGGGATTCATTGACGGCAGGACCCATCTCGACGTTTTCGTCCAGGCCGTTGCCGACCCTAAGCTTCTTGGCGCGCTCCACGTATCGGTCGACAAATTCGTTGTACACACCCTTCTGCACGATGATGCGGCTGGTGGCCGTGCAACGCTGGCCAGTGGTGCCAAAGCCGCCCCACAGGCCGCCGTCGAGGGCTAGATCGAGGTTTGCGTCATCAAGCACGATCATGGGATTTTTGCCCCCGAGTTCCAGCGAGCAATGCTTGAAGTTCTTAGCGGCGGCGGTGCCGACAATGCGGCCCACCTCAGTGGAGCCGGTGAGTGAAATTGCACGCACCAGTGGGTGTTCCATCAGAGGCGCGCCAATCTTCGAGCCAAATCCGCTGACGATGTTGATGACGCCGTGCGGCACGCCGGCATCGCTAAGCGTCTGCACCAGATTGTAGGTGGAGAGCGGCGTGTCTTGGGCCGGCTTAATCACGCAAGTGTTGCCGCACACGATGGCGGGCAGCAGCTTCCATGACGGGATGGCCATGGGAAAATTCCACGGCGTAATCATGGCGCAAACGCCAAGCGGGTTGCGCACGGCCATGGCAAATTTGTTGGGCAGTTCGGAGGGCGTAGTGGGACCGAACATGCGGCGGCCCTCGCCCGCCATGTAATAGGCAGTGTCAATGGCTTCCTGAGTATCGCCGCGAGTTTCTTTGATCACCTTGCCCATCTCGCGGGTCATGTCACGGGCGTACTGTTCTTTGCGCTCGAGCAACATTTCGGCGGCGCGAAAAACGATTTCGGCGCGTTTGGGAGCCGGCACCATGCGCCACTTGACGTATGCTCGCTGGGCGGCTTCGATAGCGGTATCGACATCGGCCTTGCCCGATTTCTGAAAGATGCCGACTACATCGCGGGTATCGGCAGGGTTGCGGTTTTCAAAGGTTTCGCCGGTCGAGGACTCGACCCACTCGCCATCAATAAAATTTTTATATACCTTCGTGGTCCCGGAGCCAGTGACGGCCGTGCTTGCCAGAGTATCGGTAGCCATGAATTCCTCCTGAAAATAGCAGACATTCCATGCTACAACCGGGCCTTCGGGGCGGCAAGTGATGGTGGGTGACGGAGCGAACTGGATTCCGCGCGAGGGGGGGGGGCGGCGGAATAAACAGCGTGCTGATGAGTTTTCCTTTAGAATGACCGCAGGGCCACATCCCCACGCACACACTCATAACCTTATTGCTTTCAGGCTTTTGGCCCGAATCGGTTCGCGAAAGAAGTTTTATTTATGGCGACAAACGGTTTTCACAACGGAACCTCTCCGTTTCGCAACTTCCGCTCGCTCTTCAGCTTGTTCTCCAGCGATCTGGCCATAGACCTGGGCACCGCCAACACCCTGGTGTTTGCGGCGGGCAAGGGCATTGTGGTCAACGAGCCTTCGATTGTTGCCATCAACAAGAATACGAATGAAGTGGAAGCGGTGGGCAAAGAAGCGAAGGAGATGGTGGGCCGCACTCCGGGGAACATCGTCGCGATCCGCCCGATGAAGGATGGCGTAATTGCCGACTTCCGAATCACCGAGAAGATGTTGAACTACTTCATTCAGAAAGCGCACAACCGCAAGATGCTGGTGCATCCCCGGATTGTGATCGGTGTGCCATCAGAAATTACGCAGGTGGAAAAGCGTGCAGTCATGGACTCGGCGTATCGCGCTAAGGCCAGCGAAGTGCATCTAGTGGAGCAAGCGATGGTGGCGGCGATTGGCGCAGGCCTGCCCATCACAGAACCCAGCGGCAACATGGTGGTGGATATTGGCGGCGGCACCACGGACATTGCGGTGATATCGCTGAGCGGCATTGTCTATTCGCGCTCGGTGCGGATGGCCGGCAATCAGATGGATGAGGCCATCATGAATTACCTCAAGCGGAAATATAATCTGCTGATTGGAGAGCGCACCGCAGAACGGATCAAGATGGAAGTGGGCAGCGCGTATCCGCTGGATAAGCCCCTGACCTGCGAAATCAAAGGCCGCAACCTGATTGAAGGCGTGCCCAAGATCATCACCGTGGATGACAGCGAGATTCGCGAAGCTCTCGCCGAATCAGTATCCACCATCATGAACGCGATTCGGGTTGCGCTGGAACGTACGCCTCCTGAACTCTCGGCCGACATCAGCGATCGCGGCATTGTGCTAACCGGCGGTGGCGCGCTGTTGAAGAACCTGGACAAGCGCATTCGCGAAGAGACGGGGCTGCCGGTCGCCATCGCCGATGACCCACTGTGCAGCGTGGTGATGGGCACAGGCAAGATGCTTAGCGACTTCAAGCTGCTGCGCAAGATTTCAATCGAGTAGGGTGCCCGATGTTACATCTCGCGGATGCCACCCGCCGGACCTGCTCGGGTTTCGATTCGCTCAGGCGCTGCTTGTATTAACAGCAGATGTGGCCTGTCACTCAACTGACAACTGGCAACTGGTATTTATGGAAACCGTCCTTGGCCGCTATCGCAACCTGATTGTTCTGGTCGGAATTTTGTTCGCCCAGGTGGTTGGCCTTGGGGTGCAGGTCAAGCGAACCACGGATACGGAATCGTCGTTGCTCATCCGCGTTTGGGCCGTGCATGCGGTCACTCCGCTGGAGAAGGGGTTGGGATGGGTGCAGACCTCGAGCTCGGGCCTGTGGCGCAACTATTTGTATCTGCGCGGCGTGCGCGCCGAGAATCGTAATCTGAAGCAGCAACTCGAACAACTTCACATTGAGCAGGCTCGCCTAAAGCAAGATGCCGATCAGGCCCAGCGGCTGCAGGCGCTGCTCGCATTTCGTCAGCAATACATCTCAGAGACCCTGGCTGCGCAAGTCATCGGCTCCAGTGGCAGCGATCAATCGCACTCTGTGTACATTGACAAGGGCGCCCGCGATGGACTGAAGCCTGACATGGCGGTGATCACGCTCGATGGGGTTGTGGGCAAGGTTCTGCGCGTATTTCCTTATACTTCTCTGGTTTTGTTGATTGACGACCCCAGCAGCGGCGTGGGAGTGATTCTGGATAAGGCGCGGCTGCAGGGAGTTCTGCGCGGGACCGCGGCGGGGGAAATCACGGTCGAGCGCGTCATGGCAGACGAACAAGTGCCGGTGGGAGAGAAAGTGTTGACCAGTGGGGGGGATCAAATTTTCGTCAAAGGGCTGCCCGTCGGTACGGTGACCAAGGTGAAGCCAGGCGCGGAACTCTTCCTCAGTATTTATGTTCGGCCCGCGGCCAATCTGAACAAGCTGGAAGAGGTACTGGTGGTGACCAAAAAGGTGGAGAAGCAAGCGCAACCCGGCGATGCCGGGCCGGTGCGTGCCATAGATATCCTGGCGCTGCGGTTGCCCTCGGTTCCGTCGAAAGACGTACCGAACGCGGGAGACGGGTCGTCCGCGAAGAGTCCGTCTGAGAGCAGCAAGAAGCCGATCCCACCGGCTAAGCCGCAGCCGTCTCCGGAGAATCCTCCTCGCTAGTGTCCCGCACATCCACATCTGGCGCGCAGGTGGAGGTGTTCAGCTTTAGTGCTCCGGTCACATTTGGCATCCCGCTGATCGCAATCTTTCTGCAAGCCTGGCTGCCGTTGCGCCTGAGTTGGTTTTCCGTGCTCGATTTGCCGCTGTTGGTGACCATCTTTTTTGCCATGGCCCGCCGCAATCCTATCACCGGGCTCCTGACCGGCACCTTCATCGGCTTGTTTCAGGATGCGCTCACCCACCAAGCCCTGGGCGTCTATGGCATTGCGAAGACAGTAGTCGGTTACGGCGCGTCGTCGCTCGGCATCCGCATTGATTCTGAGAACCCAGGCGCGCGCATTTTGCTGACGCTGGTCTTCTACGTGGTACACAAGAGCGTTTATTTTCTGATCGCGGCGGGCTTGGTAGGACAGTCCTTGCGCTTGGACTGGCTGCACGAAATCTTATCGGCCGTAGCCAATGCAATCTTCGGCGTCGTGCTCTATTCATTGCTGGACCGCTTCAAGCGGCGCATCTGATCCTCGCTGCTCGATGGCTTCTCACAGCGCTCGCGCCAGCGCCGCCGCCACTCCCGCCGCCGCCAAAGTGCTCAGCAAATTTACCGCATTGTTCCCCAGCGTTCCCCGTCGCTCGACCAACGCTCCCAGATAGCTGTCTGCGAACGAACCCGCAACCGCCGCGACTATAACGACCCCGAACTCTCGGGCCCGGATGACTCCGGTGAGGGCACAGACCGTAGCCACCAACGCCGCCGCAATCACACCGGCCAAGGTTCCAGCCAGCGTGATCGCGCCATCGGTTCCCGCCGGAACCACGTTCCAGGTGGTGATGAGCCGCGCTCGCGCGCTCCGCGCCTGTCCGTACTCGCTGGACACCGTATCTGCCGCGGCTTCTGCTAAGGCTGCCATAGATGCGACCAGCCAGACTCGGCCTTCCAGCGCCGCGAATCCTACCGCGCAGACGGCCGCGACTCCCAGATTTGCTAATACCTGGCCTGCCGAACGCCCATCTTTTCTTTCGGCCGTACCCAGTGCTTGTTTCTGATCGTATCCCAGTTGCGTCGCCACCGATGCCAACGCGAAGACCGATCCCAGCGCAGCGAATCCGCCCAATCCCACGCTCGCCAGAATCAGGAAAGCCGCCACAGCCCCAGCCATCGCACCGCTGGCATTCACTCCGCGAACGCCTCGACCGACGACTGCAAATGCAAGCGTGATCGCGGCCGCCAATAGCCATCGTTTGGGGTCCGACCCCGCCCATCCTTCCGCCATGCCAAACCAGGAACTCGTCATTTCATCTCGCTAAATTTCATGTCACGAACTTCATGTCACTAAATCTGATCCCGCTGAATTTCATCTCGCTGAACTTCATCCCGCTGAGTTTCATCGCACTCAATTTCGCTTTTACTAAATTTCAATCGGTGAACCGCGAACCAGATTTCTAACTACACTCCCTGTGGTTGCTTCCCGAGACTGCACCATCTGTGGTGCTATCACCCAGGCTACCCCGTCACTCAAGTGCTCTGAACTTTCGCCATTCTAGGCTAAACTAAACATCCCGATGCCTGCACTGGTATCGCGGGGTACAACAGCGCCCCGCATGGGCGCATCTCAATTTCGAATTCATCTTCTAGAGCAAGGTTCGACACTATGGCTTCTTCGGTTTGGTCGGGACATCTGACGTTCGGTCTGATCTCGATGCCGGTGCGTTTATTCAGCGGCGCGCGGAGTTCCGGCATCTCGTTCAACATGTTGCATCGCACTGACCTGCAGCGGGTCAAGCAGCAATACTACTGTCCCGCCGATAACCAGGTGGTGGAGCGCAGTGAGATCGTGAAGGGTTACGAGTTCCGTAAAGACGAGTACATCGTGGTGGAGCCGGAAGAGATCAAGAAAATCGAGCCGCGCACCGCAAAGACGATGGAGATTCTCGAGTTCGTGAAGGCCGGCGAAGTGGATCCGGTGTACTTCGAGTCGTC
>JBBQVN010000012.1:0-50672 GCA_038211475.1 Terriglobales bacterium | reverse complement strand
CGGACGACGAAGCGTACAAGGCGAGAATGGAGGCGGAACGCACCTTCGACGAAGCCGAGCAGCAGCTCAGCACTAGCTTGGCACGCGAGGGATGCCGAAAGGCCATTCATTCCTGGGACCTCCACGAGAAAGCGATTCGCCAAGCCGAAGACCTCCTAGCCACCATCAAGCCGTCCATCTAGACCGGCCCGCTGGTCTTGGATGGGCACAAGTTGTCTTACGTCCAGGACTCAGCCAGTAAGTGTTGCCACCAGTATTCATGGGCACGGGCTGCGGCATCGGCCGCAGATACGCCGGCCTCATAGTCTTTCCTGAGATCGTAAAGCCAGTTCTCCTGCCAAACCTCCAGATCCATTTGAGTGGACGCAAGCACGTTCCGGACATCGCTGACCCACGTTTCATAATCCGTCTGGACGGTGAGGTCTGGAAGATGATTTGCGATTGCCATAGTCTCCTCCTCGATCCGGTGTTCCACTACCACGCTATCGAGGATGGTCTGGTTTGTCTGTGATGGACGGCACGAAACCAGGTGACGCCGCGCGGGAGAGGATTGCCACGATTGCTGCAACCGGCGGGAAAGTATTAAGCGGGGCAGTGACAGCGCGTGCCGATCTGCAAAGCGATTGGAGGCCGAGGCGCGGGGGAGCTGACTAGAGTCCGTACCAGGTCCCCGGTTTGGCGCCACCATCCGTGGAAGCTTTGATCCGTGTAACGCACGTGCAGTGGTTGCCAGCCCTCGGACACGAATGGCGGGCCGAGCGCCGGAGCTGAATCCTGATTAGACAAAGCGTTGCGGTCGTTCCCCCTGCCGATGGCTTCGTCCAAACTAACGACGACAGACCGCGTGTCGAACCGAAGTCCAACGCGTAGCGCTTTGAGCGCGCTCTCTTTTGCACTCCAGATGAGGGCGATGCGCTGAGACCTCTTCGTCACCGGCGACTGCGCCACTGCGGCTTGCTCTTCGCTGGTGAAGTAGTCCGCAACAAACACATCGGCCCGCGGTTCCACCACCTCCAAGTCACACCCGAGCGCGACTTGGGAGGGGGCGACGGCACAGAACGCGCGACCGGCACGGTGGCTGAGTGAAATGGTGACAGCGGCGGCCTGGTTCGAGACAAAGGCATCGGGTGCGCCAGAGAGCGAAGCCCGAATTTCTATCTCTGCAAGGGATTGCGAGTGCGATGGGAGATCCAGGTAGGCGGCCACTGCGTGTTTCGCGGTCCAGCGTCCGAAGCGCCAGTCTGTACGACGCTTGGCAAAGCGCATGCTGGTCAGGCGCGCTACTTCGCTGGCGCCCATCCAGTCATTTTCCGGCGGTACATCGGCTTGCGTTTGCTCCAGCCAACATACGTCCATCGTACCCGTTTCCTCCGAGACGCCAGAAGACAAATGCGGCGCCGAACCTCCATGGACTGGAAGAACGGCTAGACCATCTTGACTTCTTGCATCTCAGGCGCCAATTGAATTTCCGTCCCGACCGCACTCTCGATAGCGTGGATGAGGTAGGGGCGAAGAGTGGCCGGTGGAATGATGCAATGCAACGCACCCACCTGCAGCGCTCGCTGCACGCTATGCACGCCATCGAATTCCGCAGCCAATTGGCCCAGTTTTTCGGAGTGGACAACCTCGAAGAGTTCGTCCCACTGGGCTTGCAAACGGACCTTCTCAGCGCCGTCGACTTTTGCCATCGCCTGGCTCAGGGCCAGCAGTCGTGCATCTTTGCGGGTCCGGGCTACAACTTCACCGGCGAACACGACCGCCGCCGCAGGGGCTCCTCCGATGACAGAGGCATAAGTTCCCTCCAGCGCGGCCACCTGGAGATTTTCGTTGAGCGCACGCGAGAACACTACGTAGGCACCGCCGTGATAGCGGTTGATAACGCAAAACACCATGGGCCCTTTGAAGTTCACCACCGCCCGGCCAATTTCAGCCCCATACTCTAACTGTAATTTGCGGAGCGACTCTGGCGACCCGTCAAACCCTGACAAATTCGCCAGCAGGATCACTGGTCGATTGTTGGTCGCCGCGTTGAGGGCGCGCGCCACTTTCTTTGAGGAGAGGGGGAACAGCGTTCCTCCGGTCCATTGATCAGGGCCGTCGGACGGGATGAACCCCAAACGCGAAACCGGCTGCGATTCGATTCCGATCATACAAACCGGAAAGCCTCCGACATGGGCATCCCACACTACCGCGGTCTCCGCCCCCCGCATACTGGACCAGCGCTCCAGCGGCAAATGGTCCTGGTCCACGACCGCCTTCATCACCTTGCGAATGTCGAAGGCCTTTTTGCGGCCGGGGTTGGTCTGGTCTGAGAAGATCTGGCCCACCCGCGCAAAGGCTTCTCCATTCCCAGCATGAGGATAGAGTTGCACGTCCCGATTAGTGGGATCGGTCGTCGCGGCCCGTCGGGGGGAGTGCTCTCCCGGCACGATATAGGTGTGATCGTAATGACGCAGCAGGATATGGCACGCTTCGTCGATGTCGCGTGCCCAATACTGCGCCTGGCCGTTGACTCCCATGATTCGATCGTATCCGCCAATGCCTTGATTATCTTCGGCGGAGATGCTGCCTGAGTATTCCAAAGCGCGCTTTCCGGTGAGCACCATCGCGGCTTTGGGGGTCATGATCAGAATGCCCTTGGTGTGCATGAGCATGGTAGCTTCGGCATTCCAGTAGGGCTGGGCCCCAACGTTAATGCCGTTCACCACCAGATTCACTTCGCAGCCCGCTTGAGTGAACTCGATCAAGCTGCGCAGCACACGGGCGACCCAATCCATGTTCTCCACTCCGCTCGCCATCGAAATCTTTGCGCCTGCGGAGATGGGAAACCATTCAAGCGGAACTTCTTGCAACCGAGCCAGCTCAAGAGCCGCGAGGATCCGCCGGCATTCGGGCTCGGCGATGGAGCCGAGTTCTTTACTCGGATCTCCCAGCAGCAGCACTCGCTGCATTCCCTCGGGATATTTGGGCGTGAAATTGCGGATCACGCCTACCACAATATTGGCTGTGTTTTGGCCAAAGGGACGGATGACCGGCACCAGACGCCCCTTGGGATCAAGATCATGCTCCACAAAATCGCCGGGAGGAAATCCGACTGGCGCGTCTTCCGGAGTAGAAGTCAGCATTTTGATGATTTCGTAAGGGTAAACAAGTCCGCGTTGACGCATGCGAACGACTTTCTTTTCATATTCGGTGAGCGGCTTGATCGGTTCCAGCCTTTCGGCCGGATGGAAGGTCATTACCAACCCGCTATCGTCCGGACTGGAGATCCTCACCACCGTATCGCGCAATTCTCCGGTCTTGGGGTCGGGGATGCGGGCACGTACCACCACCTGCTCCAATCCCAGACCCTCGGTCGCGGGAGCCAGACGCTTCAGAATGTCTTGCAATTCCTCGGGCGCGAGCTGAAAGGGCGGCCAAACGTAGAGCAGAATGCGGTTCCAATAAAAACGCTCGTTGGGCAGACGCCGCGATTGAAACAAGCGAATGCCCGCCAGTGCTTCGGTCAACATGCGCTCCAAATGAGGCAACTGAATAATCCGGCCTTCGGAGTTCCTGACCGGGGTTAGATCGCGCACTTCTGCGCAAGCAAACAGGCGCTCGTCCTTCGAATTCTCAAGCGCGACGCAACGTAGCAAGTACACATCCTCAACCGAGGGTAGCCGCTCAATGTTGAACTTGCTCAGGCGCCAGAGATGGAGCCGTTTTGCGATCATCGGGTGGATGCCGCGATAGAGCTTCTCTTCCTGATAGCCCGTCTCTCCCGGGCGATAGGTGAAACACATCGATCGGCTCAGGCTTGATTCGCTAGCCTGCCCCAGGGCCACCACGATCCGCCGTATGGAGCGAGGGAATCCGGCCTGATTAATCATCGAGCAAACCGCTTCCTGAACCGCTTCCGGCTCGCCCGACTGGCCGGAATGCCAAACGTAGAAGTCAATGACGACGTCATCGTCGGCAGGGACTTGCTCAATCAATGGGAACAACGCCCGCGCGGCCTCGTGGATGCGGGAGTACTCCGCGTGGGTGCTGAAAACATGGATGTGTTTCGACTCATGATCGTATTCGGCGGTCACGCAGCCATGCCCAATCAGGTCCAAAGAGCTAAAGCCGGTGAGACTTCGAATGCGGTAGTAGCGCGACGTCAATGCCTCCAACATCAGCCTGCTCGATGCCGCAGTAGCATCTTGAAAGCGGCCCGCGAACATGCCGATCAGGGGCTGCGGGCACTCGACCAGCGCGGTCATTTTTTCGGAGCGGTCAGCCGCTGCCGGATTCGCCGCGAGATAGACCAGGTTCTGTTCCACCTGCGCATAGACTTGTTGTCGAGCTGTCTCAAATACGTGTTGATCGAAATAGCGATAGCGAACTTCGCGGGCCATGTCGCTAACTGCGGTGGAGAACCCACGGGTGGTAGCAATCATGCGTTCGAGGAGACAGCGAAAAGACTCTGGGGCGTGCGGCGCCAGGGTGTGGACGCTGCGCAGACGCCGTTCCAGCAAGCTCAGAATTTGCGCGGTCTGCTGTTCCACTCGTTGGTGCGATTTAAAAATCCACAGCAAACTTTCTTCCAGTTCCGGAGACTGGTCCAGCGTGTTCACTCCGTAATGGGCCAGCGCGCGACTGAGCGAGGCGATAAACGCGGGGGGCAGTCCTTCGCCCCGGGTCTCCAACGTGCGCAAATAAGACAAGTAGGAGAAGAGGCAGGTTTCGGCGCTGGGCAATTCGCTTTCATCCAAATCGTGCCCTTCCGGTTGGCGATCAAACAGGGAGCAGTTATCGACGAAGATGCTGAGAATCTCATCTTCGATTTGCATGATTTCGTCGTTATAGGCGGGACCGTTGCGGCTCCAGTCGGCAAGCAGAACCGCGGAGTGGTGCGGATCCACATCATAGCCGAGGATGAACTGGCGCAGTTCCTCCAGGCTTTGGGGGCAACGCGAGGGAACTGCTTTCGCCTCTGGACGGGAGGCGAGCGAAGCGCCCAGGATCACGCGTTCCGAGGCGACGACGGCATCGTCGCTGCTAGATTCGATCCACAGCAGCGGGGTTCCCGTGTCCACTTGCACATTGGGAAGCACCATCACTTGCCGGACTGTGCCCGCAAACGGAGCGAAAAGCACCGTCTCCATTTTCATGGCTTCCAGCACCACCACGCGATCACCGGCTGCGACTTGGTCGCCGGCCTTTACCATCACTGAGACCACCACCGCCGGTGCCGCAACCCGCACCAATCCACCGCCGCCGCGTTCCACGCTATGCGACACGCCGTCGACTTCGAACCTGCAATTTTTCCCTTCAACCACCGAAACGATGTGGAAGCGTTGCCCGAGTACGGTCAGCCAATATTCAAAACGGCCGGCGCGGTCGAGGCGAGCATCGAGATGCACCCCTGCCTCCTCCACGCGATACGAATACGGTCCGAGGCGATACGTCTTAATCGAGTGAGATTGTCCTCGATAAATTAATTCCACGGTGTGGCCGACTTCACTTGTCGCCCTCGGCCGCCCCCGTGCCGCCGAGGCATAGAATCGCGCCTGCTCCGCGGCCAGTTCAGCATCGTAACCTTCAATGGCCGCTGCGATCAGCGCAATATCGGCGAACTGCCGCGAAGAATGTTCGCTGCTGGCCGCCACGCGATCCAGCCAGCCAATCTCCACTTCGCCCCGCTGCAACTCGGGGTGGTTCAACAAATCCAATAGGAATGCCTTGTTGCTTTCGCCGCCTTTCGCCACCACAACGGTCTGGCGCAAAGCTCGCTGCAGGCGCGAAATCGCTTCTTTTCTGTCTTGACCACGTGCCGCGATGGTGGCCACAGTCGCGTCACTATGCTCCGGCATAGCATCGCCCTCGGCGACCCCCGTGTCGATTCTTATTCCCGGCCCATTGGGCAGCGTCATCCGCTGAATGGTCGTGTGCGGCGCATCCGGCGAGATGTGGTGTTCTTTCACCGTAAGACAAACTTGAATGGCATGACCGCTTGTAACTGGAGGCTTGCCTTCCAAGCGACCGCCGCGCGCCACGTGAAGTTGCAACTTCACCAGATCGATCTGCGAAGTGCATTCAGTGACCGCATGCTCGACCGTCAAGCTGGGGTTCATCTCCAGAAACAGAATCGCCTGAATCTTGGGTTGATGCAGGAAAACTACCGTGCCGACGCCGGAATAGGCGACCGCCCGACAAAACTTCACTGCCGCCTGACGCACCGCTTGATCTTGCTCCGCCGACAAGGCAGGCGAGGGCGTTTCTACCAGCACTCGCCGGTGGCGAAGCTGGATGGTGCAGTCGCGCACACCCGCAGCCCAGGTCGTCCCGTCATGATCAGCGACAATCTGGACTTCGATGTGCCGCGCTCCCTGCACCAGTTGCTCGATAAAGACAGTGGGATTTCCAAAAGCCAGATTTCCAAAAGTCTCGCACGCTTCGGTGCGAACGCTCTCGAAAGCATCCGGAAGCTCGCTTGCCGCATAGACACAGCGAACTCCCCGTCCGCCGTCGCCAAATGCCGCCTTGACCAAAAGCGGATAGCTCAGACGCTTGGCTTGGCGCTTGGCCTCAGCGAGAGTTTCCACCGGGCCACCGCTCCAGGGCACCACCGGGATTTGCGCTTGCTCGGCCAGACGCCTCGTGGCGATCCGGTCCGCCAGACGCCGCATTACCTCCGCTTCCGCTCCAATGAAAACAATGCCGAACTCGCGGCATAGGTCTGCCAGTTCCAGATGCTGAGCGGCAACGTCCCATCCCGCCCAGAGCGCTTCTGCACCGGATGCCTTCAGCGCCCGCTTGATCTGGCCCAGATCAAAGTGATTAGGCTCGAGCGGATGAGTGCCCAAGTCAGCGGCCGAAGCCGCCGCGAGAAGCACTGTTTCGTCGGCTTCCCGGACGAACATGGCTTGGCGGTCAGTCTCGGTATAGAGCGCAATGGTTCGCAGCTGCGTGTTGTGCTCTTGATTGAATTCGCGGACCGCATGGATGAAGCGCATTGCGGCCGCACTGCGGCTGACCAGCGCCACGCGTTGGAAGTCATGAGTCATAGGTCCTCCAGTCCCTGCAAAGTCTCCCGCCATTGGTTACGCCAAAACGGGGTGCAGGGTCATAGCCGCTTGCAACGCCTGCAACGATTCGCGATCCACTCCGTCTGTCAGTGTGACCGTGCGGTAGCCCATCAATCGCATGCAACGGGTTCCAACAGCAGTCAACACCTCTACAGCGAAGCTTACTCCTTCAGCCTCGGGCGTCACGACGGCATACAATGGGCCGTCCGCCGGATCAGCGATGTGCAACAAGCGGAGTTCCGCCACCTGCTGGGGTAATCCCATGCGCCCGTTTACTTCCAGTTCCCACAGCCCAGCCGCCTGAAAGCAAAGCTCAATCATTCTGGGATTGGTTACGGTCGGCCGCTCCGAGGGGTGATGATTCTCGGGCAGGCCGCTCGCCATCTGGCCCACCATGCGGTTGCCATCCCACCACGCCCTCTCCAACACTTGGTAGGCGGGGCCGTGGAAGTAAACCCGATAGATATCGGCGGCTTCGACCACCGCTCCGTCCGGCGTACTCATGGCTGGCGCGGCCGCTACTTCGCTGGGGTGCCGAGTTAACCGCACCCGTCCCGTGAAATGAGTAGTGACTTGCGGGTCCGCCTGGTTCGGGAGCAACCGTTGTCCAGTTAAGCGGCAGTCCGCGATGATCTCGTCGCCTTCAGGACGGAACACCGCTTCGATGGTAACCGTGCGCGGCTCCTTCCTGTAGAACTTGAACGGCGCCAGGAAATTTACATCCTCGATGGCTGCGACCTGCCAGCCCGGAAGCATCCACTGAGCCACTTCGGCAAAAGCCTCCATGCCCATCACTCCCGGCAGCACCGGCGTACCCTCGATCTGGTGATCATGCAGGAACGCTTGCACTGCGGGGTCGAGCACAGTCTCAACCGTCAGGCCCCGGCGAACTCCCATGGAGGTCACGGTTCCAATCATCGGTCCGTTTGCCTGCCGTTCCTGTGCGCCCGGGATATCAACTGAGGTGATATTCAGACCGCCGGTCGGATCCAGTTCGTCGAGCAAAATCCCGAGTCGCTTGCCGACAACAATTTCGCCTCGCGTCCCTCCGGTAGTCAGTTCCCGGCGAATCAACGGAATGCCAGCTTCCGGCGGCAGCATGTCAATCCCTGCCAACTCCATCATCTTGGGAATGGAACCGCGGGTGGCCATGCCGATGCCGCCCCATGCCGTCCAATCAACCACGATGCCGCGTGTGGCCGGACGCGTAATGCGGAAGCTGGATGTGATCTTGCAAAGCAGGTCGTTCGCGGAACTATAATCCGCCTGGCCTCCGTTGCCGAAGCGGCCTGCAATCGAACTGAAAGCTACCGTCGCACCCAGCGGCATGTCGCCGATGGCGCGCAGCAGATGGAACCAACCGTGGCTCTTAACGTCAAAGACCAGATCAAACTCGCGCTGGTCCTTGTCGGGCAGGAAGTGGCTGCGCTCAATGCCGGCGGCGTGCAACAGCACGTCAACGCGTCCGCTGCGCTCGCGCACTTGCTGGATT
Source organism: Terriglobales bacterium (assembly GCA_038211475.1). Classification (GTDB taxonomy): domain Bacteria; phylum Acidobacteriota; class Terriglobia; order Terriglobales; family Acidobacteriaceae; genus JANYBT01. The sequence continues at coordinate 42,125 of JBBQVN010000012.1, read as the reverse complement.
ACGCCGGCCACACTCTCTGCATCGGTGAGATTGACGCTGAAGTAGTGTGCGGTACCGCCCGCTGCCCGAACAGCGGAGATGGCACTCCACGCGGCATTTGCCCGCTCCAGAGCAACCAGCTCCTTTTCGACCAACGCCGGAGTGGCGCGTTTGCCGCTTGCTTTCATGCGCGCAAACAGATCCTGCTTCAAACCCTCCTTGTCGCTTACAAAGCGCTCAAGGTCAGGATTTGCGGAATCGGGTTCGGGCACTAGATCGAGCAGGTAGAATGTACCGCCGGAAGCCGCCGCCAAATCGGCGGTGATGGCGGAGACGATGCTCCCCGCCGCACCAGTGACCACAAAGACGGTGTTCTTGTCGAGCGTGAGGCCGGGCCGGCCGTCGTCCGCGGGCTGTTCTTGCAAGCCCACGGTCCAGCGCTGGCCTCCCTGGTAGCCGATTTCGATGGCGCCAGGATCGCGCAGCGTTTCTTCGAGCAGCAGATCGGCGACTTCCCGCGGCTTGCAGGTCGCTTCGAAATCGACCGCTTTCACCAAGGCATCCATCCGCTCTCGCTTGTAAGTTTTGGTGAGGCCTACAACTGCACCACCCATGGGCGCTACCGCCCCGGCTGGGTCATAGCCGTGCTGCCCGCCGAGCCGAGTCGCCGACACCAGGAAAGTGCCCGGCGCCGCAACCTGCTCATACAAAACGCGCATGGTGGTGTAGAACAATTTCAGGCGGACTCGCAGGCCCTCCTGCCATGTCGCCAAGTCCATACCGCTGAGATTTCCCTCATGGTCAAGCGCGGGAAGCCAATAGACTCCCTGAATGGGTCCGGTGGCCAGCCAACCCTTCAGTTGCTCGGCGACCGCGTCCGCATCTGACGCATCTAGGCGCAGCACCTCGACCTTCAGCTTGTTCAGACGTTGTGACAATTTCTCCGCCACCCCGCCTTTGTCCCGCATCATCACGACGCGGCTTCCCGCTCTCAGGGTTACTCCGGTTGGTTTGCAAAGAGTGAGTGCTGGGCGCAGATTGGGAACGGGCACGCGGCGAGGAATCCGGTTGGCCGCACCAAAACTTGCGAGAGCTGGCGCGACCGGCGTGGTTGCAAAACTGGCCGGGGACGCGACTGGCTGCTGCAAATCCTTCGCTTGCTCCCGCAGTGGAGCAACAGCGGGGGCATTCGGTACGATCAGCTGTCCCGATCTCTCGCGCGCAAACTGAATCACGTGCGCCAGGGTCGGGAAGTCTCGCAGCTTCATGTTCTCATCGCGCGGAATGTTATAGGCCGCGCGTACCAACGCAAACACTTCCGCCTGCTTGACGGTGTCCACTCCCAAGTCGGCTTCCAAATCAAGATCCAAGTCAAGCATGTCTTTGGGATAACCTGTCTTTTCGGCCACGATCTCGAGGATCTTCTCGCGAATTGGGTCATTGGCAATTTCTGGGGACGGAGCGGGGCTGATTGCTGGCGAGGGCGGCTGAATGATGCTGGCAGACGCTGCCTCGACGCCGACCAAGTCGGGGCGCTTCTCATACACAAATCGGATGACGTGCGCCAGGGTGGGGTAGTCCCGCAGTTTGCGGCTGTCGTCGCGAACGATGCCGTAGATCTCCCGCACCGCCGCTAACATCTCCGCTTGTTTTACGGTGTCCACTCCGAGGTCCGCTTCCAGATCAAGGTCCAGGTCGAGCATGTCCCTGGGGTACCCGGTCTTTTCTTCAGCCAAGGTCAGAATGCGCTCCTTGACTGGATCGCCGGCACTGTCGTGAGCTAAGCTAACGCTCGATGGCGCAACGCTCGGTGAGGGAACGCTTGCTGCAGTAACGCTTGGTGACGTAACGCTTGGTGCGGTGATGCTGGGCGCGGGGGTCGCTATCGGCTCCCGGGTTTCTGCAACCGCCGGCGGCAGCGCAGCAGTGGCGAGGTCGGGCCGCCGCTCATGCACAAACCGGATCACGTGAGCGAGGGTGGGATAGTCGCGCAATTTCACTTTGTCATCGCGCGCAATGCCATACGCCTCGCGAATGGTCGCCATGACCTCCGCTTGTTTGACGGTATCGACTCCTAAATCCGCTTCCAGATCCAGGTCCAGATCGAGCATGTCCACTGGATATCCGGTCTTCTCAGCCACTAGAGCCAGCACTCTCGCTTTTACTGGATCGCCCGCAGGTGCTTTCGGAGGTGCAATGGATGGAAGCGAAGCGGGTGGAAGCGGAGCGCGTGGAAGTGCAACGATTGGAAGAGGAGCGAGTGGAATGGTCGCACTTGTTTTCGCCACCTCCACCAAGACGGGTGGTGGCGGAGTTGCCTGAATCGTGGGAAGTAGCGCTGGCCGGGAATCCTTCGCGACTTCGACAACCCGCGCCGGCAGCCCTTGATCGGGCACACGTAAAGTGCGGTGAACGACTTCCAGCGTAGTGACGGGACGGCCAGCCATCCGGCTTAGCCATGCATTCCATACATTTGTATCCGCGATGCGAGTGGCATAGCCCAGGGCATTCGGACTTGGACGGACGCCGTTTTTCGTCATCACTCGATGCAGCAACGTCATGCTGATCTGGGAACCAAAGCCTGCCCCCAGGTGCAACGCGTATTCCACGGGATAAGCGCCGCCTTTTGACAGGTTCAGCGGACCCAACTCCGGATCGACTTCCTTAAAGTTGGCGACGGGCGGGACGCATCCGGTTTCCAGCGCTTTGACCGCAACCACATCTTCGATGCCGGTGGCCATCGCGTGCCCGGTGAAGCCCTTGGTGTTGGCAATCACGATGCGGTCGGCGTCTGCGCCAAAAACGCGACGCAGCGCATAAATCTCTGCCGAGGCGCTGCCGCCCCTCGCTGGAGTATAGGTTTCGTGGGAGACAAAAACGGTCTCTGGCGCAATCTGTTGCCGTGAAACGCCGCTGCGCGTTTCCGCCTGGGCAATCAGCGTTTCCATCACTTGACCGATGTGCTGCACATCGAGACGGCTGCCGTGGAAAGCGCTGTTGGCCGTCACCGAACTCAACACTTCGCAGATGGGCTGAATCCCTCGTTCTCGCGCTGCATCTACACTTTCCACCACCAGTGCGGCCGCGCCCATGCCAATGATCATGCCGTGGCGGCGGCGGTCAAACGGAATGGCAGCATCCTCGACCACTGCGTCGGTGGCCGCTGCTCCGCTGGCCAAGAAGCCGGCGCCAATCCACTCCAGCATACTGTCGGAAGTGACGTCGTCGGCGGTGATGATAATCACGCGGCGGCAGCGGCCTGCGCGGATCCAATCCTCGGCCAGAGTCAAGGCCTGTGTGGTGGTCGCGCACGCTGAATTGATTTGCGTGTTGGGGCCTCGCGCTCCGATGAATTCGGCGAACTGCGAATGTCCCATCGCCAGCGTCTTGAACAGGAAGCGCCGGTCAAAGACGTACGGATCTTTCTCAACGGCGGCGCGCAAGTCCGCGATTTTCCGGTCCAGCTCTTGCCCCAGGGCAGAGTGTCCATTCGATTCCACCCCACGGGCGCGTACGCTCTCCATTTCCGCCAACTGCTCCCGCCGGGCATGGTCCGCGTAGTAGCGCGACATCTCGTCCGCGAACGAGTCAAAGCCGGGGAAGGCGGATCCAAAAATTACGCCGGTATCGTCGCGCATATCATCCGGCAATCTCCAGCGGTCGGGTAACTGCGTGCCGATGCTGGTGGTCTTGTAGCTCAAAACCAGGGGAATGCCCGCATCCCGCAACGCGTCCAGGCCCGCCGCCATCGCCAACTGGGTTCCCCGGTCGAGGGCAGCCAGACGATCGGTGGATACGCCAAATTCCTTCTCCAAATCAAAAGCACCACCACGGGCCGCCAGCTTGATGACGTCCTCTTGACGGTCGATGGTCTCAAAGGTCGGTCCGCCGTGCTCGTTCTTCACCAGTCGCGTGATGTGTTTGTCGAGCATGGCTTTGCGGAAGCGGGTCGGAATCACATCGATAAACTGATCGCCGCGCAGGATGCGACCCACGTTGCTGTCGTCGAAAATGTGGTCGGTCCCAGGCAGGCCCAAAGCGGCCCCCGTCACTACCGGCGGAGCCATCGTGGTGACGTTCCCGCCCTGATAAACGTGCATACTCTGGTCGAGAAAATCAGAGAATAAGTGGCCGAGTGCGGCGTAGCGATCTCCGTTCAACGGAGCCGCTGGTCTGGTCGCAGCCGCCGCGAACCTTGCTACCGGGGCTGTTGCTACCGCTGCCGGTGCGACTGGGGTTGGCCCTACTGGGGACGGCGCAAATTCCGCTGGTGCCAATGGCTTCGGGCTGAGAATAGGTACGGAAACGGCAAACGCCGGTGCTTCTAGTTTGGCGTCCACGTGTCCGCGGCCCAGGCCTGCCGCATAAAGACCGCACAACGCCTGATTGAAGGCGACGGTATCGCCGACCTTCGGATGATTGGTGAACAGCGAGAGCACATCGCCATGGCTGCCCAACACGTCTTCGGCAAATCCTTGCAGCGCTTTCTTGGGCCCCACTTCCACGAAGATGCGGGCGCCGGCGTCGTAGAGAGTCCGCAAGCCCTTGACGAATTGCACGGGCGATGCAACCTGGCGCGAAAGCAGATCTAACATCTGGGGCACTACATCCGGCCCCATCGGATAAAATTCCCCATCCACATTAGCCACGATCGGTAGACGCGGTGACTGCACATGCAGGCGCTCTAGTTCCAATCGCAGAGGCCCGCTGGCCGGCGCCACAATCGAGGTATGGAAAGCGTGGCTGACCGGGAGCTCCACCGGTTCGTAGCCCGCTTGTTTGAATATTTCAATGGCCTGCTCTACCGCCTTGCTGGCCCCTCCGATCACCGCCTGGTGGTCGCTGTTGAAGTTCGCAATCACCACGTAGCCATTCACCGATTTCAAAACGCGCTCGATTTCGTCCATGGGGGCAAACACTGCCGCCATCTTGCCGGTGTCTTCCACCGCTACGTTGGTCATGCCGCGGCCGCGAGCGCTGACCGCGATCAACGCATTCTCAAAGGTAAGCGCGCCGACTGCCACCAGCGCTCCGTATTCACCCAGACTGTGTCCCATGGCCAAGTCCGGCTGGATGCCGTAGGCCGCCAACAGTTGAGTCAGAGACCAATCGATGGCCAGCACCGCAGGCTGCGTAATGGCAGTCTGGCGCAGATCTTCGTCAGCTTGTGCGACGGCTTTCGGATCTGCCCCGTCCACGAAAACAAATTCAGTAAGCGGCTTGCCGATTAAGGGCGTCATCACCCGATCCGCTTCCGCGAAGATTCTGGATACGATCGGTTCCGCGGTGTAGAGCGGACGCAGCATGTTCACATACTGCGAGCCTTGACCGGTGTAGAGGAATGCCACCTTGGCCGCGGGACCGTGACCGCGGAAAATGCCTTGCGCGCGCAGAGCTTTCCAAACTGGCGCCTGGTCGGCGGCCAGCGCCTTCAGCGCATTAGCCGATTTGGCGCTCAGATCGGCGGCGTCCGCATAATCAATGGCCACGCGTTCCGCAGCGCGCAGGTCTGACTCCGCCGGTGCGCATGGCGCAGGCGCTTGACCCGCGGCCGCGTCCTTCTGCGCTGTACGAAGTCGCTCGGCCAGTGCCGAGGCAGAATTAGCGCCGATCACCAACGCGCCGCGTAATGGCGCCTTCAAAGTGGATGCATCATAAGCGGCGTTGGAACTCGTATTGGAAATAGTCTTGGAACTGCTTAGGGAAATCATGGTGCCTTGGTCCTCTCCGGCGCTCGGCATTGCGCCGACCGCGACCGAACGCTTGCCATTGCCGGTCAGTTTGTGAGGAATGTATTCCTCAATTACCGCGTGGAAGTTGGTCCCGCCAAAGCCAAAGGCGCTCAAGCCGGCCCGCCGTGTACCCCCCTCCGGAACCGTCCAGGGTTTCAGCGTGGTATTGACGTAGAGCGGGGAGTTAGCAAAATCGATATCTGGATTGCGGTTTTCGCAATGCACGCTCGGCGGCAGCACTTTGTCCCGCAGGGCGAGAGCGGCTTTCAGAAGGCCCGCCGCACCGGCAGCCCCTTTGAGATGCCCGATGTTGGACTTGACCGAGCCTAACGCCACCGAACCGTGAGGCAGATGAAAACTGTCAAGCACGTGCGCCATACTCTGCACTTCCACCATGTCGCCCACCCGGGTCGAGGTGCCGTGACCTTCAAACAAGGTGCCGCTATCGGGGGACACGCCGGCATTCTTCCAGCCTCGTTCAATGGCCAGGATCTGGCCCACAGGATTGGGCGCGGTGATTCCTTTTCCTCTGCCGTCGCTGGCCCCGCCGATGCCACGCAATACGGCGTAAATCTTGTCGTCGTCTCTTTCCGCGTCCGCCAGACGCTTCATTACGAACACGGCCGAGCCTTCGCCCATCACAAAGCCGTCGGCGCCTTCGGCATAAGGCCGGGTTCCGGTCGCGGAGAGCGCTCCAATCTTGCAGAACTTCACGAACGTGGGCGCGCCCATGTTGCGGTCGACCCCGCCGGTCACCGCCACGTCAAAATCCCTTGCCACCAATCCCTCGATGGCAGCGCTCATTGCGGCCATAGCCGACGCGCAGGCGGCGTCCACCACATAATTGGGTCCGTGGAAGTTGAAAACGTTGGCAATGCGGCCGGCAATGCAGTTGGCTAGTTCGCCGGGCATGCTGTCTTCGGTGATCTCGGGCAGGCGCTGCGACATTCGCTGATGCAGTTCGCGGCTGATGTCGTGCCGCATCGACTCGGGCAACGCAGCGAAACTGGGGCTTTCTTCCAATTCGTGAGCGTATTCCGGAAAATACACTCGCAGCGCACTGATGTAATGCTTTTCCCCGGCCATGGCGTTGCCCAGAATCACCGCGGTGCGATCCAGGTTGAGCGGACGTTTGGGGTAGCCGTAATCTTCCAACGCTTCGCGGGTGCATGCCATCGCCCATTTTTGCGTGCCATCCATCGCATCGGCTACGCGCGGCGGAATCGGCATTCTCCACTTGATCGGGTTCCACTCATGCTCGCGCACCCAGCCGCCGATCTTGGAATAAGTCTTGTCCGGGGCACTGTGGTCGGCATCGTAGTAATAATCCGGATTCCAACGGTCGGGTGTGACTTCGCTGATGCTGTAACGGCCCTGCTTCACGTTTTCCCAGAACGCCTTAACGTTCGCGGCGTCGGGCATAACCGCTCCCGCTCCCACAATCGCAATCGCTCGGTACGCGGTATCTTCCATAATGACTCTCCTGCTTCTCTCTAAAAAGCCGCCGGCTCTCGGAGCACCGGGCGCCGGCCTAACAAACTTTAGGCGGCCGGCCGCACTTGTTTCGCCACGCGGTTGTAGAGCACGTCGGCGACATAGTCCATGTCGGCAATCATTCCGGCCTGAGCGCGATGAATGGCTGCCACTCCCATGCCAGCTTCGAACCCGGGCATTTCCGCATCACTCACGCCACCGGCGCCGGTAATCCAGCGCAGACCTTCCTCGGCCACTTTGTGCGCGGCTTCTCTGGCGAAGATGCGACTCAGAGCCGCCAGTGCGGCCGCATCGAAACGCCCACTCGCTTTTTCGTGCAAATGTCCTTCCGCCAACCGCGCCGCCCGCCGCGCAAAGCATGCCGCGGATTCGACAAACGCGATCCACTCTCCCATCCGCAGCAGAATGTGTTGATAGCGGGTCAGACGCGCCAGCCGCGCTTTCTCCATAATTTCCGCCAAAGCGTGCAGAGCCAGAGCCGCGACATCCGCACCCACGGCTGCATGCTGGGCATGCAGCGCTTCCATCTCGCGCGCTTGCTTGTGGTAATACTGTCCCCGCGTCTTCAGGTGAAACTGCCAGCGGTCGCGGCTGATGGTCATCTCCATGATTTCCGACGTGCCTTCGTAAATCGTGGTGATGCGAACGTCACGGCTGATTTTCTCCACCATGTACTCGTGGGTGTATCCGTAGCCTCCCAGCGCCTGGATGCTGGCGTCAGCAGCCAGATTTCCCGCCTCGGTGGCCATGTACTTGGCGATGGCTCCTTCGGTGTTCAAGCTGCCTTCGCCCGCATCAATCCGCTCCGCGGTTTCTTCGATAAAGGCGCGAGACGCTTCCAGGTGGGCCACGTGCGGCACAATCAACTTATGGGTGTATCCCTGCTTCTCCGAGAGAGGCGCACCGGCCTGAATGCGCTTGGTGGAATAGGGGATGGCGCGATCGAGCGCGGCCCAACCTGCTCCCAGCCCAAATGCCGCCACCATCAGCCGGGTGTAACCAAACACTGCCTGCGCCTGATTGAGTCCCTGGCCTTCCACCCCGCCAATGAGGCGGTCTGCGTCCACATAGACGTTGTCGAATGCGAGAGCCGCCGTGTTGCTGAGCCGAATCCCGTGCTTGTCCTCGGGCTTATCGTGGGTGAAGCCCTTCGCGCCCTTTTCCACGATGAACCAACTGGGCCCGGCCGGCGTGCTGGCCAGGACGGTGTAAGCATCCGCAATTCCGCCATTGCTGATCCATTGCTTGTTGCCGGTAATCTTGTAGCCAGTGACGCGGCCATCCTGTGTGACCGGTTCTGCGACCGTGCGAAGTGAGCCCAAGTCGCTGCCTGCCTCGGGTTCGGTAGCCCCATAGGCAAATAGAATTCCCTCTTCGGCAATGCGAGTCAGCCAGGTTTTTTTCTGCTCTTGCGTGGCCCCGACGGTAATGGGGTCGCTGCCCAAAAATGTAGCCAGCACTGCGGTGGCCACGCCGAGATCGATGCGCGCCATTTCTTCGCAGATGCAATACACATCGAAGGCGCCTCCGCCCATGCCGCCGAACTCTTCGGGAATGAACAGCAGTTGAATCCCTAACTTGTCGGGGTCACACATGTGACGAACGATCTCCACCGGACATTCATCGCGGGCATCCAGTTCGATCAAGGTTTCGTCGGGCAGACGCTTCTTGGCGAAGTCCCGGAGTGATTTCAGACTGAGTTTCAGTGTCTTCTGGGTAATCATGTGTATAGCCTCTATTTCACGGAAACGCTTCGCATTTCACGGATTTTGGTGGTCAACTCCGGTAAAAACTCCAGCAGATCGGCGACAATGCCAACATCTGCCACCTGGAAAATTGGCGCTTTAGGATTCTTGTTGATGGCCACCAGGAAGGCGTTCCCCTGCACTCCGGCCATATGCTGGAACGCGCCGCTAATGCCGCACGCCAAGTACACTTTCGGTTTCACGGTTTTGCCCGATGTCCCTACCTGCCGCGACTTCTCCATCCACTTCGCGTCGACCACGGGCCGCGAGCAGCTCAACGCGGCTCCCATAACATCGGCCAACTCCTGAGCCATCGCTACGTTCTCCATCTCCTGAATGCCACGGCCGATCGAAACCAGCACGTCGTGCTTGGTGATGTCCACTGCACCCGCTTCAGCGACCACTGTTTCCACGTAACGCCGACTTGCCGTCAGCGTGCCGACGTCCGGACACTTGTCCACTACTTGTCCGCTGGCGCCGACATTCTCGAGAGCATGAAAAGCGCCGGGACGAACGCAGATCACCGCGCCCAGCGAAAGGTCGCAGCGCATGTGAGCGCTCACCTGGCCGCCGAATTCCTGCCGCACCACCTTCAACCACGCCCCGTCCAGCCCCTCGATACTCACCACGTCGGAAACAAAGGCGGCATTGAGCTTAATCGACAAACCCGGCGCCAGGTCGATTCCAAAATGATTGTGGGCTGCCAACACGATGCTGCCCTGTGGCACCACTCCGACCAACGCTTTCCGGATGAGTTCCGCATTGGGGTAGGCAAGCGCTTCACTGGCAATCTTCCAGACCTCCTGGAAAGAAGCGCAGAGGCTCTGGCATGCCACTTCCAGCTCAGGCCCCGAACCGGCGACGATGGCCGTCGGCGTGGCGCTGGGATCGATTTTTTTCGCGGCGGCAAACAATTCGCCGGCGGCGTCACTTACCACACCAGACTTGTGCTCGATGAATGCGAAGATGCGGGCCATTATTTCAACCCTCCTTTGGCTTTCACTAATTCCAACAATTCGTCGATGATTTCTTCCTGGCTGCCTTCGAGCATGCGCGCGCCCTTGCCTAAGGGAGGTGCAAAATAATCCACCCGCTTCACTTTCGCGCCCGATCCTCCAACCGCGCCCGCCTCCACTCCCAGCTCCGTAGCGCCGTAAGTGGGGACCGGCAGTGAGGCCACCTGCCTTATGCCCCGCATCCCGACGTAACGCGGCTCATTGATGCCGGTCTGAATCGAGAGCACGCAGGGCAGATCAATCTCATTCATCTCTTTGTTGCCGGCTTCGATTTCGCGGCCAATCTTCAGCGTCTTGCCATCCCGCACTTCAACCGAAGTCACCAGCGACGCAAACGGATAGTCCAGCATGGCGGCCAGCATCCCTCCGACCTGCGCACCTCCGTCCTCCGCCTGCGCTCCGGTCAGGATCAGGTCGTACTGACCCTTCTGCACGAAGGCTTTCAGAATCGTGGCAATGCCCCTTCCGTCAGATCCCTCAAACGTGTCATCGCAGAGCAGGACTCCGTGGTTTGCGCCCATGGCCATTTCCCGCCGCAGGATTTCCTCGTCGTCGTCGCCGCCCACAGTGACCACTGTGACGTTGCCGCCGGCCTTTGCGACCATCTGCAGCGCTTCTTCCACTGCGTAGTTGTCCCATTCATTGATGGAATAAACCAGGTCGTCCCGCTCAATGTCGTTGCCCTCACGGTTCAGGGCAATCTCATTTTCCGAAGTGTCAGGCACTCTTCTGACGCACACTAAAATTTCCACGGTCATCTCCCTCCGGCGGATTCTTCTTGCGTTCCGGCAACTTCCACCGCTTCCACAGTAGCCGGAGTTTTTCGCACCATTTGCTGCTCCGCCAGTTCCGCTAAATCAATGGCGGTCATTTTTCCTTCCAGGCCCGCGACCTTGATCGCGTCTTCTATATTCACCATGCAGAACGGGCAGGCGGTAACCATGACGTTGGCTCCGGCCTCCGCCGCCATCTGCACCCGCTTCACGCCCATCCGTTGATCTTCTTTGGGTTCGTAGAACAGCATCAGCCCACCGCCTCCGCAACAGAAAGACCGGTCTCGAGAACGATCCATCTCGATTCTCTTCAAGCCCGGGATCGCATCGAGCACCTCGCGCGGATCGTCGTAGATCTGGTTATGCCGCCCCAGATAGCAGGGGTCGTGGTAGGTATAAACGTCGTTTTTATTCTCCACCGGACGGAACTGGATCTTGCCTGATTTCACTTCGCGGGCGATCACCTGACTGATGTGCTCGACCGGCGGCATATTTTTGTAATCGTGTTTCAGCGCGTTATAGGCGTGCGGGTCCGCCGTAACGATCCGCTTGACTCCGGTGGCTTGGATGGCCTCGACATTGTGGTCGCGCAAGGCCTGGAACAGAGTCTCTTCGCCGAATCGCCGTACCTCATGCCCGCTATCTTTTTCCGCGGCGCCCAGAATTCCGAAATTCTCCCCTACGTGGTCGAGGATCTTCGCGGTAGCCCGCCCGATCGCCTGCATACGGTCGTCGTAGGAGGTGATGCTGTCCACGAAATACAAAGTGTCGGCGCGCTGCTCGCCCTCCAGCACCGGGACCTTGCAGGCAAGTTGAAACTCCTTGGGTTTGGTCCAATCCGCCCTTTTCTTCTCCATCTTGCCGTAGGCATTACCGCGGCTCTCTAGCGCTTTCAGGGGCTTCTGTAGCGATTGCGGCACGTTCCCGTCGTCGATCATGCCGCGCCGCAAGTCCACAATCTTGTCGATGTATTCGATCAGGAGCGGGCACTCTTCCTCGCACGCGCCACAAGTGGTGCAGGACCAGATCTCATCTTCAGAATAAATGCCGCCGATCAAGTTAGGTCCCTCGCCGGCGCGGCCGAACACTGGATAGTGCTGGAAACTGTATTCTCTTGCTTTTCGAGTCAGGAACCTTGGCGACAGTGGTCTTCCGACCGCGTGGGCCGGGCAGTTGTCCGAGCATCGCCCGCAGTCAGCGCAGGAATAAAAGTCCAGCATGTGTTTCCAGGTGAAGTCTTCGAACTTCTTGACTCCAAAAGATTTCACCTCATCCAAATGTTCCTCGCTCACGCCCCAGCGGACTGGCTTGATGGTTTGCCGGTCCAGCTTCGCGAAGTACACCGAGAACAGCGACGTTTCCACATGAAACTCAATCCCAAAGGGCCGATAACAGAGCAGAAGGAAGAACGTCAATAGATACAGAACGTAAGAACCGAGGTAGAGATTTTGCAGCGTCGGCAAGGAGAGCGACAGCATGGCGCCCTTGAACATCCACGCTAGCGACAGGACGGCCAAAAATTCCGTCGGCTGCCCTTGCTGTGTCTGGAACGCCGCCTTGCTGGCTTCCAGGAGGGCATCGGCTGCCATCAAGGCCCCGATCTGCGATAACAGGAAGATGGCGTCCGCGGTGTCGGCCTTGCGGTGCTCGAGTGGCACCTCGTAGCGAGCGGGCAGAAAAAGCAGCCGGCGGATGATGGCAACGATGATGCAAAGGAAGACCACGGTGGCTGCGTAGTCCGTGACGATGCCGTAAATACGTCCAGCTTCTCCCGACAGGCCCGGCACGACGAAGTTCACTGACAGCCCTTGCATGAACACTGTGAATGCGCGGGTCACCAGCAAAATGAAGCCGCCAAAAATCAGAAGGTGAAGCGTCCCGGCGCCACGATAACGCGGCTGCTTCCATTGCCCCAGCCAGAATTTCCCAAGCATTCCCAGGCGGGTCCAGGGCCGGTCCCAGCGAGCATCCTTCTGGCCCCGCAGCAGCGGTGTCATCCGCTTCGCCACGATGAAGCCAAAAAAGGCGACGCCCAAGACGTCAAGGATCAGGAACAGGGTTCGCCCCTGCATCAGCCAGTAGTTCGCTTGAGCCGGTTCTTGGATGGGATGCATCATCATGCCTCGGCATTCCCGAAGGAATGGGATTTGAGTGTGATCGCAAGCTTCGTCCCGCTATCTGGTACTCCGCGAACCGCTGTGACCGTCAAAATCTTGCCTCTCCATGAACGAATTTTCGTTCTAATCGTCAAGCGATGAGCTGCTCCCGCAGGTTCCCCTGCTCCACTGTCGGTTCCACTGTCGGCGCTTGCACCCCGTCCGGCTCTGCCTTTTGCACAACTTCCATCCGGACACGAGTGGAAACTTTCCGGCGTGGAGCTTTTGCCGCAACGATCCTCACCACCGGCGCCGCTTTTGCTTTCGGCCGCGCGGCTTTTTTACGCGGTGCTTTCAAGCCAGCCGCTTTTTTCAATTCTGCAAAGCTCAATTTCAACAGCCCTTCCAATTTCTGCAGGTCGGGCGCGGCATGCACGTCGCCGCTGAATCCAAAGTAAGTTGTGCCGTTGTAGGTCAGAATGGCGCAGTTCAACGCCATCCGCCCGCCAATCGGTACATAGGGGAACCAGCGCAGCATCTTGTGACCCAGCAGATACAGGGGAAATTGCGGTCCCGGGACGCTGGTGCACACCAGGTTGAAGGGAGTAATCGGCAGCTGGCCGGCGATCGGCCCCGCCATCGCCTGCAGCGGGGTCGCGACGAACGATACCAATCCGCCCGCCAGGCTCACCAGCTCGGCAACGTGCCCACGTTTCAAGAATTCCGTTCTCTCATGCACTGCGGCCAACAGCTTCCGCGGATCGCGGATGTCGAGCGGCACCGTCACCGGAACCAAGGAGATACGGTTTCCCAGTTCGTCCGGGCTATCCGCGCCCCGTGTGTTCACCGGAACCATCATGCGGAAGAGCCGGCCCGTGACTGAGTCTCCGTGCAGTTCGACATAGCGCTGAATGGTCGAAGTGACCAGTGCCAGCAGCACATCGTTGACCGTGGTTCCGCATGCCTTGCGAATCGCTTTCAAGTCCTCCAAAGACAGCTCGACCCACGCCACCTTCAGCGGTCCCTGGCAGATCACGTTGAAGCACAGGTCCGCGGTAGGGGCAGTGAGTTCCGGAAGCAACTGGGCAAACTCCGCCGCCGGCACGTCGCCTCCACCGGCAGCCATCCGCTCGGTGAAATCCAGCAAGTCTGACTGTGCGGCCAAAGCCCGTTGCACCAGGTTCGAATAAGCTCCGATCAAGCCGTCGAACAAAGAAGCCAACGGGTCTTTCGGAGGCGGCGCAGGGGCTCTTCGGGTTGGCTTGGGGAGGGGCTGCACCTCAGGCGTCGCAGTCATGATCACGTTCATCGCGCCTACTGCCGCAATTCCGTCGGCCAGGCAGTGATGCACGCGAAAAATAAGGCCAGTGCAGTTGCCCTTTAATCCGCTCACCAGCGTAAAGTCCCAGAGCGGCCGCGTCCGGTCCATGGTCTTGCTCAGAAGCTTTCCCACCACCGCCTTAAACTCGGTATCGGTTCCCCGCTTGAGCGCGATCTCGGAAACGTGGTTGCGGAGGTCGAACTCGGGGTCGTATTCCCAGGTCGGAGGACAAAGATTGAAGGGAGCAGTCTCCACGCGCTGGCGATACCGGGTCAGCACTGGCAGCTTTGACTCGATGAAGGCGCGGAACTCCTCGAGCGATATCACACCCTCAAGCACGCTGGTGCCGGCAATGTGCAGCGGCATGCCGTCGCGCTCCAGATGCAGAAATACTGTGTCGCCCCAGGAAAGGCGGTCACCGTTCTGATGGTTCGGAATGTCGGTTGTTTTCATTGCTTTCACAAGCCTCTATTCTCAAGGCAGAAAGGAAAAACGCGACCCCAGCTTCACCAGCTTGAGCACTTTGTACATCTCAATGCTCACACCTCGCAGCGCCACCTTGACGCCTTTGATATCCGCCACGTCGGCCAAATCCTCCAGCCCTCGGAGCGTTTTCGGATTGATTCGACGTAGCGACGAACAATCCACAACCACTTCACCCTCCGCCCGTTCCACTTTCTCCCGGGCCGCTTGCCAAGCCGGAATCCCACCCTCTACATCCGTTTTCTGCCAACCTGTGCTCGTCGCCATACCCACCACCCTTCTCTTATGCCGTTAATTGCGGCTCAACTCCAGCCGCGCTCACCACGCCTCGGCCCTCGTATGCCTTCCAGAAAAGTTCCACCAACTCGCTGATCAACGGCATGCGGGGGTTCGACCGCCAGGAAGGATCTTCAAAGGCCAGCTTGACCAAGTCCGGCATCGCCCGCTCGAATTCTTCCTTGGTAATTCCCAGCTCCGCGATCGACCGCGGCACCGCCAGCCGATCCAGCAATTGTTCGATCGCCTCCACCAGATGGTTCACTTTCTCTTCCGTCGTCTTGCCGCCCAGACCCATTCCATCCGCCATCGCGGCATACTTCTTGTCCGCCACGTACGCAACTTGGTTCGGGGAAGGCATGAACTTGGTGGGCACCGACGCGTTATAGCGAATGACGTGCGGCAACATCAGTGCGTTGGCCCGGCCGTGGGCAACGTGGAAGCGCGCGCCAAAGGAATGCGCCAGCGCGTGGTTCACGCCCACTGCCGCGTTGGAAAACGCCATCGCCGCCAGACAGGAGGCATTGTGCATCGTGGTCCGCGCTTCTTCGTCGCGCGGATGTTCATAGGCAATGGGCAGGTATTTGAAGATCAGCGGGATGGCCTGCAGCGCGTTGGCATCGGTATAGGGCGAAGCGAATACTGAAACTGCGGCCTCCAGAGCGTGGGTCAACGCGTCGATGCCAGTGTCCGCAGTCAGCCCCTTCGGCATCGACATCACGAACTGCGGGTCCACAATCGCCACATCGGGACTCAGCGAGTAATCGGCCAACGTTACTTTGCGCCCATGTTCCTTGTCGAACAGCACTGCAAACGGAGTGACCTCGCTGCCCGTGCCGCTGGTCGTGGCAATGGCGATCAACCTCGGCCGATCGGCCTTTACGGTGGGGAACTGAATGACTCGCTTGCGCAAATCCAGGAACGGCGCCGCCAGTTCCTCCAGGTCCGCCGAAGGCGATTCGTACATCAGTCGCATCACCTTGGCCGCATCAATCACTGACCCGCCGCCCAGGGCGATAATCTGATCCGCCTTGTAAGAATTGAGCGTCTCCACTCCCTGCATCACCACCTTGGCCTCTGGCTCCGCATCGGGAATCACTTCCACATGCACCTGCGTCCCGACGGGAAGGTAGCGCCGCACGATATCGACATGGCCGAATTGTTCCATCGACGGATTGGTGACGATGACGGTGCAGCGCGAGGGGAACTGCCGGATATTCTCCACCGCATTCCGGTTGAAGTAGATTTGATTGGGAACGCGGAACCACATTTGCGGTGGGGTCCTCCGGGCCATGCGTTTGATGTTCAGGTAGTGATAGATATTGACGTTGTCCATCGTGCTGTTGCCGCCGCCGGTCCCGCATCCGAAGGAGAACGTCGGCACCATGTCGTTGTAAACCCCGCCCAACGCTCCAATGGATCCTGGCGAATTCACAATGATCCGTCCCGCATTCATCGCCTCCCCAAACTTCTGGATCACCTCGTCGTTGCGCGAGAAAATTACTGCCGTATGTCCCAGCCCGCCCAGATGATTGACGTCGATGCACACCTTCAGCGCCTCAGCAACCGACCGCGCTCGATACACTCCGAGCACTGGAAACAGCTTCTCCACAGACAGCGGATATTCGCGGCCTACGCCCTCAATCGGCGCGACCAGAAGTTTGGTCTTCGGCTTCACCGAAATTCCCACCATGCGGGCGATGTCGGTGGCCTTCTGGCCCACAGCCATAGGTGACATGGACCCGGTCTTGGGGTCGATCACGGTGCGGCCCAGAAGCTCGGTCTCTTTCGGGCTGCAAATGTGCGCTCCCAATCCCGCAAACTTCTCCAGTACCAAGTCATAGATCTCGTCGTCGATCACCACGGTTTGCTCGGAAGCGCAGATGGTTCCGTTGTCAAACGTCTTGGAGACAATGATGTCCACTACCGCCATATCCAGGTCCGCCGTCTTTTCCAGATAGACCGGCGTATTCCCCGCGCCAACTCCCAATGCCGGCTTGCCGGAACTGTAGGCGGCTTTCACTGCTCCCGGGCCACCGGTCGCGTCAATCAGGCCGACATCCTTGTGCCGCATCACGTAAGCGTTGTCTTCCAGGGTGTGCGATTCCAAACAGGTGAAAACGCCTTCCGGCGCACCATGCTTCACCGCGGTCTCCGCCATGATCTTCACTGCCTCCCAGCAGCAGCGCCAGGCGCTGGGGTGGGGGCTGAAAATAACTGCGTTCCGTGTCTTGATGGCCATGATGCACTTGAAGAGCACGGTAGAAGTGGGGTTGGTAATCGGAGTGAGCGAGAAAATGACTCCGATCGGCGCCGCCACTTCAATGATCCCGCGTTCCGGATACTCGTGAATGGTGCCCACCGTTCGTTTGTCTTTGACGTAGTTGTAAACAAACTCCGTCGCCACCATGTTCTTGATGACTTTGTCTTCCAGAACCCCAATCTTCGTTTCCTCGATGGCCAGACGGGCCAGATGTTCGGCATTCGCTAATCCCGCCAGCACCATCGCTTTGACGATCCGGTCCACGTCTTCCTGGGTGTATTGCGTAAACACCGCAGCCGCGGTGCGGGCCTGCCGCACCAGTCCTTCCAGATACGCAATCCTTTCCGCACTCAGGCCGGCGGCCTTCTCGTTTACGGCGCGGCTTGACTCAGTCCGCTTTGCCGGCACTTGGCCGGTTTGACCATTCTCTTTCTCGCGCCCAACTCGCGCCCGCTCTTCCACTTTTTCACTGATCATTGCCAGCCTCACTTGCCCATCGTTGGGCCATGACTCAGAAATTTAAATTCCCTGTTCTCATTTCCGGTTTTCTAGGCGTAATCGATTGGGTTCTTTTCCAGCCAATGTTCATCGCGAACCTTGCCAATACTCTTCATCGCGCCAGACGCGACGCTCGCGCTTAGACGACGACTCTCCCACGCCACTCCCGCGCCAAATCCTATGGCCCCACCAAGCACTCCATAACCGAGCGCCTTCGCTGCCGACCGTTGCCGGTTCTCCGAGCAACTTCCTAGGACTCCGATCAACGCTGCAATCGCCGCCGGCACCACTGCATTCCGCAATGACTCATTCAGATAAGGTTCGATGGATTCGCCTTGCAGAAAGGCCTCCCGGCCCGCGCGAGCTCCGGCCACTCCTGAATCAAAAAGTTTTCGTCCGTAAACTACGCTCGATCTCGACCAGTCATTCATGCTCATGAGATTTCCCGCCTCACCAACTTTGACCTGACGTAAGGTCTTTACCGCATCCCCGCACTCCAAAACGTTAAACGGAGCGAGTAACAATTCTCTGTGACCCGTGTCACAATTGGAGGTGATTTAGAACGCATCCGTCGACAATTCTCCTTCTCCGCACTACCCCGCAAAAGGTGGCGGCCTTTAAACACGGCTCGGCTCGTCCCCGTGGCCTGTCCCTGCCCGGTAAACATCCGCGGCCATTTTTTTATTGCGCTTTCACAGGAATGAAATATTCTCGATTCAGGATGGGGCAAAGTGTAGGAGCGCGCTCTATGGCATCGCCGCGTATTACCCAAATCGCTCTGCCCTTGCAGGTAGCGGCGGTGTGCTATCGCGGCAACCGGACTGCCGCCGAGTTTCTGTTGATCAATACCAATGGCGGCGGCAAGTGGACCTTTCCCAAAGGTGCTCCTGCGGCGCATCTGTCCCACGCTCAGGCGGCCGAACGCGAAGCCCGCGAAGAAGCTGGCGCCCTCGGAACCATCGAGCCGCGGCACTTTCATCTCTACCTGCATACCAAGGGCGTGTTCTGGCAGGAGGGCGGAGCGCAGGAGTATGTGGTCAAGGCGTTTCTGATGGAAGTGCTGGACATGCAGCGTCCCGACGAGACTCTGCGCAATCCCACCTGGTTTTCTCCCGAGCAGGCTAAGCGCATTCTGGCCAAGGGCCGCGAAGCGAAATACGCTCGCGAGATGCAGGCTGTAGTGGATCGTGCGCTGGACAGAATCAGCGCGCCCCGCCTCGCCGTAGCCCGCTAGCGCTCTCGCCTCCCCCTGCCTTCATGAGACGATAAAAGCAGCCCATGATCCAACTCACAGGCGCCGGCAAGCGCTACGGCCACAAATTGCTCTTCGACCAAGCCGATTGGCTGATCACTCCCCAGGACCGCATTGGGCTGGTGGGCGCCAATGGTACCGGCAAATCTACGCTGATGAAGATTCTCGCCGGCGCCGAGACCCTCGACTACGGCGACATTGTCACCGCCAAGGGCATCTCCGCCGGATACTTGCCCCAGGACGGACTCGCGCTCTCTGGCCGCACCGTCTTTGCCGAGTGCATGGCCGTCTTCACCGAGCTTCACGCCATCGAAAAAGAAATGGAAACCCTCACTCGACAGATGGGGGAATGCGACTCAGCCGGCCCGGAATACCAAACCGTCGCCAACCGCTATCAGCGCCTCGAACACGAGTTTCGCACCCGCGACGGATACGCCATCGAAGCCCAGGTGGGAAGCGTCCTCAACGGCCTGGGTTTCCCCAAAGACGATTGGCTACGGCTCACCGACGAATTCTCTGGCGGATGGCAGATGCGCATCGCGCTGGCTAAGCTGCTCTTGCAGCAGCCCAACCTCTTGCTGCTCGACGAACCCACCAACCATCTTGATCTCGAAGCCCGCAACTGGCTGGAAGAGTATCTGGGCCGCTATCCCTTCGCCTATGTGCTGATCTCGCACGACCGCTTTTTTCTCGACATGACGGTCACCCGCGTGGCCGAAGTCTGGAACAAGAAGCTGCATTTGTACGCCGGAAACTATTCCAAGTATCTGCTGTCGAAGACCCAGCGTCTGGAGCAACTCGAAGCCGCCTATAAATCGCAGCGCGACCGGATTGACCAGCTGGAACTCTTCATCAACCGCTTCCGCTACCAGGCTACTAAGGCCAAGCAAGTCCAGAGCCGGATCAAGGAGCTGGAAAAGATCGAGCGCATCGAGATTCCGCAAGAAGAAAAGACCGTCCATTTCTCCTTTCCCCAACCCAAGCCTAGCGGGCGCATCGTGGTGGAAGCGGTCCATCTCGCTAAGAACTATGGCACTCATGAAGTCTTCCGCGATGTGAATTTCATCATCGAGCGCGGGGACCGGGTGGCTCTGGTCGGAGTGAATGGCGCGGGAAAATCCACTCTCATCAAACTGTTGAGCGCGGCCGAACCTGCGACGCAAGGAGAGATCAAGACGGGCCACAACGTCCAGGCTGACTACTTTGCTCAGGACCAGTACAAGGAACTCGACCCCGACGCGCGCATTCTTGAAAACCTCGGCGAACTTTCGCCGGGCTCTTCGCAAACCGAGTTGCGCAGCCTGTTGGGATGTTTCCTGTTTTCCGGCGACGACGTGTTCAAGCGCATCGGCGTCTTGTCAGGCGGCGAACGCAACCGCTATGCCCTGTTGCGCATGCTGCTGCACCCCGCCAATTTTCTGCTGCTCGACGAACCCACCAACCACCTCGATATGCGCGCCAAAGACGTGCTGCTGGAAGCGCTGATGAAGTACACCGGGACGGTGGCGTTCGTTTCTCACGACCGCTACTTCATCGACAAGCTGGCCTCGCGCGTGTTTGAGATTGGCGGCGGCAAGGTCGAAGACTATGCCGGCAACTACGAAGACTACCAACGGCGCAAGCAGGGAGCCGCTCCTCCCGAAGCTCCGGTGATCGCAGTTCGCGAGCTGCCTGCGAACGGCAATCAGCCCGTTCTTCCGGCCGAGAATAAGTCGAAGCGGCTCAATCCGATCAAGCGAAAGCAAATGGAAGAGCGCGCCTTAGAACTGGAAGAAGAGATCGCCCGCGTTGAAGCGGCCATCGCGCAGTGCGAAACCGCGTTGCAATCCTACGTCAGCGCGGAAGAAACCCAGCGGCAGACCGACCAATTAGCCGGCCACCGAAAAGATTTGGAGCAGCGAATGGAAGAGTGGAGCGAAGTAACAGCATCGCTGGAACCGTAGAGACGAAGAGCCAAGCGCGTAAAAGCGTAGAGCACTCGGTCCAATCACGGCACCGCCGGTATTTAAATTACCAAATTACTAAATTACCCAATTACCAAATCCACCCGGCCCTACTTCTTCTCTACCGGCTCGAATTGTAAAGACGCCGAATTGATGCAGTACCGCAACCCCGTCGGACGTGGCCCATCGGGAAACACATGCCCAAGATGCGCGTCGCATTTGGCGCAACGGGTTTCCACCCGCTCCATGCCAAAGGCGCGATCCGTGTGTTCGTCCACCTTCGCCTTATCCAGCGGCGCATAGAAACTGGGCCAGCCGCACCCAGCCTCGAACTTGGTGTCAGAGGTGAACAATGGCTCTCCGCAACACACGCAAGTGTAGGTGCCGTCGTCCTTGGTGTTCCAGTACTTGCCGGTGAATGCCATCTCGGTACCCGCCTCGCGCGCCACCCTGTACTGCTCCGGCGTCAACTTCGATCTCCACTCCGCATCGGTCTTCTTGATTTTTTCTGTCATAGCAATTCGTTAGATACATCTCCCGAAGATTTGATGCAGCACGCCTTGCACGCGGGGTTGGCCCCCACTCTCGTTTCCTAACGCCGCGTCAGCGCCTTGGCGATGGCAGCTTCGGCCAGCGGCGCCATGATCTTGTAACCTGCCGGGTTGGGATGCAGCCCATCGTCGGCCAGCTCTTTCTTCATGTGCCCCTGGCCGTCCACCATTGCGCTGAAGTAGTCCAGATAAATGCAATTGCCGGCATCGCAGTAGCTTTTGAGCCATTGGTTCAGCGCCACAATTTGTGCGGGTTGGCGAAGGGTAAAGGTCTCCGCCGCCTGCGGCGTGTACTCGTGCACCGGCAGCACCGAGGAATAAATCACCTTGATCCCATTTGCCCGCGCCAGGTCGGCCATCGACGCATAGTTCTCTTCAATTTGCTCTACCGTGACGGGGCCTGTATTGCCGGCGATGTCGTTCGTGCCTGCGAGAACCACTACTGCTTTGGCATGCAGGTCAATCACATCCTGGCGGAAGCGCAGCAGCATCTGCGAGGTGGTCTGACCGCTGTAGCCCCGGTTGATGTAGGGCTTGCCGGGAAGTACTCCTCGAGTTTCCACGAATCGGTGATGGAGTCGCCGAAGAATACCACCCGAGATTCACCCGGGGAGGGCGGCTTGAGCTCCGCATTGGCGGGGCGATACCGCTGCAACTGCCCGAAATCGTCGCCCAGCGTTGGCTGGCGCGACACACGCCATTCCCGCAGTCTCTCTACCGGGGACTTGGTTGCAGACTGCTGGGCAAACGCTGATACGGAAAATAGCACGACCAGAAGAATGTGGCTTTTCATATTAATTTTTTTTCCAGCAAAATCCGCGTTCTCATGGACGAATGCTAACACCGGTTGCTTCTGGAATGGCATGCGTATATACTCTGCGTATATACCCAGTCGCGGAGGGTTTATGATCACAACTGCGCGAGTTTTTCGATCTGGCAACAGCCAGGCAGTACGGCTGCCTAAGCAGTTTCGACTAAAAGCAACTGAGGTAGAAATTTTCCGTCGCGGCGACGAGATTGTGCTCCGCGAGAAGAGCGAGGATATGACCCGCGCTTTCGAATTGCTAGCCGGGCTTCCCGACGACGTCAAGCGGGAAGATGATCCACCGCAAAAGCGCAAACGGCTTTAGATGGAGCCCCGTTTTTTGTTGGACACCAACATCTGCATCTACATCCGGCGTAAGCGCCCGGAGCAGGTACTTAAGCGGTTCCGCAGACTTCGTCTGGGAGAGGCTGTCATCTCAGTGATTACCTACGGAGAACTCATCTACGGAGTCGAGAAGAGCCAGTACCGGGAAAAAGCGCTGGCGGATCTGCGGGAATTGGTCAGACTACTGCCCGCCGTCGCCCTGCCTGAACATGCCGCCGATTCCTACGGTACGCTGCGCGCGAATCTGTCTTCTAGGGGAGAAATCATAGGCAACAACGACCTGTGGATCGCGGCACACGCTATAGCATCCGGATTGATTCTCGTGACCAACAACGAAAAAGAGTTCCGCCGCCTGCCGAGCCTCAAGACCCAGAATTGGGCTGAGGTAGGCTAAAATTTCTTCACATCCCGTCGTAGTTCGGCCCGCCTCCACCCTCCGGCGGCACCTACGCAATGATTTGATAGGGGTCGGCAATAGGCAGGTCCACCTTTGACACTGTTATGGTGCCTCCGTACACTGACTTTGATGAAGGGGCACGGCTACCCCGAAACCAGTTTGTTGCGCTTTGGCGGAGGACTTTATGAGCACCGTGAAACAAGACGTCGAGCATCTGCTGAATGAGTTGCCGGAAAACTGTTCGGTCGAAGACATCCAATACCACCTCTACGTCCTCGACAAGGTCCGCCGCGGGTCGGAGGATGCCCGCGTCAACGGCACTCTCTCCCAGGAAGAGGTCGAGTCCCGCCTCAGCAAATGGCTCACCGAGTAGTCTGGTCGCGTCGCGCTCTTCAAGACCTTGAAGTCATCGCAGAGTTCATTGCCGCCGATTCCCTTACCTATGCAGGAATAGTGGTCAAGAAAATTGTGCACCAAACTCGTACTTTGGAACGTTTTCCGCGAGCGGGACGCAAAGTCCCCGAATTCAATGACGAAAATATTCGCGAGCTGTTGGCCTACAGCTATCGAGTCATCTGCGAACTGCGGCAAGAGCAAGCTGTGATTGCCGCCGTAGTGCATGGCAAACGCATCTTGCAGTAGCTCAAACCGCTGCTGGCTTGTCGCGCTCGCCCCGCCGCCCTTACATCCCGTCGTAGTTCGGGCCGCCTCCACCCTCTGGCGGCACCCACGTAATGATCTGATAGGGGTCGGCGATATCGCAGGTCTTGCAGTGCACGCAGTTCGACGGGTTCAGGCTGATGCGCTTGCCGTGAGGCTGTTCAGCATCATCCAGCATCTCGTACACATTCGCCGGACAAAAATTCTGGCACGGGCTGCCAAATTCCTTCACGCAGCGCGTGTTGCAGATGTCAGTATCGTCGATCACCAGATGCGAAGGTTGGTCCTCTTCGTGCTTCGTGCCCGAATGATACAGGTCGGTCAGCTTGTCGAAGGTGAGCTTGCCATCACCCTTGAAGGGACCCAGCAGATGAGCTTCCGCGCCGCCATTGGCGGGCAATTGCGACAGCGGCCGCATGTGCTCATGTCCCGCCGATCCGGGATACCGGTTGCGCACCCCGCGTCCGCCCGTGACCATTTGCAGGCCGGTGTGGAACATGCCGGCGTAGAACCCGCCCTCAAAGCCTTGATGCATGTTGCGCACTTTCCACAACTCGTCCTTGATCCAGCTTGACTCCACCCGCTTCTGGAACGCGCTGAGACTTGCGGCCGACGCGTCATCCTTCACCAACGCCTCGAACCCGGTTTCTGCCGCCAGCATTCCGCTCTTGATAGCCAGGTGAATGCCCTTAAGCCGCGCCGAATTCAGGAACCCCGCCGAGTCGCCCAGAATCATCCACCCATTGCCGGAGACGGGCGGCATCGCCCACCATCCCCCATAGGGCAGCGACTTCGCGCCATAGCGAATCATCTTGCCGCCTTCCAGCAAGCTCGCGATGAACGGATGCTTCTTGAACTCCTGCAGCACCCGCTGCGGATCCAACCGTGGGTCGGGATAATCCAGGCCGGTGACGAAGCCCAGTGAGACCACGTTGTCTTTGCCGCCGTAAATCCAGGCGCCGCCATACTCCTTGGTGGTCAACGGCCAGCCCATCGTGTACATCACTTGCCCCGGAGCGATGCGGCCCGAAGGGACCTCCCACAACTCCTTTACCCCGACGCCGTACGTCTGCGGGTTCCGGCCCTTCATCAAATCAAACTTTGCGATGAGCTGCTTGGTGAGCGAGCCGCGCGTACCTTCCGCCAGAATTACTACTTTGGCTTTCAGGTCGTATCCGGGCTCGAAATTCGATTTCTGGTGGCCTTCTTTGTCCACGCCCTTGTCGTCGGTGCGCACTCCGGTCACGCGGTCGCCCTCAAACAACAGCTCCGAACCCGCAAAACCGGTGAAGACCGTAATGCCCGTCTCCTCCACCTTGCCGCCCAGCCACTTCACGAAACGGTTGAGCGAGATGACGTAGTTGCCGTGGTCGCGCAGGGGCGGAGGCGTCACCGGCAACTTGAACTTGCCTTTCTGGGTGAGGTAGTAAACCGCTTCTTGATCGACCTGAGCCTCGATGGGCGCTTCGTTTTCAAATCCCGGCAGCAACTCGCGCATGGATCGCGGATCGAGCAGCGCCCCGGAAAGGCAATGCTGTCCCACCTCGCGTGATTTTTCCAGAACGTAGATGTTCTCTTTGCTGAGCTGCGAATCCGGATGCGCGGCGTTGTGCGCGTCGATGAGTTGCGACAGCCGCAGTGCGCAAGCCATTCCGGCCGGCCCGCCGCCCACAATCACTACATCTGCCGGCATCTCCGGCCGTTCCACATTTGCGAGAGGTTTACGAAAGATGAGCATAAGAAGACCTGGCTGCTGCGTCACGCACAGACTAAAGACAAACGGATGAAAGCGAACCCATTATGATAAACGGGTTGAGTGGGATTAGCGAAGCGGGTCTGGTACACCAAGCTGCTTGCAGATGCGGATCGCGGTCGGATTTTTCACTTCGCGATGGCGGGGTACCGTACTGGTGCGTTGCGCTTCGGGATTGTAGTAAACGCTATGCTAGGCGCCTTCCCGGACTAGCTGGCACCCATGCGCTTCGAGGTGACGGACCAGGTCAGCGCGCTTCACCGATCAAGCCACGGAAACAGTAATTTTTTCGCGGGTAATCTTCTTCCCCGGCAGCGGCTTCCCAGTCAGTTCGCGATTAGCCTCAAGCAACAGGGCTATCGCATCGCGGAGATTTTCCCGCGCTTCTTCCAAGGTGTCGCCTTCTGAGATCGCACCTGGCAGTTCCTCAACATAGGCCAGATAGCCACCACCCTCAGATTCAGCCACGCTCTCGTAAACCGCCGTGAGCTCCATTTCCACACCTACATTCTAAAGCACAAGAAGTCTCGAGTTTCAGGTTTCAAACTTCCAGTCAGGCAGTAGCCAAGTCACTTGTCAAGGAACGGCGCAACCGACCCGCAACTCGAAACGATCAGTTTTGCCGTTGCGTTTACTTGAAACTGGAAACTCGAAACTAGAAACAGTTTCTTTGCCTCTACTGGAAACTAGAAACTCGAAACTATCAACTCGCCGCCTTCACCTTCTTAATCTCCTCGATCAACGGCGGCACGATATCAAACAAATTTCCCACCACCGCATAATCCGCGATCTCAAAAATCGGAGCCTCCGCGTCTTTGTTTACCGCGATGATGGTCCGCGCGCCCTTCATCCCCACAATGTGCTGAATCGCTCCGCTGATGCCGAGCGCCAAATACAGCTTCGGCGCCACCGTTTGTCCCGACGACCCAATCTGCCGGTCCATAGGCAGCCATCCGTTGTCGCAGATCGGACGCGACGCCGCCAAATCCCCGCCCAGCGCTTCCGCCAATGCCTTGGCAATGGCAATGTTCTTCTCTTCCTTGATGCCGCGTCCCACCGCCACAATAATTTCGGCCTGGGTCAAATCCACCGCCTGCTTCGCCTCTTTGAACACTTCCTGCGGCTTGTTCCTCACGACTCCGGCGGGAATCTCCACATTCACTACTTCCACCGGCGCTGCCGCCGCGCCCGCCTCAGCTTTATCTCCACGGAACGCACCATTTTGAAAAGTCACAAACCACGGCCCCGCCCCGGTGAAGCTGACGTCCGCCGCCAGCTTGCCCTGAAACATCGGCCGCGTAAACAAAAGCTTGTCGCCATCTTTCTTGTAGCCAACGCAGTCGCTGATGCACGTACTGCCCGCCGCCGTCGCCAGCTTAGGCACAAAATCGCGCACCTGGTAGGTGTGCGGCATCAGCACCAGTGCCGGCTGATTCGTCGCGATGAATCCCTTGAGCGCGTGCACAAACGCGTCTGGAGTGTACGGCTCCAGTCCCGCCGATTCAATCGCGTACACCTTCGCCAGCTTCTTGGCGGCAATTTCGGAGGCATAACTACCAACGCCAGCCCCGACCACCGCCGCTTCGAGCGTTCCGCCCGTGTCCGCTGCCAGGGCCTGTCCAGCCGCAATGGTCTCCCACGAAACCCGGTTTAGTTTGCCTTCGCGCTGCTCAACCACTACAAGAATTTTCATGATGAGTTCTCAATTCCCAGGTATAAGTTCGTTTCGCGAATCTTGACGCCCGTCGTGTCGCAGCTTCGTTACAGCACCCGCACTTCATTGCGCAACCGCTCCACCAGTTTCTTGGCAATTTCGTTTGGCGACCCGTCGATGATCTCGGTCTTCTTGGTCTTCTGCGGCACATACAACCGCTCGATCTTCTGCAGGTTGTCGCCGAGCGCCGACTGCACTTCGGCGAGCGCGACCTTGCGCAGCGGCTTGTTCTTGGCCTGCTTAATCCCAATCAAGGTTGCGTAGCGCAGCTTGCTGATGCCCGACTGAATGGTGAGCACCGCCGGCAATGGCATGTCCACAAACTGAAAGTAGCCCGCTTCCAGTTCGCGCTTAACCCGGATGCCACTCTCGCTCTTCTCGATCTGCATGATGATGGTCGCGTGCGGATGGCCCAGCAACTCCGCCAGAATCACGCCCGTCTGCGCGTAGCCGTAGTCATCGGACTGCAGACCGGTAAAGATGAGATCAAATTGTTCGTCTTTAATGGCCGCGGCAAACGCTCGTGCCGTGTTGTAAGCGTCGAACCCCACAAACGCATTGTCTTCCAGGTGAATGGCCCGGTCCGCGCCCTTGGCCAGCGCCTCACGCAGCACTTGCTGCGATCGCACCGGCCCGGATGTAATCGCGACCACTTCGCCGCCATGTTTTTCCTTCTGCCGCAGCGCCTCTTCCAGCGCATAAGCGTCCGGCTCGTTGATCTCGTAAGACAAGTCTTCGCGAATCCAGGTGCCAGTTTCGTTGAGCTTAAGAGGAGCGTCTTTCTGTGGCACTTGCTTGATGCAAACCAGAATCTTCAAGGGATGACTCCTGTTTTCTGCGGGCTTGGGGAAAACTGAAAAGTATAAATGACGGAAGGGAGGGATGGAAAATGCGGCGCGACCTGAACCACACTTCTTGCATTGCAATCACAAAAACTTTTAATCCGGAATTCCTAGTCGAAAAACGCGACCGACTGCACTCCTGAGATCTCAAACCGCTTCCGGCAGCGCATGTTCTTGCACATCAGCATGTCGTCGCGGCGCAGCATGTACGACTTGGCTTTGGCGAAGCGGGCCCGATCCCGGTCATCTGCTCGTCCCGGCAACGATTTCTTCTTGGTCCGCACCAGCCAGTTGATCTCATACTCTCCAGCCTGTTGACAGTGCGGACAGCTCAGGTGGGCGGGCTTCTTGTCGGCCTTCTCGTCGAAAAACTCGCGCTCATCCATAGGGGAGGCTCCGGCGGCATCGTCCGCCACTTAGAATTATGACACACTGCCGCAGAGGGTTCGGGCACAGACATCGAAGCCGTCGCACGACCCAGCTCCCGAGTGCGCCGCTGCGAGAACCCTTGCTCCCAGCAAGAGTTAAATCTTTAAGCATGTCGAGAGCATCGAAATCTCCGATGAACAAGAAGAAGAAACCCAAGCCTTTCCGAGCCGTCACCGCCGTCAAGGCCCTGGCGCGCGAGCGAATCGGCGCCCCGAAGGCCGGCCAGGTCGTCAAGGAAAAGACTCGCAAGCCGGAAAAGCACAAGTCCACCCTCCAGAAAATCCTCACTGACCTTTCCTGAGCGGACCTCCTGTACGAATCCGACCCCCCAAAAAATCCCGGAATCCCTCCCCATCCTGCCTGCATCTAAAGATTGACAGCAACTCACTCAAGTATTATTATGAGCTTTGTTGCTGCGGGTAACGCACTCATTCGCAAGCACTTAAAGTTTTTCAGGAGCCTCAACATGAGCAAAACAATCGGAATCGACTTGGGTACCACCAACTCTTGCGTCTCAGTGATGGAGGGCGGCGAACCCAAGGTCATCCCCAATGAAGAGGGTGGCCGCACCACTCCCTCGGTAGTCGGCTTCACCAAGACTGGTGAGCGCCTGGTCGGCCAGGTGGCCAAGCGCCAAGCCATCACCAATCCGGAGAATACCGTCTACTCGATCAAGCGTTTCATGGGACGCCGCTTCGACGAAGTGAGCGAAGAACTCAAAATGGTGCCGTACAAAGTCGTCCGCCAGGGCGATCATGTCGCCATCATGGCCCAGGGCAAGGAATTTACCCCGCCGGAAATTTCGGCACTCATTTTGCAGAAGCTGAAGAAGGCAGCCGAAGACTACCTCGGCGAAAAAGTTACGGATGCGGTCATCACCGTTCCTGCCTACTTCAACGACGCCCAGCGCCAGGCCACCAAAGATGCTGGCAAAATCGCCGGCCTCGACGTCAAGCGCATCATCAACGAGCCTACCGCCGCAGCGCTAGCTTATGGTCTCGACAAGAGCAAGGACGAAACTATCGCGGTCTATGACTTCGGCGGCGGCACCTTCGACATCTCCATTCTCGAAGTCGGCGAAGGCGTCATTGAAGTCAAGGCCACCAACGGCGACACCCACCTCGGCGGCGACAACATTGACCAGCGCCTGGTGGACTGGCTCATCGACGAATTCAAGAAGGACGAAGGTCTCGACCTGCGCGGCAAGGGCAACGAGATGGCGCTGCAGCGTCTGCGCGACGCCGCTGAACGCGCCAAAATCGAGCTCTCCACCACCATGGAGCACGAGATCAACCTGCCCTTCATCACCGCCGACGCCAGCGGCCCCAAGCATCTGGTCAAGAAGCTGACTCGCGCCAAGCTGGAGTCCATGATTGAAGACATCATCCAGCGTTCGGTCGGGCCGTGCAAACAGTGCATGAAAGACGCTGGCGTCGATATCGGCAAGATTCAGGAAGTGGTGCTGGTAGGCGGGCAGACCCGCATGCCGCGCATCCAGGCGTTGGTGAAGGAGTTGTTCGGGCGCGAGCCGCACAAGGGCGTCAACCCCGACGAAGTGGTTGCGATCGGCGCCGGCATTCAAGGCGGCGTGCTCAAGGGCGAAGTCAAAGACCTGCTCTTGCTCGACGTGACCCCGCTGACGCTTTCAATCGAGACCCTGGGCGGCGTTGCGACCGGGATGATCCCCCGCAACACCACCATCCCGACTCGTAAGACTGAAACGTTTTCGACTGCGGCCGACAGCCAGACCGAAGTCGAAGTCCACGTCTTACAGGGGGAACGCCCCTTGGCGGCGCAGAACCGGACACTGGGCAAGTTTAAGCTGGGCGGAATTCCGTCGGCCCCGCGCGGCGTGCCCCAAATCGAAGTCACCTTCGACATTGACGCCAACGGCATCCTGAACGTGACCGCCAAAGACACGGCCACCGGCAAGGACCAGAAGATTACCATCACGTCGTCATCGGGTCTGAGCAAGGAAGAAGTGGAGCGCATGGCGAAGGAAGCGGATTCGCATTCCGCTGAAGACAAGGCCCGGCGCGAAGAGATCGAGTCCAAGAACCAGCTCGACTCCATGGTTTACAACGTGGAGAAGATGCTGCGCGAACAGGGCGAAAAGATCTCGGGGTCGGATCGTGCCGAGGTTGAAAACGCCGTGGCCGACGCCAAGAAAGCGCTGGAGTCAGGCGACAAGGCGCAAATGGACAAGGCTCGCGAAACCTTGACCGCATCGTCACACAAGATGGCCGAAGCCATGTACAAAGCGGCCCAGGCGCAGCCGACACCCGAGGGGGGCACAGGGCCCACTCCGGGCGCGGATCCGTCATCCAACGGCCACGCCAAAAAAGACGAAGGCGTGATCGATGCCGAGTACGTGGACGTGGAAGAGAAGAAGTAAGGCGTGTTGCGGGCGTTCGAAGCGGGCGCCCGCAGCCGTCATTCTTTTTGGCTCTTGTCGTCCCGAGCGAAGCGAGGGATCTGCTTCTTGAACCACGCGAAACCTAGAACTGAGGAGCCAATTGAACTTTGAACTGCACGGTCAAGCGTTTTTCGTTAACTTTGTCCCCGAAGAGGGGCGCTGGTATTGCTACGCTCCATCGCCGACCGGCATGCAGCGCATCCCGGTGGTGATGGATCAGGCGCCCTACGATTCGTTTGCCATATCGCTAGACGAACAAGCGCGCGAAATCGTGAATTAGCATCCCCGCTTCTGTTACCTTGAGATGCGGTTTGCCGCACGCGAAACCATGGCTACTCCAACCAAAGACTATTACGCTCTGCTGGGCATAAAGAAGACCGCCTCGGCGGAAGAAATCCGCAAGGCATTCCGCAAACTCGCGCGCAAATACCATCCCGACGTTAATCCCGGCGATAAGAAGGCAGAAGAGAAGTTCAAGGAAATCTCCGAAGCCAACGACGTTCTCAGCGAGCCCAAGAAGCGCAAGATTTACGACCAGGTCGGCTTCTATTCCGATAACATCGACCCCGCTACAGCCGAGGCTTACGCGCGCGGCGGCGGCAGCGCCACCGGCGGATTCCCTGGCGGCACTCCCGGCCCCACCAGCGGCGGCGCGCAAGGCGTCCACTTTGATTTTGGCGGCTTCGATTTTTCCGATCTGGTGGACGGCGCACGCAAGCAAAAAACCTCCGGCGGCGGCTTTCGCGACATTTTTTCAAGCATGTTCAACGGCGGGGGCGGCGCGCAGCCTGAGGGACACCCCGAAGCTGGCTCCGACGTGGAGTACCAGGTTAACGTGCCCTTCTGGACCGCGGTCCGCGGCGGAGTGATGAAGCTCGACATCGGGCGCCGCGACACCTGCGCCACCTGCCATGGCAAAGGCCATCTACAGGCGCCCGGCGTCTGCCCGCAGTGCAACGGCAAAGGCACGGTCGAACAAACCGCCAGCCGCATGAAATTCAACTCAACTTGTCCGCGCTGCCATGGCACCGGCCACAACATTTCCACCTGTCCCAGTTGTCACGGTGAAGGTACGGTGGCGCGAACCGAGCCGCTGGAAATCCGCATCAAGGCTGGCACTCGCGATGGCCAGCGCATTCGACTAGCGGGACGAGGCAACGCTGGAACTTCAGGCGGCGGCACCGGCGACCTCTACGTCATCATCCGCACCGGCGAGCACCCAATTTTCCGCCGCGATGGCGACGACATCACCCTGACCGTGCCGGTGAGCGCGACCGAAGCAGCGCTGGGCGCAAAGATCGAAGTCCCCACCGTGGATGGCCGCGCTCTGCTTAAGATTCCGCCAGGCACGCAGTCGGGACAAAAATTGCGTTTGCGTGAAAAGGGCGTACCGTCGGCAACCAAAGACGGCGCGCGGGGGGATGAGATTGTAGAAGTGAAAATCACCGTCCCCAAGCCGCGCGACGAGCGCACTAAAGAACTGCTCCGCGAACTCGCCCAATTGAACCCCGAAGACCCGCGCGAAGAGTTGTGGGGGAAAGTGTAGACCTCACTCAGTTGGCCTTGATGTCAATGGCCCCCGCTTACGATCCTGGAGTCTTGCTGCTTCTCCCGCTCGACATCACAGTTCCTCGGTTCAAGAACCCTATTTCGCGCTCCGCAGGATACCGCGAATTTCCCGGCTTAATTTCTCGGCCGAAGGCGGATCGAAATTGGACATTACCGCCACGCTGTAGCTCGCCGGCCCCGCGCCTTGCACTCCGGTTTCAAGCACGGCGTTGAGTCCAGGCGCGCCGCCTGCGATTCCCATTCCGTCAGGATGGACGTCAACCTTCCCCAGAGTTGACGACGAGCCCAACTTGCCCGCTGCCAGCGCCTGGGAGAAGAGCAACAAATCTCCCACGGTGGACTGCGCCGATCCCGCCGAATTGCCACGCGCTGGCAGCATCCCAAGATTAGGATGCCGGGGTTGCGGCGGCCCTTCCTCGCCGGAGGCAGACTGAGTGGTGTAGCCGACGGCGAGTTTCGGGTCACCGTCGGAGCGCAGACCAAATGCCGAGTTCTTCATTCCGGCGCGTTCAAACACGTTCTTCTCGACGAAATCGTAATAGCTCTGGCCGGTAAGGGATTCGATGATCAGGCCGAGCACGATGTATCCCCCATTGGAGTACTGCTGCTTGCTGCCGGGTGGAAATAACAGCGGGTCGGCGGCGAACAGGGGCACATAGTCTTGCAGGGTGCGAATCTTGTCTTTGGGAGTCTGGCGCAGCTTCTCCCCAAAGAAATCCCCGATTCCGGAACGCATGGTCAACAATTGTTCGATGGTGACTTGCTCGCGCACCTCCGGGTTGGGGTAGTTGGGCAGGTACGCGCCGGCTTTATCACTGAATTTCAGCTTGCCCTGCTCGATCAATTGGCCAATGGCAACCCGGGTGAAGGTCTTGGCAATTGAGCCAACATCAAAACGGGTGTCGAGTTGGTTGGGAATGTTCTTCTCCTGGTTGGCTTGGCCGTATGCCGCCTGCCAGACCACGTCAGACCCACGCGCGATCAGCACCGTGCCGGAAAACTCGCCGGCCTTATAGTTGTGCTCCACCAGGTCCTGCACCTTGCGCAGCACCGCCTTCTCGTCTTCCGGTGGGCCTGCCGTTGTGGGTCCCTGTTCTTCCTCTGCGGGAACAATGCGCAGCCCCGCGATTTGCGGCTTGTCTCCTGCAATGATGCAGGTCAGCGAAAGATCCCGGCCGTCGCCGGTGCGGACGACGACCGTGAGGCTGCCGGCATCTTCGCCGACAAAGCGCTGCGGCGTCAGGCTGCCGAAGTCCGCCTTGGTACGGCGGTAGCGTTCCAGCCGTTCCTCCACCGGAGGCCCGTTGGGGTGGGCCTGATAGTAGGCGCGCATGGCGGATTCGCCTGCGTTGAAAGCGTCTAGATACTCCCGCACCAACTTTCCGTTGTAGGAAGAGGGGAGCACGTCCGCGGCAAAGGACAGCGCGGAGACGGCAAGAAGAAGGACAACTAGTCTTTTCATTGGTAGGGCTTAGACGGGCAGAGGCGCCGACCGTTAGCTGCAGAAGCAGCAGCCGCGGTCTGGCGCGTCTACTTGGTTTCGAGGCTACTTCTTGCTGGGATCGTCGGCCGGGTTCACGTAGTTGAACTGCAGCGGCGATTGCCCGTGCACTTGGACTACGGTGTCGCCCACTGCCATCGCATAATGATGCATGTCAGGATCGAGGTAGGCGAAGCTGCCAGACGGAAAAACCATCATCTTGCCGGCGTCAAACTTGTCGCCCATTCCGACCTTGAAGCTGCCCGAAACGACGGTTACGTTTTCCCGCTTGGGGTGCCAGTGCGGCGCGATCTTATAGCCGTCGGGCATCTTGAGCCGGATGGTGAAATCGCCGCTGCTGGCGCTTGGATCTCCTTCCAGGACTGCAATCTGCGAGCCGGCCGCTACGAAAGGCGGCGGCGGTCCCCACGTGATCTGATCGGGAGTAAACGCATTGTGCGGGGCTCCCGGTTGCGCGAGTAGAATTGCTCCCGCGAACAAAACCACAAACAAGATTCTCTTCATGCTGCTCCTCCTGGACGAAGCGCTTTTGACAACCCGAGCTTTATAGCACAAGGCATCGCCACAAAAACAAAGAATTTGCTTGTGCCGCGTCTAAGTCGGCTTGGGGGGGAATTCCCGGGCTGGCAAGGGGACGGGTTGGAAAAAGGCGGACAAAGCCTCTCCAAAACTTTCTCCAGCTTTCTCACATTTTTTGCTCTCAGGGCATCCTATTTGCCGTATTCTCACAACTGCGAATCAACTTGGCCGACACGCCCGGAAATCGCTTTTAACCGGGAACCCCGTAATAGTTAGACGGGGTGGTGAGAGTGAGTCGCCTTGAGGAGGAACACATCGAAATTGGCGACAGCTAGCGTTCCCGCCCAAATGCCGCAGTCTCCTCTCGCTGCGATTCCCCGCAAAAAGTTCGTTCGCCTCACGCTTTGGCCGTTGGTCGCCGCCACTTTCTTTATGGTGTCGGGCGGAACCTATGGCACCGAAGACATTGTGCACGGCGCCGGCTACGGCAAGGCCATCCTCATCCTGCTGCTGACGCCTGTGCTTTGGGCGTTGCCCACTGCGTTCATGATTGGCGAACTCTCCAGCGCTCTGCCCTTTGAGGGCGGCTACTACGCCTGGGTGCGCCGCGCCATGGGCAACTTCTGGGGATTCCAAGAAGCCTGGTTGTCGCTGGTCGCCAGCATTTTCGATATGGCGATTTATCCCACGCTCTTTGTCACCTATCTCACCCGCATGTTTCCCTGGTTTGCGGAGAACCATCGCGGCATCGTGGTGGGAGTGGTGGTGGTGGCGGTGTGCGCGTTGATGAATATCGCCGGGGTGCGCGTAGTCTCGACGACTTCTCTGTGGCTTTTCTTTGCGCTGTCCTCACCCTTCTTGCTCATCGTGCTGCTCGCGCCGTTCAAGTATGGCGCGCTCGCCCATGCCGTCACCCGGCCAACCACTTCCACGGTGGACATTCTGGGCGGCGTGCTCATCGCCATGTGGAATTACATGGGATGGGACAACGCCTCGACCATCGCCACCGAGGTCGAGCGGCCGCAAAGGACTTATCCGCGCGCCATGCTGGTTTCGGTGGTGATTGTGTCGCTGACCTACATAGTCCCCGTCGCCGCCATGTGGATGACCGGCTTGCACGCCAGCGCATGGGAGACCGGTTCATGGTCGGACATTGCGGGCATGGTCGGTGGCCCCCTGCTTCGCATCGGGCTGGTGCTGGGCGGCATGGTCAGCGCCTTCGGCATGTTCAATGCATTGGTGATGAGCTATTCGCGGCTTCCCCTCGCCATGGCGCAGGACGGCATGTTGCCCAGCGTCTTTGGCAAGATCCATCCCAGGACGCGCGCTCCGTGGGTCGCCATTGTCGTGCTCGCATTTTGCTGGGCGCTGTGCCTGGGCCTCGGCTTTGAACGCCTGGTGACGATCGACATCCTGCTCTATGGCGCAAGCCTGTCGCTGGAATTTCTGGCGCTGATCTTCCTGCGTATTCGGGAACCGGAGTTGCGGCGGCCGTTCCGCATTTCGGGCGGAATGTTCGGCGCAGTCGCGATTGGCATTGCGCCCGTCCTGCTGCTGGGATTCGCCGTCGTCCGCGGTGAGCATGAGTCGGTGCTGGGTATGAGTTCGTTTGCCTTTGGCATGATCCTGATCGGCGCCGGGGTAGCGGCTTATGGAATCAACCGCCTGCTCAAGCCGAAGGGGTGGGTTCCGCGCGAAGAGAGCCCGCAACCTGCTGCCTGAACGGGGCTCGAATTCGGGCCAACTGCGGAGAAAAGCGAATATCCTAATGAAATCAAGCACTTAGCAAGATTTCCGTCCGGAAGGGACCGCAATCCGTCCTTCCGGTCTCCAATACCGGGCGTGGCTCTCGCGCAGAATGCCCTTTGCGGGGCCGCTAGGGTACCTACATTCAATAGTAGGGGTCGAGGTGGCACTTGGATACCCCCGGAGTCTCCTACGTCACCAGGGAGCCTCTACGGCCATTTCCGACCATCCCATAATCTTAGCTCACCTTTCATAGCTAACAGTTAAGCCGATTCAACAAGATGTCTAATTTTTGGCACAACCGGGGCGGCGGGCGCCGATACTTCGTCATCGAGCCCGGACGGTCTAATTCCCCTCCCATGTAGAATGGCCTGTCATACTCATAAGCTGACGCGAAAGTGCGGCAATCTGACTTGGCATGACCAAACGTAAATCCAAAGGCGCGTACATGATTTCGGCGGTCGCCGAGATGTATGAGATTCATCCGCAGACGTTGCGGCTCTACGAGCGCGAAGGGTTGCTGAAGCCATCGCGCACCGAGGGGAACACGCGTCTGTATACCGACGAAGATCTGTTGCGGCTGGAGTTCATTCTGTCGCTGGCGCGCGACCTGGGCGTGAACATCAGCGGCATTGCGATCATCCTGCAAATGCGCGAGCGCATGGAAGAAATGCAGCGCCAGACACAGGACTT
This sequence comes from Terriglobales bacterium, assembly GCA_038211475.1. Lineage (GTDB taxonomy): Bacteria > Acidobacteriota > Terriglobia > Terriglobales > Acidobacteriaceae > JANYBT01. The sequence continues at coordinate 5,314 of JBBQVN010000012.1, read as the reverse complement.
CGTGAAGTACATTCAGGAAGAAGTGCTGCAGCGCGCGGCTGCGGCTGCCGACCCGTCGAAAGGCGCGATGGTGCCGATTCGCCGCACCGTGCCCCTGCCCGCTTCAGCCAGAAAGAAGTAGGAGCGTATGATGGTGAGTTTTCCGTAAGCTGCGGAGCGTTCACCAGGTCATGCTGCCCTTCAAGCTGATTTATAGCGACGACTACTACCTGCCCATCGGCTCCCACGTCTTCCCTTCAGAAAAATACCGGCGCATCCACGACCATTTGCTCGAAACCGGCATCGCCGAGGCGGGCGACTTTGTGGAGCCGCGCCCGGCCAGCGATCAGGACGTGCTGCTGGTGCACACTCCGCAATACGTTCACAAGCTCAAGACGGGAACGCTCTCTGCGCGTGAAGAGCTGGAGATGGAAGTGCCCTACTCGCCGGAACTGGTGCGCGCGTTTTGGCTGGCGGCGGGCGGCTCCATGCTGGCGGCGGACTATGCGCTGAATGACCGCCTCGCCTTCAGCATCGGCGGAGGTTTTCACCACGCTTTCCCCGACCACGGCGAAGGCTTCTGCATGATCCATGATGTGGCGATCGCCATCCGGCGCATGCAGCGCGACGAAAAGATTTCGACGGCGATGACACTCGATTGCGACGTGCATCAGGGCAACGGCACGGCGGCGATTTTTGCGGGCGTCCGCATTCCCGGAGAAGCGTTGCCCTCAGCCGCGCCAGTTACGCTTGGCGCCCAGCCGGCCAAGTTCCGCAATGCTCATGCCGGCGAAGTGTTCACAATTTCGCTGCACCAGGAGAACAACTATCCAGTGTGGAAGCCGCCATCGTCGATTGATGTGGACCTGCCTGACGAAACTGGCGACGACGACTACTTGGCCTGGCTGGACAATGCGATAAGTTCGGGCTTGCGCCAGTTCCAGCCCGACCTGATTTGTTACGTGGCCGGCGCCGACCCTTATCGCGAGGACAAGTTGGGCGGACTGGCACTAACCATCGAAGGCCTGAAGCGGCGCGACGAGCTGGTGTTTCGAGTCGCCCGCGTCCGCGACATCCCGGTGATGGTCACCTTCGCGGGCGGCTACGCTCAGAAGCTGGAAGATACTATCACGATCCACTGCAATACAGTGCTGGCGGCGCGCTCCGTATGGGCAGGGTAAGGCACAAAACAGGCTTCGCTTTCTTGAGGGGCGCGCCCGATTGTAGGATTCGGAACATACCCGTCGAATGTGTAAAACTGTTGTCCTATCCGAAAGTGGGGTTTGTATAAAACATGTCTCACACAGACCCCATCTTACAACTCCTGAAAAGTAATTTCCCTATGTGAGCACTTTTGAACAGCCTCGCCTTTATAGCAACATCATACTGGCTCTGCGTAGTCCGCCATTGGGCCATCCTTCCAGCGGTTACAAGCGCGACTTTCGAATGGAACGACGGCAGAGAGGTTGTACATTGAAACTGGTCCGATTGGCTCTCCTGATTCTCCCCTTCTTCGCAGTCAACGCCCATGCCGCCGGCGTCCTTGGCACCGCGAGCACATTTGCAGTACTAGCTGCGTCCACCGCAACCAACACCGGCGCGACTGTGCTCTACGGAGACCTGGGACTCTACCCCGGGACATCCATCACCGGATTTCCTCCTGGAATTGTGAATGATGGCGTGATCCACACTACGGATGCAGTCGCATTGCAGGCCCAGGCGGATGCCTTAACCGCCTACAATTACTTGGCGAGTTTACCGCCCAACCAGAACTTGACCGGTCAAGATCTGGGTGGCCTTACGCTGACTCCCGGTGTCTATAAGTTTGATTCTTCCGCGCAACTGACGGGTACGCTCACCCTTGACTTCCAGGGCCTGAGTAACGTGATGGTGGTCATCCAGATTGGGAGTACTCTCACCACCGCCAGTGCATCGTCGGTGGTTGAAATCAACCCCGGCCAAAATGACCAGGTGTTCTTCCAGGTGGGTAGCTCGGCGACCCTGGGCACGACCACCGCATTTCAAGGGCATATTATCGCATTAGCGAGCATCACCTTGAACAACAGCGCCACCATTAAGTGCGGCAGCGCATTGGCACTCAATGGCGCCGTCACTATGGATACCAATGTGATCAATGAGTTTGCTGGCGCAGTGGACTTCAGCAACTACCACGGCACTTTGACCGGCACCACTGCTGGCCTGACTCTGAAGGGCTCCACGCTCTTCTCGGTTGCGGGCTATGCTGGTGGCGGAGCGATCATAGGCGCCAACCTTGGGAGCGTCGCTTTTACCACTGGCGCACTAACCAGCGGTTCGTTGGCCGCAGGAGGAACTTTTGCTGCGGGTGGATCGTTCACCATCGTGACCAATGGGACGGGAGGCCTTCCCAACGGCCCCATCTTTACCGGCTCCTTTGACGGGCCCGTCACATGGACCCTGCTTACTTTGGCAGACGGAACTCACATCTATACGCTGTCAGGTACCGAGAGCGGGACCTGGGTCACCGGCGCAACGGTCACGGGTGTAAGCGTGCAACTAACCGTCAGTACTGGGAAAGGCTTTTACAAGGGCTCAACCAGAATATCGAGTGGCGATACCGAAATCACGGGCGTACCTTGTAACTAACTTCCCACCAACACGCCTGTTTTGTAGCGACCCCGTTGCAGCCATGCGACGGGGTTTTTTATTTGGACGTCGGGGCTTATGTAAGATGAATAACATTCACGACAATAAAGTCACAGAGTGAGCAGTTATGAACAGTATTACCCTATCGCACTAATAACAATGACTCAAGAGGTTACTACTAACCACCTGCAGTGAGCGTTTCCGCGAATACTAAGGAGTGCCACCCGGCGCGGATGCAGTTTCCTCCATTTCTCAGAATCGTGAGGGTACTACTATGCGTCGAAGTGTTTCATCTCTGAAGTATTTCCTAATCCTGCTCACCCTGTGTGCCTACCCCGTAATGTCCTGGGCCCAGGGGGTCGTGAACGAAGGTCTGGAGACCGCGTTTGTCTATGTCGATGGAACCAATGGAAGCGACAGCAACCCCGGAACCATGGCTCTTCCCTTCCAAACCATCAACAAAGCGGTAACCACCGCCGTCGCCAACAACCAGAGCAGCATTGGCACCAGGTCAACATCCAGCCGGGCACCTATCGCGAAACCGTCACCATGACTTCCTCTTCCAAGGACACCTCGCTGCCCATGACCTTCCAGGCGGTCACCAACGGCACGGTGGTCATTTCTGGCGCCAGTGCGTTAACCGGTTGGACGGTGTACTCGGGCAACTCCAGCATTTACCAGAATGCGTGGATTTACAACTTCGCTACGTGCGCGCAAGTCAGCGGCTGTCCCAACCTTGCCGATATCTCTCTGCGGCCGGAAATGATGGTGGTCAATGGTACGGTCATGACTCAGGTATTGTCCATCGTCCAAATGCAGCCGGGAACGTTTTTTGTGGACAGCACGAATTCCCTGGTGTACTTGTGGCCCCCTTCGGGTACGAATGTCACCACCGCCACGATTGAGACCGCTACCCAACCTCTGCTGTGGAGGATAGGCGGCAAGTCCAACACCGTGCTGCGGGGCTTGACCTTTCAGTACGCGAACTCCTGCCGTGCCAGCGCTGCGGTGCAAATCGCGGGTGCGGGAAGCAATGTGATCCTGGATACTCTAACTATCAATTGGAACAATGGGCAGGGACTGTCCATTTCCAACCCCTACACCAACTTCACTGTGCAAAACACAATCACCAACCACAACGGGGATAGCGGACTGCAGGAGTACCAGACCAAGAATGGTCAGTGGACGAGTGATACGTCTAACTTCAACAACTGGCGTGGCGCTCAAGGAGCGTATTACGCCTGCAACACAGGCGGGATGCATCCCTTCCAAGCCCACAACGACGCCATCAACGGCTTGACCCTCGCGTACAATGAGACCTTCGGCGTCCACTGGGATACTGACAATGCGAACGTGGCCGCTACCAATCTAACCTCCACCAACAATCTGATTGGCGCTGCCTTCTCAGAAAAGAACGAGGGGCCGATTAGCATCACTAGCAGTAACCTCTGCAATGGCAGTCCGCTCCTGGGCGCCGGAGGACTCTCCATCCGCAACTCCACCGGAATTTCTCTCCTCAGCAGCAACGTGTTCAACAATCCGCCGTCGCAGGTGCTAGTTTTCGGCACGGCAAACGGGATCCAAGTGACGAACTGGGAGACGAAACAACTCTACACTCTGGTCTCGCAAAACCTCACCATGACCGGCAATTCGATCGAGGGAGTGGGCGCCTCCCAAAGTTTGATCTCCGAATCAACTCTGGTCGGTACCGACTGGACGTCTTTCGTCACCACGCTGGCCTCAAGCAGCAACAACTGGTGGAGTGCGACTAATAAAGCGCCCTTCATCGTACCCGTACCCAAGATCAATACCGCGGAGTCGTTTTCTGCCTGGAAGACCACCACCGGACAAGACTCTTTGTCTACCTTCGCCGCGCCAGCCACGGATCCAGCTGCGGTCTGCAACGCCGTGCTGCCAGACATGACCGACTACTGGCTGACCCTAGATAAACCCGCGCTATCGCTCGACCCGGCCGGCAATACCGTCGTCACCGCCTCCGTCACTCCGTTGTCTTTTAACGGAACCGTGAACTTAACTTTGGACGGCACCAGCGAAGTCCCGGGCCTTTCTGGCTCTCTTGGCACGCCTTCCATCAACACCTCCGGCAACTCGACGGTCAATTTGAGCGCCACCACGGCGGTCGCTGTGGGAACTTATCCTTTCACCATCGTCGCCAACAGCGGCGATTTGACCCGCATGGTCCGCGGCTTCCTGACCGTGCCAAAAACCTCGCTGCGTTATTCCACGGTGAATCTCAACTTCCCAACCACCATAGTCAAAAGCCCGAGCGTGCTGACTTTTACCATCATGAACTTCGGAAGTACTTCGATCTCGATGACCAGTTACACTTCCAGCAACGCGGCCTTCAAAGCGACTAACAATTGCGGCACCAGCCTGGCTGCCGGAGACACCTGCACCGTCACCGTTACGTTTACTCCGACGGCAGCGATTGCCTACACTGCCACGCTCACCGTGAAGGACGGAGACGCCACCAAGTCTCAAGTGGTGAATCTGACCGGCACCGGCTTACCGCAACCCACCGCGACTCTCCTGCCTGGCTCGCTGAGTTTCGGCGCATGGACGGTTGGAACCACCAGCACGGCTCTGACCTCCACGCTCACCAACACCAGCACCACCACGCCACTGACGATTACCAGCATCACCATCTCCGGCGATTTTACTCAGACCAACACTTGCCCCGTCTCTCCCA
>JBBQVN010000011.1:0-51962 GCA_038211475.1 Terriglobales bacterium | reverse complement strand
GTGACGAAATCGAAGCTGCCGGTCTTGGCATAGAGCCACAGAATCGCCGCCAACATGAAGACCGACGCGATCATGGTATAGAGGAAGAACTTGACCGCGGCGTAGACTTTGCGGCCGTGCCCGTACATGCCGATGAGAAGGGCCATCGGGATGAGAGTGGCTTCCCAGAAGAAGTAAAAGAGGAACAAGTCGAGCGAAGTGAATACGCCGATGAGGGCGGTTTCCAGGACCAGCAACAGGATAAAGAATTCTTTAACACGCGAATCAATGGACTTCCAGGAAATCAAAACACAGAGCGGGGTGAGGAAGGTGGTCAGGACCACCAGCCACAGGGAAACGCCATCCACCGCCATGTGGTAATGGATGTTGGGAGTGGTGATCCACTGGCGCGACACTTCGAATTGGAAGCCGCCCTGGCTGCGGTGGAAGTGCGCCGGCAAGTGCAGGGAAACCGCGAAAGTCAGCAGGGTCACGACCAGCGCCAGGATACGAATGTCACGGTCGCGGCGCGGACAGAGAACTAGCAGAAGCGCACCGGCGAGCGGGATAAACGTCACCAGGGTGAGGATGAGGCCGTTCAGGTTCGCCAGGTTCATCGCACACCGGCCCAAATCATGTAGGCGATGACGGCGGCTGCGCCAGCGGCCACCCATCCGGCATAAGAACGCAAGTTGCCAGACTGCATGTGGCGCACCGAGTCAGAAACGTGGCGAGCGCTGTCGGCTGCGACGTTGACCGTCCCGTCAATAGCCGCCTGGTCCACGCCATGCCACAGAACGGTGGTGGAACCTTCGAGCAGCGGCGTCACGAAGACTGTGTTGTAGAGATCGTCCACGTAGTACTTGTTGTAAACCGCTGTGTAAACGCCCCCCAGTTTGGCGGCGAAGCGCGCGGGAAGGGCAGGCTGACGGTGATATAGGAACCAAGCCAGGAAGAGGCCGGAAATTGCGGCGGCGATGGAGATTCCCATCAGCAGAGTTTCGGCCGAACCGCCAGTCTCCGCCGCAGACTCGGCCACACTAACCGTCAGCCCGGAATCAAACACCGGCGCGAGGAAGCGCTCAAAGCGTCCGCCAATGCTAACCCAGCCGCCGGCGAACGACAGCACGGCAAGAATCGCGAGCGGAACAACCATGATCATGGGGCTTTCGTGGGGAGTGCCGTGACCATGGGTGTGATTGTCGTGAGTGTGAGGGTCGGGCGCGTGCGAATCGTGCGCCGCTGGTTCGGTCGCTTGGTCCGGTTTGGACGACGGCTGGGCACCACGGTATTCGCCAAAGAAAGTCAGGAACCATAGCCGGAACATGTAAAACGAAGTGATGAAGGCGGTGACGACGCCGATCAGCCAAAACACCCAGCTTCCATGCGGGCTGGAGTAGGCCTTCCACAGAATCTCATCTTTGGAAAAGAACCCGGCCAGCGGAGGGAAGCCTGCGATGGCGAAGGTGGCGACGGTCATGGTCCAGAAGGTCCAGGGAATATTTTTGCGGAGGCCGCCCATGCGGCGCATGTCTTGCTCGCCACCCACTGCATGAATGACGGAACCGGCGGCCAGGAACAACAAGCCTTTGAAGAAGGCGTGGGTCATGAGGTGGAAGACTCCGGCCGAGTAAGCCGCCACGCCGCAGGCCATGAACATGTAGCCGAGTTGCGAGATGGTGGAGTAGGCCAGGACTTTCTTGATGTCGGTTTGCGCGATGCCGATGGTGGCGGCGAAGAGCGCGGTCAGGGTACCGATGATGGCGACCACGGTCAAGGCGGAGGGAGCGCGGTCAAAGATCAGGTGCGAGCGCGCGACCATGTACACGCCGGCGGTCACCATGGTAGCGGCGTGAATCAAGGCGGAGACCGGAGTGGGGCCTTCCATGGCGTCGGGCAGCCAAACGTAGAGAGGAATCTGGGCCGACTTTCCGGCGGCGCCGAGCATCAGCAGCAGGCCGATTGCGGTCAGCAGGCCCGCGCCCGCAACTTCCGGCTGCAGGGGACGAATCTGTTCGAACAGTTGCACGAAGTTCAAAGTGTTGAAGTGCTTGATCAGCAGGAAGAGCGCGATGAGGAAGCCAAAGTCGCCGATGCGGTTGACGATGAACGCTTTCTTGCCCGCCGATGCCGCCGAGCCTTTGGTGAACCAGAACCCGATGAGCAGATACGAGGACAGGCCGACGCCTTCCCATCCGATGAACATCAACAGATAGTTGCCGGCCAATACCAGGGTCAGCATGAAGAACATGAACAGGTTCAGATAGCTCATGAAGCGGGAGAAACTGGCATCGTCCCACATGTAGCCGATGGAATAAATGTGAATGAGGAAGCCGACGCCGGTCACCACCAGCAGCATGAGCAGGGAGAGTTGGTCGAGGAAGAAGGCGAAATCCGCCTGGAAATTGCCGGCGCGAATCCAGGGGTAGAGAAATTCGAGATGAGGCAGGCTGAGCGAGGAGATTTGCGAGGCGACCCAGAGAGCCATGGCGAAGGCGCCGCCGCTGAACGCGACGGCCACGCCGGAGACGAGCTGACGCGAGAAACGGCGTCCCAGCAGGCCGTTGATGGCAGCGCCAACCAGGGGCAGAATGGGAATCAGCCAGAGATGAAGGCTTGGCGTCATAATTTGAGCAGGTTGACCTGGTCCACGTTCAAAGTTTCCCGTGTGCGATAAACGGCGATGGTGATGGCGAGGCCCACGGCGGCTTCGGCCGCGGCCACTACCATGACGAAAAATACGAATACTTGTCCGCTAAGCGCGTGCCAGTGGGCGGCAAAAGCCACGAATGAAAGGTTGACGCCGTTGAGCATGAGCTCGATCGACATGAAGATGGTGATGATGTTGCGTTTGAGCAGGAACCCAAGTATGCCGCAGGCAAACAAGATTCCGCTCAACATCAAGTAGTAGGAAAGAGGCACCATCAGGAGTCCTTCCGTGAAGTTTGAGAGTCGGGATGGCTGGCCAGAAAGACTGCGCCCATGATGGCGATGAGGATCAGCACGGAAGTGACTTCAAACGGCAAAAGGAAATCGTGGAACAAAAGCCAGCCAATGGTCTGAGGCGAGCCGGGAAGAGCGCCGACGGCAACGCTTCCGGTATTGGAGTGGCGGAGCAGGGTCCAGGCCACGAGCGTGCCGCCGACCAGGACTCCGGGGACTCCGATAAGGGTGGCGATCCGGCTGCCTCCGCTGCTGGCTTCTTCGCCCGCGTTGAGCAGCATGATGACAAAAACAAAAAGCACCATGATGGCGCCAGCGTAGATGATCACCTGCACCGCGGCCACAAATTCAGCGCCGAGCAGGAGGTATTCCACGGCAAGCGAGCCCATCACCGCAATCAGCGATAAAGCGCTGTTGATGGGATGGGTCTGCACCAGCAGGTTGATGGCCCCCGCTACGCAGATCGTGCCGAAAATGAGGAACAAAATTAGATGCAGCATAAAACCAGTTGCCTAAAAGCAGTTGCCAGTTGCCAGTAAAATCTTAAAACCGGTTGCCTAAAACCAGTTGTCAGTTGCTAGTGAAACCTAGTTGCCAGAAAGACCCAGTTGCTAGTGAAATCCTGATCTCAGCAGCCTGCTCTCAGTTGGCGCCCAACCCCCGTCACCACTGGCAACCGACAACTGGCAACTGACAACTGCTTCCAAGTGACAACTGACAACTGCCTTCAGGCCCTCCACGCCACTACTAGGGCGGTGATTACCAAATTTGCTATCGCCAGTGGCAGCAGAAATTTCCAGCCAAACGCCATGAGTTGGTCATAACGGAAGCGGGGCAACGTGCCGCGCACCCAAATGTACAAGAACAGAAAACAAAATACCTTGAGCCCAAACCACACCAGAGGCAGCACGGCTCGCAATAAGGCGGGGCCGAACATGGGGCCGTGCCATCCGCCTAGAAAAAGGATGGTCGCCAGACAAGCCACCGTCATCATGTTGGCGTATTCCGAGATGAAGAACATGGCAAACTTCATCGAACTGTACTCGGTGTGATAGCCGGCCACCAGTTCGGTTTCCGCTTCCGGCAGATCGAAAGGGATGCGATTGGTTTCCGCATAAGCGGAACACAGATAGATGAAGAAGGCGATGATCTGGCCTTGGAAAATATTCCACTTGGGGATGAAACCCCAGAACACGCCGCCCTGGGCATCGACAATGTCCTTCAGGCTGAAACTGCCCGCAAGAATGAGCACGCCGATGAGAGACAAGCCGAGTGAAATCTCGTAGCTGACCATCTGCGCGCTGGCCCGCAGTCCGCCCAGCAGGGAATATTTGTTATTGGACGACCACCCGGCGAGAGCCACTCCGTAAACTCCCATGGAGGTGATGCCGAGAATGATCAACAGGCCGATGTTCACGTCGGCAATCTGCAGCGGGATTTGCTTTCCGAACAGGGTGATGGGATTGCCAAACGGAATGACCGCGATGGAGGTGATGGCAAAGACCATCGCAATCATGGGCGCGGCGATATAGAGCGGCTTGTTGACGTGCGGCGGCGTCAGATCTTCTTTCAGAATGAACTTGAGGCCGTCGGCCAATGGTTGCAGCAGTCCGAAGGGGCCGACGCGAGTGGGTCCCCAGCGGTTCTGCATGTGGCCGACCACCTTGCGCTCGAGCCAGACGGTGTAGGCGACCGCCGTCAATAGCGCGACCAGCGCGATCAGGGTCTTGATCACGGAGACGATCAGAAATGTTTGGACGCTTAACAAAATAGTTTTCCGTAGTAGCGGTTCGCGGCGAGCATCAGTCGGCCGCCACTTCACTGGGTGTTGGAGCGTTTTTGTTTTCCATCACGGAATTTAGCGTGTGCGAGTACCGCCCCAAAGTGCCGGAGCTGAATAAATCGTCGTTCCCCGGGATGATCAGGTTCGGGTCATGCGCCGCGCCCGGGCCGGCTTCTGCAATGTCAGTAGGCTGGTCGTTGCCCGCCAGCAAATCCAAGCGCGAGACGTTGTAGCTGGGCACGAGGCGCTGAATTTCATCGAAAATCGCAACCGGATCGAAGGGGCTCATCTTGGGTTCCAAGCCGTGAGCTTCCAGCCAGACCGAGTGACGATCAGCCTCGCCTGACTGGGCGCCGCGGGATTGGCCCATATCGGCGCGGGTGCCGCCGCCAAAGGGAACCAGTTTGCGGACTTCAAAGCCCATGGCGTCGGCAATGCGCACGATCATTTCAAAGTCGCTTTTCACGCCCGCCACTTCGCCCGCCTTCTTCACCAGTTGCACGTCGCCGCAAGTGTTGGTGAAGGTGCCGGACTTTTCGTAGGCGTTAGCCGCGGGTAACACAATGTCGGCCATCGATGCGGTCTCGGTCAGGAACATGTCCTGCACGACGACGAAGCTGCCGGAAAAAGCGAATGGGTCGAGGCTAAAGCGTGCGACGGGATTGGAGCCGACTACATACAGAGCTTTGAGCTTGCCCGCTTTGGCGGCAGCGGCCATGGCGGGAATGGTGAGGCCAGGAACAGTAGGAAGAGGGCCCCATTCTTGGGTGAAACGGCCGTCTGCAGTCAGAGGCTCGTATCCCGGCAGCAGGTCGGGGTACAGTCCCATGTCTGCGGCGCCGCGGGAATTAGCATAGTCGGCGAGCGCGATAAACCTGGCTCCCACTAGGCCGCCTTGGACCAACTTAGCGACGTCAGCGCCGCGAACTTCAGAACTGAAGGCGACGACCAAGCCGGTTTCGGCGCGAAGCTTATCGCGCAGGGCAAGCAGGCTCTCGCGAGTGGCGGACTGATGCACCAAAGGATCGAGTTCTGCGTCATCGCCAGCCAGAAATGCCACCGCGTGAGCTTCAGCGCCAGCCGGGATTTGCGCGAAACCGGTCGCCTGCCGCCGCAATTTGATGGGCTGCGAATTCACCACGTAGAGCTTGGCGCGGCGCAGGCGGACGTTGCTGCGAATCTGCCAGGCCAACAGGGGATGTTGCTCGGTCGGATTGTTTCCGATGAGCAGAATCGCCGTCGCGCTTAATACATCGCGCATGGATGCGGTCTGGCCGGGTTTGCCGTGCAGAGCCGCCGCCAGGGCGGGGAAGTCCGCAGTGCGGTGGTGGTCAACGTTGTTGGTCCCCAGCACCATGCGGGCAAATTTCGACAGCAGATAATTTTCTTCGTTGGTGGTGCGGGAAGAGCCGACCACGCCGATGGCTTCGCCGCCGTGAGCAGCGCGAATCTCGGCAAACTTTTTGCCCGCAAGCGCAAACGCTTCTTCCCAGGTAGCGGGAATGAGCTTTCCGTCTTTGCGGATGAGCGGTTGAGTCAGGCGCTCAGTGCTATGAGCGAAGTCGAAGGCGTAGCGTCCCTTGATGCAGAGAAAGTCGTTGTTGATGCCGCTCTTGTCGCGATTGTCGCCGCGAACAATTTCCATGCCGGTATCAGAACGGCGCACGCCCAGAGTGGTTTTGCATCCGTCGGCGCAATGGGTGCAGGTGGTGCCGACGTGGTTCATTTCCCAAGGGCGGGTCTTATAGCGATAGGCGCCCGAGGTGAGCGCGCCAACCGGACAAATGTCGATGCACATGCCGCACTCTTCGCACTCCAAATGGTCCTCTTTGTTAGGAGCGATAACGGAAGAGACACCGCGGTTTTGCACGCCCAACGCCCACACGTCCATGCCTTCGCCGCAGACCCGCACACAGCGGTAGCAGAGAATGCAGCGCGGCCGGTCGAAATACACCACAGGCGACCATTGCTGTTCGTCCTTGTGGTTCTTTGCCTCCATGAACTTGGATTCGGCAGCCCCGTAGGAGAAGGTCATGTCCTGCAGTTCGCACTCGCCGCCGGCATCGCAGACGGGGCAGTCCAAAGGATGGTTGCCCAGCAGCATCTCGACCATGGACTTGCGCGCCTGCCGGACTTCATCACTATCGGTGGCGACGACCATGCCCTCGCTGATGACCGTGGTGCAGGCGGTCTGGAGTTTGGGCATTTTCTCGATTTTCACCAGGCACATGCGGCAGGCGCCCTGCAGCGAAAGATTCGGGTAGTAGCAAAAGGAAGGGACTTCGATGCCTACGCTCTTGCAGGCCTCAATGAGCAGCGTGCCCGCGGGAGTCGTGAGCTTTTTTCCGTCGACAGTGAGAGTCACATCAGGCATTTTGTAATTTCTATCACCCAATTCCAAATTTCAATTACCCATTACCCAATTCTCAGTGCTCCTCAGGCCATTACCGGGTCGGCGGTTTTTTCAAAGGGGCACGGCTTGCCGTCCAGGTGGTCTTCAAATTCTTTACGAAACTTTTTTACGAAGGCCATGGTCGGCATGGCCGCTGCATCGCCGAGCGGACAGAACGTCTTGCCCAGCATGTTTTCAGCGAGGTAGTAAATGTTGTCGATGTCCTTCTTCATCCCTGCGCCCGCGTGGAACCGGGTCAGCGTCTTTTTCAACCAGTCGGTGCCTTCGCGGCAGGGGATGCACCAGCCGCAACTTTCGTGCTGGTAGAACTTGATGGTGCGCAGCGCAAATTTCACCATGCAAGTGGTGTCGTCGAGCACCACGACTCCGCCGGATCCAAGCATGGAACCGGCTTTGGCAAGGGAATCGAAATCCATGGCCACGTCGATTTCGTCCGCCAACAATATGGGAGTCGATGAGCCGCCGGGAACCACAGCCTTCAGAGCGCGACCGCCAGGAATTCCTCCGCCCACTTCGTAAATCATTTTCTTCAGGTTGTATCCCATGGGCAGTTCGTACACGCCTGGCCGGTTAAGGTGACCGGAGAGGCAGAACAAGCGAGTGCCGCCATTTTTGGGCGTGCCGAGATTGGCGTACCAGTCGGCTCCATTAAGAATGATGGGCGGAACGCTAGCCAAAGTCTCGGCATTGTTGATGACGGTAGGGCCGCCCCACAATCCGACCACCGCAGGGAAGGGCGGGCGAATGCGAGGGATGCCGCGCTTGCCCTCGAGCGATTCCATGAGCGCTGATTCTTCGCCGACTTCATAGGCGCCGGCGCCGCCATGCCAGTAAATGTCGAGGTCGTAGCCGCTGCCAAAGACATTCTTGCCCAGGAAGCCTCGGGCATACGCGTCCTTGAGAGCCCGTTGCATGATGAGGGACAAATAGCGGTATTCGCCGCGGATGTAGATGTAGCCGGTATGAGAACCAACGGCTAGCGCCGCGATCATCACGCCTTCAATCACCGAGTGGGGATCGTGCTCGAAGATGAGACGGTCTTTACAAGTGCCGGGTTCGCTCTCGTCGCCATTGCACAGAACGTACTTCGGCTTGGCCGATTGTTTGGGCACGAACGACCATTTCATCCCAGTGTTGAAACCCGCGCCGCCGCGTCCGCGAAGCCCGGAATTCTTCACCAACGTGATGATGTCGTCGGGCGACATGGTCAGTGCTTTCTGAATGGCCTGATAACCATCAAGCGCAAGATAGCGATCCAGATCGGTCGCTCCCTGGCCGAAGCGCTTGGACACTACGCGGATTTCGTCGGGATGAGAAACTAGAGAAGCCATTTTGTAATTTGGTAATCGGGTAATTTTGGTAAATTGGTAATGTGAATCTCGGTGTTGTTTCCGGTTTCAAATTAGCAAATTACGAATTACACAATTACAAAATCTCTCCTCCTTTGTTCTTGTAGTCGTCGAGCACCTCGTCCATCTTCTGCACTGTCAGATTTTCATGAAAGTCGTAGTTGACCTGGACCGCCGGAGCCCAGCTGCAGGCGCCGATGCACTCTACTTCCTCGAGGGAGAACTCACCGTCGGGCGTGGTTTCTTTGTGGCCAATGCCCAGCTTGTGCTTGCAATGATTCAGCAATTCTTCGCCGCCCTTTAGCATGCACGCGATGTTGGTGCAGACCTGGACGTTGTACTTGCCCCGGGGCTTGGTGACCAGCATGGAATAGTAGCTGATGACGTTACGCACTTCGAGTTCAGTCAGATCGAGCCGCTGCGCCAACTCGGCAATTGCCTCGTCGCTCAAGTACCCGATTTCGTCCTGGGCATAGAGCAGGGTAGGCACCAGCGTTGAACGCCGGGTGGGGTAGTGCGTCAGCATCTCTGCAAAACGCGCCTCGAATTCGTCAGAAAAAAGCATGAGAAAGATTTGGTAATTTTGTAATTTAGTAATTTGAAAACCAACACCAAGGACCTTTCGTTCGCTACCGCTGCACTTCGATTTTGGTGCTCAAATTACAAAATTACCAAATTACAAAATTCCTCCTACCGGTCTATGTCTCCCAAAACAATGTCGATACTGCCGATGGCGGCGACGACGTCCGCAATCAGGCGTCCTTCGCACATTTTCTTCAGCGTCGCCAGGTTCGCGAACGAGGGCCCCCGCATGTGTACACGGTAGGGCTTGGCAGTGCCATCGCTGACAACGTAGTAGCCCATCTCTCCACGCGGGGACTCCACCGCCTGGTAAACCTCTCCGGCGGGAACCGCAAAACCCTCGGTGACAATCTTGAAGTGGTAGATGAGCGCTTCCATCTGCGTCTTCATCTTCTCCCGATCGGGCAGAACGACTTTGGGCGCGTCCGCCTTGATGGGGCCTTCGGGCATGCCGTCAAGCGCTTGCTGCACCATGCCGATGGATTCGCGGAGCTCTTTCACGCGGCACATGTAGCGCGCAAAAACGTCACCGTCAGTGGAGATCGGCACGTTGAACTTGAAATTTTCGTATCCCGAGTACGGCATATCGCGGCGCAGATCGAAATCAATGCCGCTGGCGCGCATGGTAGGACCGCTCGCGCCCAGCGCGATCGCGTCTTCCATGGATAAAGCGGCGACGCCCTTAGTGCGCATGGTCCAGATGGGGTTTTCGGTCAAAAGATTTTCGTACTCGTCGATTCGCTCAGGGAAGCGGCGCGCAAAATCACGCGACTTTTCGAAGAAGCCCAGCGGTGGCTCCAGGGCCAGCCCACCAATGCGGAAGTAGGACGTCATCATGCGCTGTCCGCTCACCATCTCGAACAGGCGCAGAATGTCTTCGCGCTCACGGAAGCAGTAGAGAAAAACCGTCATCGCGCCAATGTCCATGGCGTGAGTGCCCAGCCAGACCAAATGCGAGTTGATCCGCGTCAGTTCGTTGAGCAGGACGCGCATCCATTGCGCCTTAGGCGGGATTTCCAGGCCCAACAACTTTTCTACTGCGAGGCAATAGGTCAGGTTGTTGGTGAGTGGACACAGATAGTCAATGCGGTCAGTGAGCGGTACCACCTGCTGGTAGAACTTCGCCTCGCAGGTCTTTTCAATGCCGGTGTGCAGGTAGCCAATGTCTGGTTTGATGCGCAGGATGGTCTCGCCATCAATCTCCAGCAACAGCCGCAACACACCATGGGTCGAGGGGTGTTGGGGTCCCATGTTCAGGATCATGGTGTTGTCCTGACCGGGATCGACGACGGGAGTGGCTGGGAATTGGTCCATGGCTCAGCGGTAGCCCTCGACGGGGTAGTCTTTGCGCAAAGGGTGACCTTCCCAATCGTCGGGCATCATGATGCGTTGGAGGTCGGGATGCCCGGAGAAGCGCACGCCGAAAAGATCGAAAATCTCGCGCTCATAAAGGTTAGCCGCTGGCCAGACCGAGGTGATGGACTCTATGACCGGACTGGAGCCCTCCAGCTTTGCCTTCAACCGGACGCGTTGCTTCTTGGGGATGGAAAGCAGGTGGTATACGACTTCAAATCTGGGCTCGGCGGGAAACCAGTCCACGCAAGTGATGTCGCACATGTAATTGAAAGGGCAATCCGGAGCCATGCGGAGGATGGAGCAGGCCTCGCGAATGTAGCCTTTTTCGATCCACAGGGTGAACTCGTCGCGATCGAACTTGGCGGCTTGCACGGCGGTGGGGTTCCAAGCCAGCAGAGTAGCCAGCGCGGAGTGCGACTTCAACTGCTCCAGGTCAGTGACAGCGGGCGGGAAGGGCATTTAGATGGTCCCTCGTCGCGTGCTGGTCTGGTTCCAATCAAGCACGCCCTTTTTCCAGACGTAAAACAGCCCGACCAGGACGATTCCGATATACACCATCATTTCGTAGAAGCCGAACATCTTGAGTTGGCGCAGAATCACGGCCCACGGATACAAGAAAACGGCTTCCACGTCGAACAGGATAAACAGCATGGCCACCAGGTAGAACTTGACCGAGAAACGGCCGCGCGCGTCACCCACCGGGGTCATGCCGCATTCATAAGGAGACATTTTGGCGCGAGTGGGACGCCGGTAGCCCACAAAATACGACAACGTCACCATTCCGCCCGCCATCACGGCAGCGATCACCATGTGAAACAACAGTGGGAGGTAGCGAACGATGTAATTCTCAGGCATGGGAAAAGGAGCGCGCTGCAACATCCGAATGAACTAAATAGCTTAGATTTCAGGTGCGGCCAAAGTCAAGCGAAACGCGCAATTTAACAGAGCCGTAAAACTTTTGAAGGCGATGAAGCTTGCGGTTTTCGGCGGCGCTTGCGAGAATCGCGAACAGCAGCCACAGCGGTGGTTGGGACAGACCATGAAGTTGCAGATTAACGGCGAACAAAAGAACTTTGCGGGGCCACTCACGCTGGCGGCTCTGGTGCAACAGTTGGGGCTGAAGCCGGACCGGATCGCGGTGGAACTGAATCTTCAGATCGTGGCGCGCGAGCGCTGGCAGCAAACCGATTTAAAGGACGCGGACCAACTGGAAATCGTGCATTTTGTGGGCGGAGGCATTTCGTCACTATGAAAGGAACCACATGAATCCGGGAGAAGTGCTGTTGCTGGGATTTGGGATAGGTGTCGTCGCAGGGTTGCGATCGATGACGGCCCCCGCCGTGGTGGCTTGGGCGGCGCACCTCGGCTGGATCCATTTGGCAGGCACGAGACTGGCCTTCATGGGCTCGGTGGGAGCGGTCGCCGTTTTTACCGTCGCTGCATTCGCTGAATTCGTGGCCGATCAACTTCCCCAAACTCCCGCAAGGATCACTGCTTTCCCGCTTGCGGCCCGAATTGCGATAGGCTTGCTCACCGGCCTTTGCTTGAGCATAGCCGGGGGCGCGTCGCCTTGGATAGGCGGCCTCGTCGGAGCCTGCGGAGCCATCGCCGGAGCGTTCGGCGGCTATTACGCCCGCACCGAACTGGTTCGCGCTCTCAAGGTTCCTGATATTGCGATTGCCGTTCCTGAAGACTTGATCGCAATTGGACTGGGGCTATTTTTCGTTACCAGATTCTGACGTTTTCAATTGATGCCGGAAGGAAATTGCGGTGCCCGATTGACGACTCCGATTGAATATGACGCCGTTATCATTGGCTCAGGGCAAGGGGGGACACCTCTCTCCACCGCCTTGGCTCAGGCTGGGATGCACACGGCTCTGATCGAGAGGGAGCACGTCGGCGGAACTTGCGTGAATGAGGGGTGCACGCCGACGAAAACGATGGTAGCAAGCGCGCGAGTCGCTTACGTCGCGCGGCGCGCTGCCGACTATGGGGTTCACACCGCGCCAGTCACGATTGATATGGGTAAAGTGCGGCAGCGAAAGCGCGATATTGTGAACAGCTTTCGAAGCGGCAGCCAGGCGCGCATGGAGACGACAGAGAATCTGGATCTGATCTTCGGCACCGCCAATTTTGCCGGAACCAAGTTGGTAGAGGTGAAATTGAGGGAGGGCGGGCAGCGTCTTGTGTCTGCAAAATATGTCTTCATCGATGCTGGGACGCGCGCCTCCCGACCTCCGTTGAATGGGCTCGATCAGGTTACGGTCCTGGACAACGTCTCGATCATGGAACTCGACACGGTTCCCAATCACCTGCTGGTAATGGGGGGCGGCTACATCGGTCTGGAGTTTGGCCAGATGTTCCGGCGGTTTGGCAGTCGCGTCACCATTATCCAGACTGGCCCGCAGTTATTGACGCGTGAAGACCCCGATGTTGCCGAGGAAGTGGCTAACATCCTGCGGCAGGACGGGGTAGAGATTTTGCTCAACGCGCGAGCGACGCACGTGAGCCAAATGGAAGGAAGCATCCGACTGGAGGTGGAGCAGCCAGGCCAATCGATAACCCTCGCTGGATCGCATCTACTGGTTGCCACCGGGCGAGTGCCGAACTCGGACACGCTCAATCTGAAAGCGGGGGGAATTCAGACCGACGAGCGCGGTTTCATCAAGGTGAACGACCGCCTAGAGACCAATGTTCCCGGGGTATACGCACTCGGTGACATCAAGGGTGGCCCGGCGTTTACGCACATCTCGTACGACGATTTTCGTGTCGTCCGCTCCAATTTGCTGGACAAAAAATCAGCCTCGACCAAAGATCGCCAGGTTCCCTACACGGTCTTTATTGATCCGCAATTGGGTCGAGTGGGTATGACTGAAAACGAAGCTCGCGGCCAGAAGCGCAACATTCGCGTGGCCAAACTGCCGATGAGTTCCGTAGCTCGCGCGCTGGAAACGGACGAAACCCGCGGTTTCATGAAGGCGATTGTGGATGCCGAAAGTAACCAAATCCTGGGTGCGGCAGTGCTTGGATTTGAGGGCGGCGAGATTATGTCGGCGATTCAGATTGCGATGATGGGCAAACTGCCCTACACCGCGTTGCGCGACGGAATCTTCGCCCATCCCACGCTTGTGGAATCGCTGAACAGCCTGTTTATGGCGATGGATAGCGGAAAATAAAGGGCAGCCCGCGGCCTGACATCCCAAGAAATTTTTCCTGGCGCCGGGCGAAGTTGCGGGCCTACGGCTGCTTCAAGGGGCGAACGTACGCGATTACATTGCACAAGTTGTGGAACCGCCCGCCGGCGAATGAGGGCTGGAAACAGCCCGCGAAGGCTCCCCATAAACGAGGGTGTCTGACAGTTGAGATGGTGCCGGGAGGGGGACTTGAACCCCCACAGAGTTTTTGACTCCTGCGGATTTTAAGTCCGCTGCGTCTGCCAATTTCGCCATCCCGGCGTAGAAGCCTAACCTGTTGATGGCAAATAGGTTAGGTGCCAATTCTGTTTAACAAGCTGGCTGCTGAAAACCCGCTTGTAACTTCTGGCGCCATTGCTCGATTCGCGTGGCATCAGTATCGCATAATACCGCTGCTGAGCTGAACTCGAAGTGCCGCTGTTTCTTTTCGCAGAACCAGGGTCGCCGGACTGCAAACGGTTGCGGGTGAACTGGGTCCCCGGCGAATTAATCCTCGAGGACGCCCATGGCGGCTAGCAGCTCACAAGTGCGTTCGGCTTCTTCGCGGTCCACCCGACTGATGGCTACGCCCACGTGGACTACGACGTAATCGCCAACTCCGGCCTCAGGAACGAAATCGAGGGAAACCTGGCGCACAATTCCGCCGAATTGCACGCGGGCGGTGCGAGTGCCAGAGGCCTCCTCGCAGTCCAGTATCTTGCCGGGGACGGCTAGGCACATGACTGCTCCTCAGTGTCCCGCCCAGAGGTATACGACGAAGACCCTCGGGATTGATGGCTGCTCACTGGGCGATCCCACCAACGTGATGTGAGTTACAAATTTAAGTGAATTACAAAAGTGGGGTTGGCCGAAAACTAGGTGCGCGAACACACTTCCGGCGAGGCATTTGGAGAAAGCCGCGGCTCGAGTACGGGTCATTCGAAGCAGACGTTGAACACCGGGCACTCGGCCTGGCGGATGGTCTGGTGTGCGACTGCCCACGGCAAGTGCGCAGCGGTCCAGGGAGAGGACTGTTTGCGCGCGCCCATCACGATGAGGTCGGCACCGTTTTCCCGTGCGATAGCCGCAATCACGTTGGCTACTTCTCCGGTTCTCAGCATGACTTCAGGTTCAAATGGCAGGGTGCCCTTGGGCGGCAACATTGCTTCCAGTTTGTTGCGGGCCTCGATCAGGGCTTGTTCACGGTAGCCCATCGGCACGGAGTACACATCCTCAATAACATGAATCGCAATAAGCTTAGCGCAATGGTCCTGGGCCAGAGCTACGGCGTATTCCAGGGTCTTGGCCGAGCGAGGCGAGAGGTCGGTTGCCCACAGCACGTGTTTCCAAGGATCGCGGGTGAACACTCCGGGCTGCACATTGGGTCCGATGGTCAGCACGGGGCAACTAGTGGTGCGATAGATTTCCTCGGCAATGGAGCCGAATAGAAATTTCTTCAACCCGTGGCGTCCGTGGGTGGCCACCACCACCAAATCGATCTCATTTTCCCGAACCATATTGGCAAAAACGGATTCGAAGTTGCCCCGAGCGTAGATGGGCTTGACTGCCAAATCTTCGATTCGTGCGGTCTTGAGGAACTGTCGCATGCCGAGCTCAGCGCGGTCACTCTGCTCCACCGAATCTGTTGGGATGGCCACAGAGACAGGAGGCACGGGCTCGGGAACAATGGCGTGGCCGACTAAGACCCTGGCGGCGTATTGGTGAGCGAGCGCCACTGCATAGGGCATGGCGCGGCCCGAGAACTCGGAGAAATCTGTGGTCACCAGGATGTTCTTGAGCGAAAGCTGCAACGCATTTTCTAAGGCGGGCATAATCGACTCCAGAGGGGTTCACGCGCCCCTTCATCACAATTCTCCTGCTTATTGGTTGCCCGGCGCGGTGACCTGCGTCACAGGTGACGCCCCCTGCCGACAAGGTATCTGCCGACACCTCAGCCTGTGACCCACGTCACTGCAAGGGAGTGACGTAAGCGGCAGAATCGCTGCACGGCGCCCACCCGGTTCGCGCCATTCTTGGGAGGAAAAATTATGACCACTGGAACTGTAAGCGGTATTTCCAATCTGTTGAGCGAGGAATTGGAGTATGCCGCGCCGGAAATCGTGGTGAACCAGGCGTTGCAGAAGGACTGGAAAGACGAATGCCGGCGTTCGCTTGAGTCTCCTGAGACCTTCTGGGCCGAGCAGGCCAACCAGTTTGTATGGACGAGGCCCTGGACCAAGGTGATGGAGTGGGACGGAGTGCATCACCAGTGGTTTGTCGGGGGCAAGACCAACATCACGGTAAATGCTCTGGATCGCCACGCCAACTCAAATCGGCGGAACCGCGCTGCTTACATCTGGCTCGGAGAGGACGGCAGCGAGCGCATCGTGACATATGGTCAGCTTTACCGGATGGTGTGCCGGTTCGCAAATGGCCTGAAGTCCCTGGGGGTGAAGAAGGGCGACCGGGTGGTGATTTACATGCCGCTGGTCATCGAAGGCGTCGTCGCCATGCTGGCCTGCGCCCGCTTGGGAGCGATCCATTCCGTGGTATATGCCGGCCTGGGGCACACCGCGCTGCGAGATCGCATTGTGGATGCCCAGGCAAAGATCGTGATTGTGGGCGATGTGGGTTTCCGACGGGGTAAGACGATTGCACTGAAGCCGATCGTGGATGAGGCGCTGGACGGCGTGGACTTCGTGGAAAGAGTTGTCGTGTTCTCGCGAAGGGCTGCAGACCTCACTGGCCGGGAAGTGGACTTCAACGACCTGATGAAATTTCCCGCAGAGTGTCCCGCGGAAGAAATGGACTCGGAAGACCCGCTGTTCCTGCTTTACACCTCGGGGTCTACGGGCAAGCCCAAAGGGGTGGTGCATGTGCATGGCGGATTCATGGTGGGGACGACTTATCATCTAGCGAGCTTCTTCGATGTGGGAGACCAAGATGTTTTCTGGTGCACATCCGACATTGGTTGGGTGGTTGGGCACTCCTACATTGTGTATGCCCCTCTGTGCGCCGGGGTGACAACGCTATTTCGCGAGGGGGCGGTAGATTTCCCTAATCCCGGAACAGCGTGGGAAATTGTAGAGCGCTACGCGGTAAGCAAAATGTTCACCGCGCCCACGGCATTGCGAATGTTTATGAGATATGGGGAGTCGTATCCTGCCCGGTACGACCTGACCAGTCTGCACGTGATTGCCTGTGCCGGCGAGCCGCTGAATCCAGAAGCGTGGAGGTGGGCACAGACTCATCTTGCGGGGGATGGCAAGTGGGGATATGTGATCGACAACTGGTGGCAAACCGAGTTGGGCGGCCCTGCGATTGGCACACCGCCGACCTACCCAATGCGGCCCGGTAAATGTGGATTGGCCGTGCCTGGAGCGGAAGCGGATGTGGTGGACGAGCAAGGCAACGCGGTTCCGGCTGGGGTGGGTGGAAGGCTGGTGCTGAAGCGGCCTTTTCCTCACATGCTGCGCACGATCTGGGGCGACGCCGCTCGCTACGAGCGCGATTGGCAGCAAATTCCGGGTTGCTATGTGACCGGAGATGTGGCGGTCAAGGATAAAGATGGATACATCACAGTTCTGGGCCGGGCCGACGACGTACTGAACGTGGCCGGGCACCGCATTGGCACCGCTGAAGTGGAGAGTGCACTGGTGTCTCATCCGGCGGTGGCAGAAGCTGCGGCCATCGGAGTGCCAGACCCGTTAAAGGGGGAGACTATCAAATGTTTTGTGCAGACGCGCGCCGGACACACGCCTTCGGATGCGCTGGCGGCCGCGCTGATTGAACATGTCAGAAGAGAGTTGGGCCCCATCGCTACGCCGTCGGCAATTGAGTTTGTGACCGCGCTTCCGAAAACGCGATCCGGCAAGATCCTGCGCCGCTTCCTGAAAGCGAAAGAACTGGGGCAAGATGCGGGAGATGTCTCGACCATGGAAGGCTAATCGCGAGACGAGTAGGGAAGAGAACTACTCGCCGGCTACGACCATGATGGGAGTCGAGGATGGCGCCATGTGCTCGCCCGATTCTGGTTCGACCGTAATGGCGAAGGCCTTGGCTTCCATGCCCAGAGGCAAGGGTGGGTTCACCACGGTTGCGCTGCCGTGCGCGTCCGGCTTGAAGAGTCCTGCCGGAACCGGCGCACCATTTACGGGGATCAGCCACAGCTCATAGATCTTCTCTGCAGGAAGCGGAGGCATATTGTTGGCAAGGAAGATTAGATTTCCGCGGTCGCGCACGTAGATGGCTTTGCCTTGAGGCTGAGGTGGGGCTTTCGCGGCGACGAGCGTGAAGTGCGCCGCGTCGGGAGTGGTCAGCACGTTCACCAACTCATGGGCCTTCTGCAATTCGGCCTGACTTTGAGATGACTGGCTCTGCAGCGCAGCGATGTTACGCCGCAAATCTTTTCCCTGCTGCCATAGAATCGCGGCGACCAGCAGCATCGCCGCAGTTGCAGCCCATCCCAAGGCTCCCCACCAAGCGAAGGCCGACTTTTTCTCGGGGACCGAACCAGAGCGTGATTCGTGGGCAATTGCGGTGAGCAGCCGAGCGCGGGCACGTTCCGGCGGTTGAGGGCCGGATGCGGAAAGCGCCAGCAGCGCGGAGTCTCCGCGCAAGTGCTCCAACTCCTGGCGGCAAGAGTTGCAACCGGCAAGATGCTTTTCCAGGGCGATGCGCTCGTCCCCTTGCAGCACGCCCAGCGAGTACAGCGCCAGGTCTTCTCCGAGTTGTTCGTGAATACTCATGCCAGTGATTTCCTCAACGTCAACAACCCGCTCCGGATCCTGGTTTTGATGGTTCCTAATGGTTCGCCGGTCTTCTCGGCGATCTCCATGTGAGTCAACCCCTCAAAAAAAGCCAGCTCCATAGCGGAACGCTGGGGAGTAGGCATCACTCCCAGTGCGCTACGTATCTTTTCCACCGCTCGCGAGCGATCGGTTTCTGAAGCAATATCCGTCTCCACCGAAACTACTACGTCGTCGATATCCACCTCAGGGCGGCGCTTGCGTACTGCGTCAATGGCCCGATTTCGGGTAATGACGGCCAGCCATGGCCCCAAGTTTCCCCGAGCCGCATCGAAGGCCGACGGCTTTCGCCAAAGTTGTAAAAAGACTTCCTGCAAGATATCCTCCGCCGCGCCCGTATCTTGCAAGACCCGAAGCGCAACCGAGTACACCACTGAAGAATAGCGGTCGTATAACGCCGTCATCGCGCCTTGATCGCCGGCGCGCAGCGCTGCTACCAACTGAGCGTCGGCTGGTCCTCCGCTTTGATCAGACCGAAACAATCGGTACTAGACTTCCTCTCTTGTAGTACGTTTCCTGGCGGCCGCTGGATGTAACCTGCTGAATTCCGCGCCAGAACGCCACAACCTGCGGTAAAAGTAGCAACCAGCCTAGCCCAATCGCAATTGTCAAGCAAGAAAAATTCGTCTGTCTAGCGCTGCAGCAGCTGGCGACGGGCCTTCAGCAATTCGGCGCGTTGATCGAGGCTTACTACGGGGTACTGCAGATCAAGATCCTGCATCGCCTCTGCCACCGCATCCGCCACCACCATCTGAGCGAACCACTTGTTGTCGGCTGGGACTACGAACCAGGGAGCATGTTTGGTTGCGGTGTTTTGGATCATGTCTTCATAAGCCGACTGATATTCCTTCCAGTAGCGACGCTCCTTTACGTCGGAAGCGGAGAATTTCCAGTTCTTGTCGGGATTGTCGAGCCGCTCCAGGAATCGCCGCTTCTGCTCTTTGGGCGACACGTTCAAGAAGAATTTGCGGATGACGATGCCATTGCGAGTGAGGTATTTTTCGAACGCATTGATGTCTTCGAAACGGTCGCGCCATAGATGCTTGCCCAAGAACTTTTTGGGTATCTTCTCAGCGTTGAGGCTTTCGGGATGGACCCGCACCACCAGCACTTCCTCGTAGTAAGAGCGGTTGAAGATTCCGATCATTCCTCGCCGGGGCACGCACTTGAAGGTGCGCCACAGGAAATCATGGTTGAGTTCCTCGCCGGAAGGCGCTTTGAATGAATTGACAGCCACCCCTTGCGGATTGACTCCCGACATGACGTGCTTGATGGTCGAGTCCTTGCCGGCGGCGTCCATAGCCTGAAAGATGAGCAGCAGGCCCCAACGGTCCTGGGCATAGAGCCGGTCCTGAAGGCGTGCCAGTTCGCGGACTCCATCCGCCAGCAGCTCTTTCGCCTCGGGCTTGTCGAATTTCAACTTTCGGGTATCACTGGGGTCGAAGTCTTTCAGGCGGAAATGCTTCCCCGTCTCGACGCGATAGGGTTCCAGTAATTTGTCCAGGTGCGGGGCGTAATGCTTTGGATTCACGATGTCTATTGTCCTCCTGCATCACCGGTTTGTCGCTGAATGTTTAGGCTCGGTAGGATAGTAGAGCAGTCTGGCCCGTGGCCTCTATGGTTTATAGCGGGTCGCCAGTTGGCGCTCGGCGGGTGTCATTTGGTTCCATATGGCGGTCAAGTCGAGCGCCAATTTGTGACTATTGGGTTCGGCGTGCAGGGCCAGAGCGAGCCAATGGTAAGCAGCGGGCAAGTTCCGCGACACGCAATTGGAGGTAAAGTACATGGTCCCGAGAGTGGACCACGCTCTGGCGTTGCCCTTGGCGGCAGCAGCTTTAATGAGGCGCGCGGCTTCATCGCAGTTTTTCTTGGGGCCTCGGCCATTCAAGGCAGCTTCCCCCTGGCGCAAAAGCGCGTCGCTGGTATCGGCCTCTGGCGCGGCGGACGCTTTAACGGGGGAACGGGCAGGAGGGGGCTTCACAGGCTTCGCCGAAGCCGTGGGTGCGCTCTTGACTGGGGGCGCCGATTCAACCGGTGCGGATTCCGCGGGGGCGTTTTCGGGGGCGGTAGAGTTGGCATTCGCGCCACTGGAATCGACAGTCTTCTCTGGCGCGGGCTCGGTGCTTGGCGTCTCGTCGGAAACTACCGGAGCCGGCGGTTGCTGCGCTGTAGATGGATCGGGCCGGGTGTAGATGCGGTACCCCCACCAGCCCGCAAGTCCAAGAGCCACCAAAACCAGCAAGATGAGCAACGGCCGCCAATGCGCAGTGCGGGTGTCTTCGATCAGATATGCAGGTGTGTCAGTCGGAGGAGCGTCGAATTCTGGTGGTGGGAGCGCGGATGGAGTGACCGGAACAGTTTGTTCCCGATATTCCCTAGCAGTGGCGGCGGCGGTCAGCGGGTCCGGTTCGCGGTCTTGGCGCGCCAGCGGCAGAACTTCGGATCGCGGACGCTCCGAGATTGAAGGTGCGGTGGGAGTCGGCCTGATGAGCGGCGTTCCACACATTCCACAAAAGCGGTATTCTGCCGGATTTCGCTCCCCGCAAGTTTTACAAAGTACTTCGCTCACGCTTCCTCCAACCCTCGATTTGATGCTAATTTCGTCCAATCCAGCATCGGCTTTGCACTTCTTCTTCTATCGTGATAGCCTTGAAGACGTTACAATCGATAAAACGATTAGACAGGAGTGCATCAGGTTAGTGCTAGCCCGCGAGCAAAAAACGTCCCTCATTGGTCAGTATCGCACGCATGATTCTGATACCGGCAGCCCGGAAGTTCAAATCGCGCTGTTGAGCGAGCGCATTGGTCAGTTGACGGACCATTTCAAAGCGCACCAGAAAGACCACGGCTCACGTCGCGGCCTCCTCATGATGGTTAGCAGGCGTCGTCGTCTGCTGGATTATCTGAAGCAGTCCGACACGGAGCGCTACAAGGTCATCATTCAGAAACTCGGTATCCGCAAGTAGTCAGCGTGGTTACTTGCGTCCCTCCTTTTTGTGAGGATGGCAGTTTCCGAAGTCAAAGGCCTCCAGTTGCGTGCGTTTCCGCCCTTGCAAACTCGCTTCCCGCACCCGACCTCTATCGTGCGAATTCTCGCACTTGTGTCCTCCTGCCCGAAAGGTTAAACCATGAAGCCTGAACCACAGTCAGTCACCGTCGACCTGATCGGCGGCAAACAAATCTCTTTTGAAACCGGAAAACTCGCCAAGCAGGCCCACGGGGCCGCGGTCGTTCGCATGGGCGACAACGTTGTGCTTGCCACCGCAGTCGCCAACGCTGACCCCCGCGAAGGCATTGATTTCTTTCCTCTCACGGTGGATTATCGTGAATATACTTATGCTGGCGGACGCATCCCCGGCGGCTTCATCAAGCGCGAAGGCCGACCTAGCGAGCGAGAAATTCTGACCAGCCGGCAGATTGACCGCCCGGTGCGACCGCTGTTTGCTGAGGGGTTCAAGTGCGAGACCCAGGTCATCGCCTTCGTCCTCTCCGCCGACACTGAGAACGATCCGGATGTTTGCGGGATCAACGGCGCCTCTTGCGCGCTAACTCTTTCCGACATTCCGTTTCTGGGACCGATTGGCGCGGTGCGCGTCGGCCAGGTCAACGGTCAGTTCATTTGCAATCCTACATATAGCGAGATGCGCGAGAGCATCCTGAACATCATGGTGGTCGGCACTGCCGACGGCATCGTCATGATCGAGTCGGGTGCGAAAGAGGCGTCGGAAGAAACTGTAGTTGAAGCCATCGAGTTTGGCCACACTGAGATCAAGAAGATTTGCGCGGCTATCCTGCAGTTGCGGGAGAAAGCGGGCAAACCGAAGCGTAAGGTTACCCCGCCGGAATTCGACGAGCCGTACTTCAAGGCCCTCAAGGCAAACGTTGGCGCTCGGCTGATCGACGCTCTAGACACCGAAAAGCACCCCAAGGCATCCAGCCAGGAAATGGTTCGCGCCATCAAGAAAGAACTGGTCGCGGCGGTTGCGGAGGATGACGCCCCCGGCAAGAAAAAGCTGGAGCGTTACCTGGAAACTTTGCGCGAGCGGATCTTCCGCGAGGCAGTGATCAAACAGAAGCGCCGTCCGGACGGCCGCGCCTTTGATCAGATTCGTGAAATCTGGATTGAGGCGGGCGTACTGCCACGCACCCACGGTTCGGCCATCTTCACGCGCGGAGAAACCCAGGCGTTGGTCACCACCACGCTGGGCACCAGCGACGATCGGCAGCGGCTGGAAGTTTTCGAAGGTGAAACCAAGAAGCGCTTTATGCTGCACTACAACTTCCCGCCATTCTCAGTCGGCGAAGTGGCTTTCCTGCGCGGAGCGGGACGGCGCGAGATTGGCCACGGCGCATTGGCCGAGCGTTCGATCTCCTTCGTGCTACCCAGCGAGGAAGATTGGCCCTACACCATGCGCGTGGTGTCTGACATCCTGGAATCCAATGGTTCCTCTTCCATGGCCACGGTGTGCGGCGCTTCCGTCTCTCTGATGGACGCAGGCGTGCCACTGAAGGCTCCGGTTGCCGGAGTTGCGATGGGACTGGTGAAGGAAGGCGAGGACTATGCCATCCTGACCGACATCGCGGGCGCAGAGGACCACTACGGCGACATGGACTTCAAGGTCGCTGGCACCCCCAACGGCATCACTGCGCTGCAGATGGACATTAAGGTCTCAGGCATCACAGCGCAGATCATGCGCGAGGCGCTGGAGCAGGCCCGACGCGGCCGGTTGTTCATTCTCGACAAGATGCACGAAATTATGACCGAGCATCGCGAGAAGGTTTCGTCCTTCGCGCCTAGAATCTACACCCTGCAGATTCCGGTGGATAAGATTCGTGATGTGATCGGACCGGGCGGCAAGATGATTCGCAGCATCATTGAGCAGACCGGCGTCAAAATCGACGTGGAAGATACGGGCAAGATCAACGTGGCGTCGAATGACGAAGCCAGCGCGAACAAGGCCCTGCAAATCATCCGCGACCTGACGGCCACGGCCGAGGTGGGCAGGACTTATCTGGGCAAAGTGACGCGCCTGGCTGAGTTCGGCGCCTTCGTGGAGATCATTCCGGGCACCGATGGTTTGCTGCACATCAGCGAAGTCGCCGAGCACCGCATTAAGGACATTCGCGATGAGTTGAAAGAAGGCGACCAGGTCCTGGTTAAGGTGTTGGCCGTCGAAGGCAATCGCATCAAGCTATCGCGCAAGGCCATTCTGAAGGAGCAACGCGCCAAGATGGCACAGGCAGAGGGTGGAGTTGCCGCTCCGGAAGATGGAGAGGCGCCAGAAGGGGATACTGATTCGGGGGAACACGAGCCGGCAGCGGCAACTGGTTCCGCTGGGCGTACCGTGATTGAAGGCGGCGCAGAGTTTGATGACGATGAACCCAACTTTAACCGCGACGGTGTGCCGGTTGCAGTCGAGCCGGTTGCCGGTGGAGAGCGTCCTCCGTTCACTGGTGGACGTCCCGACCGTGGTGGTCGGCCCGGTGGCGGAAGTGGGCGTCGGCGTCGCACTCCTGGTGGCGGTTCCGGCGGCGGTCGCGGTGGTCGCAGCGGTGGGGGCGGTCGCTCGGGTGGTTCCGGCGGTTCCGGTGGACGACACTAACCTCCCACTTAGCGCACAATGATTTCAATCGAGGCCGCGCACTCCGCGGCCTCTTTTCTATTGGCCGATCCGCTGTGCAATGGTGATGACGTAACCGTCCACGTCCTCAAACGAGAACTCCCGCATACCATAGAACTGGTCTTTCACCGGTAGGGTGATTTTTGCGCCTGCCGCCTCGACATTCTTGAGTACTGCCTGCAAATCGTCCACTTCCAGGAACAAAGTGAGACTGCCGCCGATAGGGCGATTGGCCAAGGCGGGATAGTCGACTGCTACGGCTTGTTGCTGGTTGAAAAATACCTCCACGTTGCCCTGGGCAACCGCGCCGAACACGTACGGGGGTTGATCCGGCACGGTGATCGTGGTTTGAAGTCCCAGCACACGGCCGTAGAATTTCAGGCTGGCGACTACATCGCGAACCACCAGGTTAGGGGTTAGTTTCTGGGCTTTCATGTTGTTCCTGCCTCCTCCGAAATTCGCTCGCCGGTGGATGACCCTGACTTAAGCCTCCCGCCGATTATCTTTTTGGAAGCACATCTCCCATGCGTTTGATTTGCGCTCCCACGCCGCGCAGTTTTTCTTCGATGCGTTCGTAACCGCGGTCAATGTGGTACACGCGATCAATGATGGTCTCTCCGTCGGCGACCAGCGCCGCCAGCACCAGCGAGGCCGACGCGCGCAGGTCCGAGGCCAGCACCGCAGCTGCGCTCAACGGGCTCTTGCCCTGCACCACCGCGCGCCGCCCTTCGATCTTAATGTTCGCGCCCATGCGGACCATCTCTTGCGCGTGCATGAATCGGTTCTCGAAGATATTTTCCGTGATGATGGATGTGCCCTCCGCCTGCGTGGCTAGCGCCATGTATTGCGCCTGCATGTCGGTCGGGAACCCAGGATACTCTTCGGTGTTCATGTCGGCTGCTTTGAGCGGTCCATCACCCATTACGCGTACCCCGTCGTCAGTGAATGTAGTTTTTACTCCAGCTTCCTCCAGTTTTTGCAGGAGCGCGCCCAGATGATGGAGATCACATCCCGCGACATTCAGATCGCCACCGGTGAGCGCGCCCGCGATGATGAACGTTCCAGCCTCGACCCGATCGGGAATGATGCGGTGGCGCGCCCCGTGAAGCTTCTCCACACCCTGCACACGAATGGTGCTGGTGCCGGCGCCTTCAATCTTCGCGCCCATTTTGTTGAGCAAGTCGGCGAGGTCCGCAACTTCGGGTTCGCGAGCGCAGTTTCGCATCACCGTCTCGCCCTCGGCCAAGGTAGCGGCCATCAACAAATCTTCGGTGCCAGTGACGGTAATTTTGTCAAACACAATTTCCGCGCCGCGCAGCCTCTTCGCGCTCGCCTCCACATAGCCGTGTTCCTGGGTCAGCTTCGCCCCTAGGCTTTCCAGTCCCTTGATATGCAGATCGATGGGCCTTGATCCAATGGCGCAACCGCCTGGCAGCGACACTCGCGCCCGACCACAGCGCGCCACCAGCGGCCCCAGCACCAGGGTCGAAGCTCGCATAGTCTTGACCAGTTCGTAGGAAGCCTCAGGCGAGCCCAGAGTGCGGCAGCAGATGGTGGTTCGATGCTGCGCCCGGCCATATCCCAGTTCCACCTCCGCACCCATCGCCGCCAGCAGCTTGCGCGTGGTTTCAATGTCGCGCACCTGTGGAATGTTTTCCAGGATTACCGGCTCGTCGGTGAGCAGAGCAGCCGCCATGCAGGGCAGTGCCGCATTCTTGGCGCCGCTGACCCGAATTGTTCCCTGCAGCGGATTCCCGCCGCGAATAACTAACTTATCCATGGATGTGACAGTCCTTGACCGGCGTGCCAGAGATGCCTGGGTTCATTTTAGCGAGGAATTGCGCGCGCCGCCGCACGGGCCTGGTTTAGGCGAGCGCGATGGCTTTACGGACGTTCCCTTTCGCTTTCTTAAGCGCCTGCACCGCTTTGGTGCGACCCACCGTCGCTTTTGCCATTACCAGGGCCACCGGGACTTGCTGGTGCGCTAGCGCCAGCAACTTAGCTGCCTGGGTTCGTCCGAGCCCGGTTACCTTTTCCAGAATCCCTAGTCCGCGCTCTGTCAGCTTTTCATTCTTCAGGTGTACATTGACCATGAGGTTGCCATAGACAAGGCCCATGCGCGCCATAGCGCCTGTGGTCAACATATTGAGGATCATCTTCTGAGCCGTGCCTGCCTTCATGCGAGTGGAGCCCGCCACGATCTCGGGTCCAGTTTCCGCGACGATCGCCAAATGAGCTGCTTTGCCCATGGCGGACGTCCGGCTGCAAGCGACCGATATTGTTTTCGCTCCTTGGCCGCGTGCGTACTCGATGGCCGCAACTGTGAAGGGGGTTCGGCCACTGGCGGCAATGCCCACCACTATGTCGTCTTTTCCGGGTTTCTTTCTGGCCATTTGGCGCTGCCCTAGCGCGCGGGAGTCTTCGTTGGCTTCCACGGCGCGACCCAAGGCTTTTGCTCCACCGGCAATCACAAACTGGACACTGCGAGGATGAATGCCGAAGGTGGGTGGACACTCGGTCGCGTCGAGCGCCGCAATCCGGCCGCTGGTGCCCGCGCCGACGTAGATCAGTCGTCCGCCGCGGCTGAGCGAAGCCGCGATCAGGTCGATGGCGCGGGCGATCTCGGGCAGCGCCTGCTTGACCGCGTCCGCCACTTTAGCATCCTCGGCGTTGATGATGCGTGCGGTTTCCAGCGCCGACTGGCAATCCAGATTCGCCGCTGCGGGGTTCAGTTGCTCCGTCTCGAGCCGGTTTAACTCAGACGCAATTGTCTTCTTCAAACGCTTGTCTCCAGTGCTTCCACCACCGCGTCATGAAACAACGGGCGCACTTTCTTAATTGCCTTGTTTTGGCAATCGGGCCAGGTGCGGTTGGTCAATAGTGTGACCGACAGGTGCCTAGCCGGATCAATCCACAGCGAAGTGCCGGTGTATCCCATATGCCCGTAGGACTGCGATGAAAAATGCCGCCCCGACTGTGACGGCGTTGAGGGCGTGTCCCATCCTAACGCTCGCGACGTGCCTTTGCGCAGGGACTGATGTTGGGTAAATAGTTCGATCGTCGAGCGCCTGAAGATTGGCCGTCCTCCTTGCAGCATGGCATGGCCGAAAATTGCTAGATCTTCGGCGCACCCGAACAGCCCGGCATGGCCGGCCACTCCGCCGATCACGCGAGCGTTTTCGTCCTGAACGACGCCCTGGACCACATTTTGCTTCGGCGCGTCCGTCGCAGTTGGCAAGATCCGCGCCTTCCAATCCGCGGGAGGACAAAACCGGGTGGCCTTCAGGCTCAAGGGCCCAAACACTTCGCGCTCGCAGAAGCGGTCGAGAGATTCGTTGGCCAATCGTTCCAACGCTACGCCCAAAATGATGAACCCGATATCGCTGTAATCGGCAAGGTGCCCCGGCGCGGCGACCAACTGCGTCCGGAACGCCGCTCCCAGCAGATCGTGTCTATTCGTAGCGTGCAAAAACAATCGCTCGTAAGCGGGCAGTCCGGAAGAGTGAGCCAGCAGTTGCCGCAGGGTGACTTCTCGCTTACGCAAGTCGCTGCCAGCAAACTCGGGCACAAGCTCGACGACGGGACGGTCAAGTTCCAAGAGCGCCCGATCATACAAAATCATTGCCATTGCAGTAGTTGCCACAACTTTTGTGACCGACGCCAAATCGAAAATGTTATCTGGAGTGACCACGGGAGAGTCTGGCTCATAAGTGAATCGCCCAAAAGCTTTGTACGCCACCAGTCGGCCGCAGTGGGTCACCGCGAGTGTGCAGCCCGGGAAGCTGCGGTTGGCCAATCCTGTCCGCAGCGCTTCGAAGGCCTCCGCAAAGCGGTCGTCCTGCGACGCAAAATCGCGTGCCAGAAAAATGAAGTCGTTGGGGTTGCCGAGGGTCGATTGAGGTTGCAAGAAGAGTCCTGAAAACCTGCTCGCTTTATAGCAAACTTAGGGGCTGCCAGTAAACCGCAGCTTGCTTCGTGTAGATTTTAGGTTCGAGTTGAGCGGGGTGACATTCTCCCACAAGGATACTCATGAAACGAATGCTGTGCTATCGCGCCTGGAAATCGCTGGTTTTATTAATAGCGAGCACCGCCTGCGTTGCCGCCGCAAAGCCGCCCGCCGACAGTGCGCTTCTGCCCCACCTCGATTCGATTCTTCGAGACGCCATCCAGGCCCGTCAGATTCCCGGCGCAGTAGTAATTGTCGGCCACCACGGCCACGTGATTTACCGCAAAGCTTTTGGTGACCGCGCCATCGATCCCAAACCGGAGCCGATGACCATCGGCACCGTATTTGATCTCGCTTCTCTAACTAAAGTAGTCGCGACTACTACCGCAGTCATGCAGTTGTTTGAGCAAGGACGATTCCGCCTGAACGATCCCGTCGTCAAGTACCTGCCTGAGTTTGCGCAGAACGGCAAGCAAGACATCACCATTCGCCAGCTTCTGATTCACTATTCGGGCTTGGCGCCTGACCTGGATTTGCAGCCTTCATGGCAGGGAAAAGAGACTGCTTTTCGGCTGGCTTTCGCGGGCGTTCCTACCGAACCGCCGGGCAGCCGCTTCGTTTACAGCGACATCAATTTCATCGTTTTGGGAGCATTGGTGGAACGGCTGTCTGGGCAGTCGCTCGACGTCTACACGGCACAGCACGTTTTCGCGCCACTCCACATGATCCATACTCGCTTTCTACCGCCTGCGAGTTGGCAGGCCGACGTCGCTCCGACCGAGCCTGACGAAGAGCACCACATGCTTCGCGGAGTAGTTCACGATCCTACGACGCGGCGCATGGGAGGCGTGGCGGGACATGCCGGATTGTTCTCCACCGCCGACGATCTGGCTATCTTTGCCCAAGCTCTACTGAACGGAGGCAGGGGCGTACTCTCGCCACTCAGCGTTGCGAAAATGGCCACGCCGGAACAGCCGGCCACCGCCACGGCAGTCCGAGGCTTCGGCTGGGACATCGATTCGCCGTTCTCCACCAATCGCGGCGAGCTTCTCCCGATCGGGTCGTTCGGCCACACTGGCTTCACGGGCACCTCCCTATGGATTGACCCAACCACCCAGACTTACATCATCTTGCTCACCAATGCGATTCACATGGGCGAGTCAGGCACGGCAATCTCGCTGCGAACGAGGCTCGCCACCACCGTGGCCGCACACCTCAAATTCACCAGTAACGAAGCCGACAAACTGCGCGCTTCCCGGCTCACTGGCTACAACGAGGCCGAGAGCGCCGCACGACGCATCGCGGCGCGCAACGGGCTAGTCAAAACCGGCATCGACGTTCTGGAATCCCACAACTTTGCCGAGCTCAAGCCTTCCAGCGGACCCACTCGCGTGGGGCTGCTTACCAACCAGACCGGCATTGACTCCCAAGGGCGGCGGGCCATTGACATTCTCGCTCACGCGCCGGGAATCTCACTGCAAGCTATCTTTAGCCCAGAGCACGGGGTGGCCGGAACCCTAGACACTACGGAGATCTCCAACTCGAAAGATGCGGCGACAGGAGTTCCTATCTACTCGCTCTATGGAGCGACGGAAGCGGCTCGGCGTCCCTCGGCCAATCAACTCGATCAGTTCGACACGGTAGTGGTCGATCTTCAGGATGCCGGCGCCCGCTTTTACACTTACCTCGCCACCACCGGCTACCTGCTGGAAACCGCTGCCAAAGCGGGCGTCCGAGTTGTGATCCTCGACCG
Organism: Terriglobales bacterium; assembly: GCA_038211475.1. Lineage (GTDB taxonomy): Bacteria > Acidobacteriota > Terriglobia > Terriglobales > Acidobacteriaceae > JANYBT01. The sequence goes on along the minus strand of JBBQVN010000011.1, from coordinate 22,256 downwards.
GCCGAATCCCATTACCGGCTCTATCGTGCAAGGGCCGGTTTCCGATCCCGGCCACGAAAGCTTCGTCAATTATTTTCCGCTTCCGGTCCGGCACGGCATGACGTTAGGGGAGTTAGCCATGATGTTAAACGCCGAACGCGGCATCCACGCCAGGCTTGACGTCGTCCGCATGGAAGGTTGGCAGCGCGGTGACTGGTACGATTCCACTGGCTTGGCTTGGATTAATCCTTCGCCAAACCTGCGCAATATCGGCCAGGCCGCGCTCTATCCCGGCGTCGCTTTGCTCGAAGGCGCAAATATTTCGGTCGGACGCGGCACTGATACGCCCTTTGAGATCATCGGGGCTCCCTGGATCAAGGGCAGGGAGCTGGCGCGATACTTGAACGAACGCGGCATTGCCAGCGTCCGGTTCATCCCGATGAGTTTCACGCCGAGCTCCAGCACCTATGCCAACGCCAAGTGTGAAGGTGTCCAGATTCTGTTGCTTGACCGCAACACGCTCGATGCGCCCGAGCTCGGCATCGAACTCGCGGCTGCGCTAGGCAAACTCTATCCGAGCGAGTTCCATCTTGACGACGTGCAAACTCTGTTGGTAAATCAGGTTGTGTTTGACGCGCTAGGCAGAGGGCAGGATCCGCGTCGCATCTCCCAGGATTGGCAAGAGCAACTTTTGAAATTTCAAACCATTCGTAAGAAATATCTGCTTTACAAGTGAGTCTTTGCGCGATCGACTTCGGCTGGAATCATTCCGGAAACCGCTTATTGGTTCTGACGAGCACAACGGATCCTGCTTCCACTTTGATGATCTACCGCTGTGCCGGTCCCAATTGAGGTCAACTGAAAGGCGATGCCAAGGGCTGGTCGCTGATGTGGACTTCGTTTGCGGACTTCAACTCGCGGCTGCTCTACCTGGCCGCGCGGGATGAAATTATTCTCGCCGAAGGCACTCTGCCAGTTTGTGCAGATATGTGCGCACAGCGGGTGCCACTGCGGGTCATGGGGAACATACGCCAGAGTTAAATGCGCAAAGACTGAGCCGGAACGGCGGCGGATTTCCAATGAGTGGCTAACCATCAGAAGGGATGGGCGCATCGAACCCGGTATATCCTAAATTGAGAGGGATCCCAGTGCGCCTTATTCTCGCGTCGTTGTTGCTCTCCGTCTTGGTGTCTGCCCAGGATGCCAGTATCACGCCAGACCCAGCAGCTAGCCATTCGACCTTCAGCATTCCCGCAGGCTCCAAGATTCCTCTGACCCTGAAGCAAGGCATCTCGACTAAGGCGGTCCGCGAAGGCGATGCTGTTTATGCCGAGACCGCGTTTCCTTTTGTTCTCGATAGTCATATGCTCGTGCCCGCCGGAACCTACGTACAGGGCCGAATCGTGCATGTGCAGCGCGGCGGCCACATCAAGGGCCGCGCGGAAGTCCTGATGCATTTCACCACGCTCATCTATTCCAGCGGCTACACGGTGACACTGCCAGGAGGGATTGACAACATTCCCGGGGCCGACAAGACCACCATGAAAGACTCCGAAGGGACTATCCGCCAGGACAGCCAGACTGGCGAGAAGATCGGCACGGTTGCGACCGCCGCTGGAACCGGGGCCGTCATCGGCGGCCTCAGTCGCGGAGTGAAGGGCGCAGGTATCGGGGCCGGAGTGGGGGGTGCAGTCGGAACAGCCATCGCGCTGCTCTCCCGCGGAAATGATGTTCGACTAGAGGCCGGAAGTTCTGTGGAGATGGTGATTCAGCGGGAAGTTCCGCTGGATGCTACTCGCATCTCGGGCTTGGTGAAGTAGCCGCGGAAGTTGCGCGTGCCGTTGGTCCAGAGGGATGCGGAGCATTCATCCCTACTTCAACTCAAACATTACGTTGACATGGGCCGTCACGGTGACATTTTGCGGAGAGAACTGTTCGGTCGGCGATTCTGCGGCCATCGCCATGGCCTTTGGGGCGGCGGACCGCTCCATCATCATGACGGGCGGTCGTGGATTGTCAAACGTATCTACCGACGCATAAGACAATTGTCCAAGGGTTCTGCCACTAGCTCGCGCCACCACCTCCGCGTTCATACGGGCCTTGTGGTAGGCATCTTCCACTGCTTTGCTCTTGGCTTCATCGATCTTTTCCAGCGTGTAGCTCATGCTCTGCCCTTGGCCCACGTCGTCGTCGGCCATTTGTCCCGTGACCGCGCCCACCTTGGAGAAGTCTTTCAACTTCAGCGACACGGTGGTGTTGACGGTATAGCCGACCAGCTTCCGCTTGGGGTTTTTCCAGTCATACATCGGTTGCACTGAGAAAAATCCGACCTCGGCTGCTTTCACATCGATGCCGTTGGTCCGCAGAATTCCACGCATCTTATCGGCCTGTTTGGACGCATTTTCGTAGGCGTCCTTCGCGGTATCGGCCCGCGCAGCAATATTGAACTGGATCACCGCGGTGTCGGGAGCAGTCTCAAACTTGCCATCGGCTCCGGTAAATACGGTGTTGGCGGACGCGGTGATCGATGGTCTGTCCTGGGCATAGGCTCCGACCGACAGCATCAGCAGGGTCACGGCAAACAGCTTTTTCATGGCTCTAATCTCCCGCCCAAGTTATACACCGGGGCTGCTCTGCAGGGAAGAACGGCGCGCTGGATTTTCTTTGCGTCTGTGGAGCGAAAATAAATCTCTGTCGCCGATCCCTGGGAGATGGAGTTACCTGTGGGATCGTATGCGCGGCCTTTTCCAGGTCACGTCCGGAATCGACAGGAAGATTTCGACCACTCCGGGATCAAACTGGGTTCCCGCCCCGCGTTCGATTTCCTGCTTGGCCGCATTCCATGACCGTGCTTTCCGGTACGGCCGGTCAGAAGTGATTGCGTCCAATGCATCGACCACCGCAAAGATTCTGGCTCCCAGAGAAATTTCGTCGCCCTTCAACCTCCGCGGATACCCGTTGCCGTCATATCGCTCGTGGTGAGAATAGACGATCTCGGCAGCCTCGTGCAGAAAGGGAATGTGTTTTGCGATTTCGTAGCCGTGCTCACTGTGAGCGCGCATCAAGCTCATTTCTTCATGGCTGAGCGCTGCAGGTTTGCGAAGGATGGCGTCCGGGACGGCTAACTTGCCGATGTCATGTAGAAAGGCCCCCCGCGCAATCTCCCGGCACTCTCGCGAGCTAAATCGGAAAGCCTGTGCCATCACTAACGAAAACTCCGACACCCGTTGGCAGTGACCTTCAGTCTCAGCGTCGCGAAGTCTCAATGCCTCGCCCAACGCGGCCAAAGTCATCTCGTGCGAGCGATCCAGTTCGGAAGTTGCTTGACTTAGCTGCAGGCTGCGTATGGCTACCAGTTGTTCCAACTCGGTGCGGACCAGCCGATTTTCTGTGACCAGAGGATGCTTTTCCGGTATCAGGCACCACGTCCTAGCTTCTGCAGTGTCAGTCCAGTACGCAGGAGCCAACCATAGAGGAGGGAGCGTCTCCTGCGCGAGTTGCTCGCCGTCCGTTATTAGAAAAGGTTGGCTACTCATGACCCTCTTAGTTCATCGGCAGCGGCACGGTTATCATTAGCTGTCGGCCTCGCTCGTGGCCTGATTGCAGTAGAATCATCCCGAGACCCCAACCATCTTGTTGCGCTTCGCCCCACGATCTCGTCTGTTGGGCCGCCTGCGGGCTCCGCTGGATCCCGCCGAGGTCCGCCGCACGGAACGCTGGCTGGCCTCGGCGCGTGTCTTTCTTGCTATCACCGCCTTGGTGACCAGTTGGGTTGCTCCTCTTGAAGGCGCCCACTCCCGTTGGTTCTACTGGTTGCTTATCGTGTACATCGTCCACGGCGTGACGGTGATGCTGTTACTCCGCTTCCGCCGCGAGTCCACTCCCGCCTTCCGCGTGCTGGTCCATGCCTTCGATGTGATCTGGCCGGCGCTGCTGTCCTTGTTTGTTGCCGGGGAGCAGGGGCCGATCTTCCTGCTTTTTGTTTTTGTGATTACCGCCGCTGCGTATCGCTGGGGATTGTGGGAGACGCTGGTCACCGCGCTGTCTGCGGTTCTGCTGCTTTGGCTGCAAGCGGCTGTTTTGCATGGCGGCGGCGCTGCCGCCCTCGCATCGCTTTCCCAGCGGTGGGGTCTGCCGCCACCCGGGTTCGCTCTAGGTGCGCTCGCTCCTCATAGGCTGCTGTTAAGTGCGATCTCGCTGCTGATTCTAGGTTTGTTGCTCGGCTACCTTGCCGAGCAGCAAAAGACTCTCCGCGCCGAGCGCGCCATGATTGCCAGAGTGCTGGGCGCGATTCGCGTCGAAAAGGGCCTAACCGGCGCGTTTCAGGGAATCATGGAGGAAGTTGTTAAGATGTACGGCGCCAGGCGCATCCTCTGCGCCTGGCAGGAGACCAACAGCTATCGTGTCTTCCTCAGTGAAGTGCAAGCGTCTGGTGCGGAGGTCTCGCGCTTGCAGTGGCTAGAGGTGCCTCCCGAAGCGCGCAGCGCCTATCTCGAAGCGTCCCCCGCCGACGCCTGTTTTGTGGCTCGCTCCAAAGGGGGCCTTGACTTGGTTGCGCTGGACTCTACCGGGGAGGTGGTGAGGAATGTGGCCGCTGGTTACTTCGACCGCATGGCTGGCTTGCAGGAGTTCCAATCTGCCATCGTGCTTTCCTATCAAGTGGGGACGGAGTGGTCGGGCCGCATTTTCGTATTCGATCCCCGCCTCTCTGGCGATCCGGTTGAGGAACTGCGTTTCCTCCAGGAATTTCTTCGCCAGATTGGCCCCGCGGTTTCCAATGTGTACTTGTTGCACCGCCTGCGTCAGCGCGCCGGGGCCACGGAGCGTGCCCGATTTGCCCGAGAGTTGCATGATGGAGCCATTCAGTCGCTGATTGGAGTGGAGTTGCAACTCGATGTGCTGCGCCGTCAAAACCCATCCGATACCACGCCCGTCAACTCAGAACTCGGCCGCATCCAGGGATTGCTTCGCGAAGAGGTCCTGAAGCTGCGCCAACTCATGCAGGAATTGAAGTCTTTCGAAGTGGATAGCGCTCGATTGCCGGCATTCCTCGCCGCTACGGTGGAACGGTTTCAGCGGGAGACCGGAATCTCGGCGCGCTTCCTGACAGACCTGACTCGGGTCGACCTTCCCCGTCGAGTTTGCGGAGAGGTGGCTCGCATTGCTCAGGAGGCCCTGGTGAATATTCGCAAGCACAGCGGCGCTCACCAGGTGTTGGTTCGCCTGGGAGCGCGCAATGGCAGCGTCCACTTGGTGGTGGAGGACGATGGTCGCGGTTTCCCTTTCTCCGGTCACTTGTCGCAAGCCGATCTCTCGGGCAGTGGTAAGGCCCCGAGTGTAATTCTGGAGCGAGTTCGTCTAATTGAAGGGGAACTCGCGATAGAATCAACTCCTGGGCAGGGAGCTCGAATCGAAGTGCGCGTCCCCTTAGCCCGCGTATCGAGCCATGGATAGACGATCCGAGCCCATCCGCATCCTTCTCGCCGACGATCACCCGATTCTGCGAGATGGCTTGCGCCGACTGCTGGAAGCCGAACCTGGTTTCAAAGTGGTGGGCGAGGCCAGCGACGGCGCCGAGGCGGTGAAGCTCGCGCTTCAGCTTAAGCCCGACCTGCTGCTGCTGGATCTGGCCATGCCGCGACGTACCGGGTTGGAGGCTCTGCGCGACCTCAGCGCTGCCCCAACCAGTTCGCTCCGCATTATTCTCCTCACCGCCGCTGTTGAAATGCAGCAGATCATCGAGGCTTTGCAACTTGGCGCGCGTGGCATCGTCCTCAAAGACTCCGCCACCCAGCTCCTGCTCAAGAGCATCCGCTGTGTGATGGCCGGAGAGTATTGGGTAGGCCGGGAAGCGGTGTCGAACCTGGTGCAGTACCTGCGTCAAATGATGGTCGCCTCAGGAGAGGACGTGCGGCAACGCAAGTTTGGCCTCACCCCGCGTGAATTGGAAATCGTTTCCGCGATTGCAGCCGGTTTCGCCAACAAAGAAATCGCCAGCCATTTTAAGATTAGCGAAGATACAGTTAAACACCACTTAAGCAATATTTTCGACAAGACCGGCGTTTCCACCCGGCTGGAGTTGGCGCTGTTCGCGGTGAATCAGAACTTGCCGCTGAAAAGTATTCTTTAAGAAGCGGGAGCGCTGAAGCGGGGTAGGCGCTGGGAAGTGCTTCGGCTTCGCTTTAGGGGGTGACGCTCGATGGGTCCTGAGTTTTTGTTCGGCGCAGCGCCACCACCAACCGAATCTCTTCGAACGTGAAATCCTCGGGCAACGCGTCTTTCAACGGCCGCAACAAATCGCTTCCGAGTTGCTCGCATGCTGCCTCGATCGCCGCCCTGCGCTCCGGGCTGCACCATGTGTCTTGAAACTCCACCCGATGTTTTTCGATCAGTGCGGCCACCACTCCCACCACCGTGCCTAACTCGCGTTGGCGGATGGTCGCGATCTCGGCCAGGGTCTTGCCTTCTGCCAGAAGTTGAATGGTCTCATCCGCCGGACGAATTTTCGACACCACCGCTGCGGTGGGGCGGACCCCTTCCTGAAATCGCTTGAGCGCGTCCAGAACGCTCTGTCCGTACCGCTCTGTCTTGCGTTCGCCGAAACCGGTGATATTGCGCATCTCCTCCAGCGACTTCGGAAGCTGGAGGCAAATTTCTTCCAGCGAGGAATCGTGCATCACGACAAAAGCTGGCATCTTCAACTCCAGCGCTGCTTCTCGTCTCCACTGCCGCAAATATTCGTGCAGCTCGCTGTCGCCTCTCTCGCGCGGCGCGGCCTTGGTCCGCTGACTCGGCTCCATGCCCCCACTGTCCGACGATCCCTGGCTGAGTTGTTTTCGACGTTTCGCCGGACGGTTCCCTCTCGGTGTCATCCACTCCAACGGTGGCGAGCATACATCGCAGCCATTGCAGGAACTCCATTTCGGAGTTTCTCCAAAATGCAGACAGATTTGTTGATGCCGGCAGCGCGGCTGCTGCACAAAGTCGTGGATCTGGTGATAGCGCTTCCACGCCCGTTGCTGTTCTGCCGGATCCTGGATTTGTTTTACAAAATAAGCCAGCAGCGCGGCGTCTTTTCTTTGCCACAGCATCGCGCAGTCTGCGGGCAGACCATCCCGGCCCGCTCGGCCTGCTTCCTGATAGTACTGCTCAATGGATTTTGGCAGCGACAAATGAATCACCGCCCGCACCGCGGCCTTGTTGATGCCCAGGCCAAATGCAATCGTGCCCACTATCACCTTAACTTCGTCTGAGGTCCAGCGCTCCTGATTGCGTCGCCGCACCGTCGCGTCCATCTGCCCGTGATATCCCACGGCCGAAATGTCGTTCTCCTGCAAAAGATCAACCGTTTCCCTAACCGAATCTCTGGTGGGTGCATACACAATCACATTGCTGCCTTCGTAGTGGCGCATGGCCTGCAGTAACAAGCTGCTTTGCTCGGCTCCGTCGCATTCCCGCATCATGTAACGTAGGTTCGGACGATAGAAGCTGGCAATGTACTTATCCGGGCTCCGCAGCTTGAGTTGGTCCAGGATGTCATGCCGCACCCTTTGCGTAGCACTCGCCGTAAAGGCTGCGATCGGCGCCGCGGGAAAGTGTTCGCGCAGCGACTTCAGCTGCCGGTATTCGGGACGGAACTCATGTCCCCACTCGGAAATGCAGTGGGCCTCATCAATCGCGAAAAATGAAATCGGCACTTGCCTCAGCCAACTTAGCGTGTCGGCCCGCGCCAGCCGTTCTGGAGAGAGATACATGAGTCGGAATCTCCCTGCCCGCGCCTCCCGCTGCACCCGTGATTGCTCAGCCGAGGTCACAAAGCTGTTCAGTACCGCAGCCGGAATGCCCATCAAGTCTAGTTGCGCAGCCTGGTCCTGCATCAGCGCGATCAGCGGCGAGATTACGATTGCGGTCTTCTGCAACACCACTGCGGGAAGCTGATAGCACAGCGACTTTCCCCCGCCCGTCGGCATGATGACGCAGGTGTCATGCCCCGCCACCAGGCTGCGCACCACCTGTTCCTGCAAGGGTCGAAAGCTTTCGTATCCCCAGTACCGCCGCAGCGGCGTCGCTAGATCGTCCGGTTCAGACATCAAACTTTAGTGTAGCGCTGGTGGAGCGGTTCCCTTGCTCTTCTCAAGGCGTGACCAACAATGCCACCGCCCTCAACTTTCGCGCTTCACCTATCCAAAATCCTCCCATCCGTTTATTCTGTTCATCCCGGCGGTCAGGAAGATGTTTGCCCGAGACGCGTATGAACCCATTCAAGAGTTGGAAAACCCGGCTCATTTTGTTCTTTGCCATCGTAGGCCCCGGGTTCATTACGGCCAACGTGGACAACGATGCTGGCGGCATCTGGACCTACTCCGCGGCGGGGGCGCAGTTCGGTCATGGCCTGCTCTGGACCATGATACCGATCACCCTCGCACTGATCGTGGTACAGGAAATGTCGGCTCGCATGGGGGCCGTCACAGGCAAGGGCCTCAGTGACCTCATCCGCGAAGAGTTTGGTTTTCGGCTGACGTTCATCATGATGCTCGGCATCCTCATAACCAACTTCGGCAACGTGTGCGCTGAATTCGCCGGCATCGCGGGCAGCATGGAGTTGTTCGGGGTGTCCAAGTACATCTCGGTTCCGGTGTGCGCAATGATTGTCTGGCTTATCGTGGTCAAGGGCCAATACAAGAGTGTGGAGAAAGTCTTTCTGGCCGCCTCATTCTTTTACATCACGTACATCGTCGGCGGAGTTCTGGCCAAGCCCGCATGGCATGAAGCCCTGGTGGCCACGGTCAAGCCGCCGGCCCTTGCCTCCTTCCGCCATGAGCCTTATCTCTATATGGTAATTGGCGTCGTGGGAACCACCATCGCTCCCTGGATGCAGTTCTACTTGCAATCGTCGGTGGTCGAAAAAGGCATTACCCGCCGCCAGTACAAGACTTCCAAGCTGGATGTCATCGTGGGCTGCGTCTTCACTGACGTCGTGGCCTGGTTCATCATCGTGGCCTGCGCTGCGACCCTCTACGTCCACGGTCATCACGACGTTCGCGACGCTGCCGATGCTGCCCAAGCCCTCCGCCCTCTGGCCGGAGACTACGCCTACATTTTGTTTTCGTTGGGACTGTTCAACGCTTCGCTGTTCGCCGCATCCATTCTGCCGTTGAGCACGGCCTACACGGTTTGCGAGGGGCTAGGATTTGAATCCGGGGTAGGAAAGAAGTTTTCGGAAGCTCCCGTTTTCTACTGGCTCTACACCGCTTTGATCCTTGCGGGAGCGGGCGTGATTTTAATTCCTAACTTGCCGCTGGTGAAGATCTCGGTCCTTTCCCAGGTGGTAAACGGCGCGGTGTTGCCCTTCGTGCTGGTCTTCATGCTGGTGCTGATCAATAAGAAAGACTTGATGGGAGAATATATCAACAAGCCGACCTTCAATATCATCGCCTGGGCCAGCACCATCATCATGATCGGCCTGACGCTAGGCCTGATTTGGACGACCTTCCACTCCGCCTAGAGCGCGGATTGCCTACAGCACTTTGCCGCCTGCCAAGTCCTTCACCAATTGCATGTCGGCCTCGAGGAAATCAAACCCTTCCAGTTCCCAGCGTTCCGCCCACTTCATGTCGCGGAAAATCCTATTCTCCAACTCGCCGCGATATTCGTTGACCACATAAAATCGCAGCTCCACGGCCCCGCCGCCAGGGTACACATGCTTGAGGCGCGAAACCTCGTCGCCGATAGTGGCGTCGATGCCAAGCTCCTCTTCCAGCTCCCGACGCAGCGCATCCCGCGGCTGTTCCCCCGGCTCAATCTTTCCGCCAGGAAATTCCCACTTTAAAGGCATGGTCTGGTGGCGGGTGCGTTGGCACACCAGAATCCTTGTTCCATCCACAATCAGGGCTGCTACCACATGCTTAATCATTAAAGTTCCAAGATCCGGAATGCTCATTATCGCCCCTTCCGAAGCGGGCGGATTGAATTGGTGGCAAAAACCGTTAAAATTTTCTCTCCGCAAGAGTATGCAAGCTTCTTCACACCCTTTATTTTCGTTGACTTGCCGGTTTGCAGCAGCTATATTTCAGTAGTTCGCAAGGTTGTGGGTCGCGAGCCACATTCCCCCTGTAGACCCGATACTAGATTGAAAGCTAACCACATGGGCCCCGTATTCCGGGGACCCCCAATTGGATTGCACCTTGGAGAGGTTGATTGCTATGGCCCAACCCGCTTTTCCCGCGAAGCGCTATTCGAAAAATACAACCCTTGTAATTGGAACGATGTTGGCAGGTCTGGCGTTGGTTTCTACCGTCGCTCTGACGTCATTATCGGCGTCGTCCATTCGTGGTGCTTCGAGCGCTATCGATCCCGGCCCGCGTCCGCTGCCCGCAGCTGCCGGCGCGTTCTATACCACTCTGACTCCGAATCAAAACGCCGTTACCTCGCGCTTGACCACAGTGATGACGGAGGTGAACCAGGTGACCGGTGGCCAGCAGAAGACGGTCGGCTTGGGCCCGGGTTTCAACTCCAATTCGTGTACCAGTTGCCATGCCTATCCGGCCAATGGCGGCACCAGTCCGCCAGTCAACCCGCTATTCGCGATCTTCAACCTCTTTGGTGGAACCAACACGATGCCGTTCTTTATCACCACCAACGGCCCGGTGGTGGTCGCTCGTTTTATCCACCAGGCCGACGGCGTAACCCCGGATGGTGGCGTGCACGATATGTTTACCATCAGCAACCGGACAGACGCTCCAGGTTGCACTGGCTTGGTTCAGCCCGACTTTTCTGGCGAAGCGGCCAAAGGGAATCTGATCAATCGCCTGACCACGCCTACCTACGGCGAGGGACTGGTCGAGCTAGTTCAGGAATCTGACATCGTCGCCAATCTGGCTGCCAACTCTTCTTTGAAGCAAACTCTCGGCATTACCGGACACCCCAACTATAGTGGGGACGATGGCGGAATTAACCGCTTCGGATGGAAGGCCCAGATCCGCTCCTTGGTGTACTTCTCGGGCGAAGCCTATAACGTGGAAGAAGGCAACAGCAACGAGATGTTCCCCAATGAACGGGACGAATCCGTTCCCTCCTGTCTGCCTCCGTTCCCGGTGGGCAGCACCTTCCACACCAAGGGAGTGCCCGACGATCGCGTGGACACTGGAGAAGCGCCTAAGAAACCTGTGAACTTCTCTGGCGACTTGGAGCGTTTCGGTTTGTTCACGCGCTTCCTGGCTCCGCCCACACCTGTGGCGCCGACGCCCTCGACCACGAACGGTCAAGTGCAATTCAACAACGTCGGTTGCGTGCTTTGTCACCAGACCTCCTTCACCACGCCCAAGTCCTCCATCGCAGCTCTTAGCCAGCAGACGGCCACGCTTTATTCCGATCTGGCGGTGCATCACATGGGACCGTTATTGGCGGACGGCATCATGCAAGGCCAGGCGGGTCCGGACGAATTTCGCACTGCTCCGTTGTGGGGCATTGGGCAGCGTCTCTTCTTCATGCACGACGGGCGTACTTCCGACATCGTTCAGGCTATCCAAGACCACTTCAGCCTGGGCAACTCCCAGTATCCTGCCTCGGAAGCAAACGGTGTCGTCAACAACTTCAACGCACTTTCTCCCACCAATCAGCAGGATTTAATCAACTTCCTGCGGTCGCTCTAGGAGACGGAGACTAACATGACGGAAAAATCAAGGATGAATGACATGTCACAGCAATCGAATCCATCTCGTCCCGTGAACCGCCTGGCTCTCCGTGTGCTCGTTCCGGCCCTGTTGCTAGTGGCCGTTTTCGGAGTTGCCATCACCTATTTCCCCAAGAACGCAACTGGCCGTTCGCCTCTGACGTCGGCGGTCGATCCCGGACCTCGCGGTGGCGCCCCGGGCGCCGGGGGCTTCCTCACCGGCCTCAGCAGCAATGAAAAGCAAATCCTTCCCACCATCACCACCGAGTTCAACCGCGCACATGATGTCGTGGTGACCTCGCCGGTGGACGGTGGATTAGGCCCGCGGTTCAACTCCAACTCTTGTGTGAGCTGCCATCAGTATCCGGCGGCCGGCGGTTCCAGCCCGGTGTCGAACCCCCTGTTCTCCGTTTACCAGCAACGCGGCGCGTCCAATATCATGCCGTCGTTCATCACCACCAGCGGTCCGATTCTGGAGGCCCGCTTCATCCACCAGTCTGACGGTGTAACTCCGGATGGCAACATCCATCAGTTATTCACCATCTCTGGCCGCAGTGATGCCACAGGCTGCAGCATTTCGCAACCCGACTTCACCACGGCTCAGTTGACGGGTAATCTGGCCCTGCGCCAGCCCACGCCCATGTACGGCTCGGGCCTGATGGAAATCATCAAGAACATTGACATCGTCAACAACATGAATGCCAACCTCGCGCTGAAGCAGTCGCTGGGGATTGCTGGACACCCCAACTACAGCGGTAACGATGGCAGCATTCAGCGCTTCGGATGGAAGGCGCAATTCCGTGCCGTCCTTACCGTGGCGTCGGCGCAGCTCAACACCGAAATGGGCGTCACCAACGAAATGTTTCCCACCGAGTTGGACCAGACGCCAGGTTGTGTGATCAATCCTCTGCCTGAAACGGTTACCAACTTCACTCCTGGAATTCTGACCGAGAATTTCCCCGGGGATGCTGAGCGCGACATGCTCTACGCGACCTGGTTGCTAGGGCCCAAGGGGGTCGCTCCTACTCCCTCCACCACCAACGGACAGACCCAGTTCAACAACATTGGCTGCGTGCTTTGCCATACCACATCGTTCACCACGCCGGCAGGATCCCGTCCCGCTCTTACCAATCAAACCATCACCCTCTACTCGGACTTTCTGGTGCACCACATGGGTCCGGGATTGGCGGACGGCATTGCGCAGGGAGGGGCTGGACCGGACGAGTTCCGCACCGCGCCGCTATGGGGAATCGGCCAGCGCCTATTCTTCATGCACGATGGCCGCACCAAAGACTTAGTGCAGGCGATCGAAGACCACTACAGCCTCGGCAACGGGACTTACGGCAACTCCGAGGCCAACTCAGTTATCACCAACTTCAACGCGCTCTCGACCTCCAACCAGCAGGATCTGTTGAACTTCTTGCGGTCGCTGTAAGAGACGCCCGAAACCAAGCCCTGGGAGAACTTTCTCCCAGGGCTTTCGTGTTTTTTGACCGGAGCAACTCAGGGTACCCCTTCCGCCCGACAAACGTGACCTGACCTGACCGCTATAATGAAATCAGTATGAGCAATTCAGTGCAACAGATGGCCTCAGCCGATTTCCCAACCCTGTGGGGCCAGTTCCGCATTTATGGTTTTGCCGGAGAGTTCGAGGGCAAGCACGAAGAGGCCGTAGCGTTGGTGATGGGCGATGTGAAAACAACGCCGCCGCTGATGCGAATCCACTCGCAGTGTCTTACCGGAGACGTGTTCGGCTCGCTGCGTTGCGATTGCCGCGATCAACTCGAAATGGCGATGGCTATGATCGCCGAAGAGGGTGCGGGAATTTTAGTCTATGAGCAGCAGGAAGGCCGCGGGATCGGCCTAATGGCCAAACTCCAAGCCTATGAGCTACAAGATAGCGGTCTCGATACGGTGGAGGCGAATGTGCGTCTCGGCTTTAAAGCTGACCAGCGCGAATACCTGCTTTCCGCTGCAACCTTAAGCGCGCTAGGCATCACTCAGGTTCGACTATTATCGAACAATCCTGACAAGGTTGCGGCACTGGAGCACGCTGGCATTCGGGTGGTCGAGCGCGTGCCTTGCGAAGTGTCGCTGACGGAGCACGCCGAAGTCTACCTCAAGACCAAGAAAGCAAAGATGGGGCACCTGTTCACCACCCGTTGAAAAGACGCACTAACGAAGGTCCGCTTCTTCCGGTTTACCTTGATCTCTCCGATTTCGAACCGCGTCCTCCCAGCAATTTAGTAAGAGCAGCGCGATTCTGCGTGGGCAAATTTTTCAAAGCCGCGCGGGCTAGCGCCTTATACACTTCGAACGCGCCGGGATTCTTGCGCAAAACTTGCAAGTGCTTTCGAACCGTCGCCGCATCGCCTCGGACAATCGGGCCGCTAAAGGCCCCGACAGGTCCATGCTTCGCGTAGTTCTCCAGGGTCTTGCGCAATATTGGCAACATCCGTCTGCGAGCCAAGTTGGGCGGAATGCCGGCCAGCCGCGCGACTTCTTCCGCAGTCACAAAAAGCGAGAGCAGCAGTGGCGAGGCGAAGGTTCCCCACGCGTGATAGGCCGTCTTATGTTTAGCGTCAATGGAGACGGCCTCACCCCCCAGCGACCGCACCACACTCCGTGCAGCTCGCACCGCCGCGCCATCACCCTCGAGCGCGAAGGGCACCTGCTTCAGCGATGGGCGCAAACGCGCGACAAAGGTCATCAACGGGTGGACGGATGCGACCGAGGCACCGCGCTGCTGCAGCGCCCTAAGCTCATTGCTGCCCAAAGCGCCGCTGGAGTGGAAAGCAATTTTCCCTCGCCAGTTGATTAGATCGGCCAGCGCCGTGGCAGCGGAGGTGATTTCGCGATCGGGCACGCAGAACCAGATGACGCGCGCCTCGAGCGTTGCGCGGCTCAGCTTAACCGCTGTGGCCCCGGTGTTGCGAGCAAGTGCTCGAGAATGAGGGGAGGACGGAGAGCCATCAGGATAGACGATTTCGCGAATCGCATAGCCCGCCTGATGCAGTGACATGGCCAGCGCCGAACCTAGATTGCCCGCTCCTACGATCGTGATGTCAAGCGCTTTCACCATGCGCAGCATAACAGATCGTTTGGAGTGGCGCGGAGCGGCCTGCCGCGATCTTTCCCTGCGGAAAACCTGCGCTGAGGGGTGGGCCCTTCCCGTATAGTGGACACATGGCCACGAAACCCGTCAAGAAGAAAAAGGCGCTGGCCCGAGTGCTTTCCAAGAAGGAAGTGTACCGCGGCCCCGTATTCTCCGTCACTACCGAACAGGTATTGGAGCCCGGAGGCGTACGGGTGAGGCGCGACATGGTGCGGCACTCAGGGTCTGTGGTTGTACTGGCTTTGGATGAGAGCCGCTCCGAGCCCTGCGTGCTAATGGAACGGCAGTATCGCCATGCCGCCAAAGCTTTTCTGTTGGAGCTTCCGGCTGGCCGCATTGACGAAGGCGAGACCGAGTTGGCCGCCGCCAAGCGCGAATTGCTGGAAGAGACTGGCTACACCGCGCAACGCTGGAAGCGCATCATGAGCTATTACGCGAGTCCTGGGTTCCTCGATGAGACCATGAACATCTACTTGGCGCACGGATTGAAAGAAGGCACTGCGCAGCCGGAAGCGGATGAAAAGATCACGACCACGCTGGTTCCACTACCGACGGCGGTCCGGATGGTGATGAACGGTAGCATTCGCGACGGCAAGACCATCGCTGGAGTGCTGTGGCTGCAAGCGCATCGCTAGAGCGCCGCTTGCAATCCCGCTGCGATTTCTGGCACCCCCCCAGACCATGGGTGTCTCGCTCACCCTCTCGTTCCGCTCAAGCGAAGCTTGGACGATCACGCTCGATGGCGTGCCCGCTACTTCGCATTGCCGGACGGAGCGGCGGGGGCGACCTCGGTCTGGGGCTGAACGATTACGCCGTCAAATGGAGTAGCGGCATAGTAGCGACCGCGGATTCTTTCCACCTGGCGCAATGGATATCCGGTATCGGGACCCTTTTGCCACGTATTCCCCTCATCCATGCTTTCGTAGATGATGCCGGTGGACTGGCTGGTGGCGAGCACTCGTTTGCCATCTTCGTCCAGTGAGATCGAGGTCAAGTCGCTATAGGGCAGGCCGCCAAAGATTTGCTCCCAGGTGACGCCGCCATCAGCACTGCGCCAGCCGCCTTCGCGTGCGGCCACCAGAATCTTTCCGCTCGGAGTCAACGCCAACCCGCGAATGCGATTGACGGCAGCGGGGAACGCAGTTTGCTTCCAGTTGAGGCCGCCGTCATCACTGACGAGAACGGTTGAGCGAGTAGCAGCAACCATGGTTTGTCCCTGATTCTGGACGGAGATAAAGTCAGAGTGGCCCAGCACGGGGCCGCCCTTCCATGTTTTGCCCTGGTCGATGCTGCTGTAAAGGCCGCTGGCTGTGGCGGCGACCCACGGAGTGGAATCAACTTCCACATCATTGACGCGCGATTCTATTTCCGCCTTCACCGTTTTGTGGGTGACGATTGGCTTCTTCGAACCTTTCTTGTGGCTGGTGATGGTCTTGTCCGTGGGGGAGGAACTGATGGACCGCCATGTCGTGGCATTGGCATCCAGCGCAAACATGCCTCGGTTGGAACCCGCGATGAGGGTCCCATTGGGCGCCTGCTTCAAAGTGAAGACGTCGCGTCCGCCCAAGCCGTCGCTCTTCTGCTGCCAATGTTCTCCATTGTCGCGAGTATAAAACACCCCACCCAATTCGCGGTCATTGACAATGCCGACATAGAGGCCGACGGGATCGTTACGGTCTGCGAGAATGGCGTTGACGAAGCGGTGACTATAGCCATGGTTCGAAACCGTGAAGGTGGCGGCGCCGTCTTCGCTGGCGAAAACGCCGGCACGATCGGTGGCGAGCAAAACGCGCTTGGAGTCACGCGGATCAATCAGCACGTCGTTCACAACGACCTCTGGGCCCGTAACACGCTTCCAGAGCTTGCCGCCATCCACCGTCTTCCACAGGCCTTCGGTGGTTCCGGCATAAACCGTGGTGGCGAGGATGGGGTCCTGCTTCAGCACGCGAGTGCGGCGCGCGGAGAACGGAATGCCCTGAATCTTCTGGAAGACATCGCCGGCAGTAACGCTTTTATAAATGCCTGAGCAGGCGCTGGCGAAGACCACCGCCGGATTGGTTCGGTCCACGATGATGGAGAAAACGTCCGAGTCATCGATGATGCCTTTGTTCATGTGGGTCCAAGTGACGCCGCCGTCAGTGGTTCTCCAGGGAAGATGCCAAGTGCCGGCATAGACCACGTTGGGGTCTTTGGGATCAATGGCGACCGACTCGATGTTCTTGATTTCAGCGTGATGCTCAGGAGATATGCGAGCCCAGGTGTCACCGCTATCGTTGGTGCGGAAAACGCCATCAAGCGCGCCAGCCACCAGGATTTTCGAGTCGGAGGCGGACATCGCCATGGCCCGAATGGACTTGCCGTGCATTGCCGGAAGTTCTTTCCATGTTTTGCCCCCGTCGTTGGAGCGGAATATGTCACCCGCGCCCAAGTCGAGCAGGCTCCACGCCGAAATGTAGATGATGCTGGATTCCTTGGGATCGATGATGATGTGATCGAGGACGTAGTCGTCAGTGGGGCCAAGTTGCGCCAGACGAGACCAGGAGCGGCCGCCATCGCTCGAAGAGAAAAGCTCTCCAGTGCCGGTGCCAAGAAGGACGTGGTTGGGGTCCTGGGGATCGTAGGCGAGACTGCGAGCATCGCCCCCGTCGGGACCTAGGACCACCCAGGGTTCGGCCATCAAAATAGAAGCAAGCACCACAGGCAACATCAGGACAAGGGCAAACCGAGAAATCGAAAACATGAGTGTCAGCAAACCTCGAGACGATCCGTGGTGGCGTTGCAACTAGTTTGACCGAAGCGAGGGGCAAAGCGCAAGCTACGGGACCCAAAATTTGAAGTTTGAAATTTAGGATATCGCTGAATTGAAAATTTGAGGACATTCTGGGCTGATGTCCGTGGTGCAAACACAAAAAACCGGGAGAGCATAAGCTCTCCCGGGTAATAGCACGAAGGGCCTGCAAGTTTAGTGCATCATCTTGTCGGCGCCCTTTTCCGTTTTCTTTGCGCCCTTGGCCATACCGTGGCCAGTGGCTTTCGTCTTGTTGCCCACGACCTTGACCGTGGATTCGTCCACAGCCTTGGCATCGGCAGCAGGATCTTCAGCACCGGTCGGAACCAGCCAGGTGTCAATGGTTTGGGTTCCAGCACTGCCGGTACGAGTCTCAATGCGGTTAGCATCGATACCCTGATGGCCTTCGCCGCCAGAGAGATACGCTTTGGCATTGACGGCCCGTTCTGCCGCAAGGTTCTTGCGTCGCTCTTTAGCGTCGGAGTTTCCAACCACTATTACCTTGGCATCCGCTTCCTTCTGGGCCGCAGCAGCGACACCATCCAGAGTGGCCTTGCAGGTGTTATCCACACGCCATGGCTTGCCTTTGTTGTCGAATTGGCAACTACCGAGGTTGCTAGCTTTCGGCTTGGCCGGAGGCGGCGGAGGCGCATTGACATTGACCGTGACAGAAGCCAAAGGCGAAGCCAAACCACGCGAGTCGGTGCACGTGGCGCCCACCGTGATGGGGCCAGGATTGGCGCTGCCAGTATTCAGGACTGCGCTGTTGCCATCGCCGGCAATGTTGCCACCGTTGGTGGTCCAGTTCCCCACGGTAACAGTCGCGCTGTCGGGGCTGGTGCAAGTGCAAGTGATAGTGGAAGTACCGCCGCGATCCACCGAAGTGGGATTCGCCGAGCAGCTCATCGTCGGAGGATTCTTGGGTAATTCTTTCACCGTGAAGTTGGCGGAGCAGCTTGCCTCGCCGCCTCTCTTCGACTTGGGATCGGTAACGCGAGCGGTCGCGGTGAAGGAGCCACCCGCCATGCCAGTGGTATCCACGGAAGCGCCGGTGCCGGCGCCAGTGATGCGTCCGCCGGTCGATGCCCAGTTGTAGGTCAGAGTGTGCTTGGGGTTAAAGTTGGTGGTGGCGACGGAAATGGCAACCGGCTCACCGACCATAACTTCGTTCTTTTGCACGGAACAAACCGCAGCCGGAGGAATAAACTCCCCGCCCCAGTCGAACACCAAACCGGTGCGCAATCGCGCGCCTTCGAAGCTGGTGCGGCGCAGCGGATCGCTGGACGTGGTCTGATTTGCATAATTGTGGCGCGACCACAGATAGTCGGCTTCGATCAGGCGCCAGCTGAAGTGATCGCGCAGCGGCAGATCAATACCGCCGCCGAGGACGGCGCCGATGCCGCTGGAAGAAGCCAAATTCTTTGGAGAAATCCGATTCAAGCCGAGAAGAGTGTGGGCGAAGATGTTGATGCCTTCGCCACGCCACATGAAGCGCGGCCCCGCACTCAACGTGTTCAGTGTGGCCCGGTCGTTGAAGTTCCCGCCGTAGTCCACTTCCATAGCCCAATTCCTGGAAAAGTTGTAAGCGCCTGCCAATCCGAAACCTGGCGAGATGGAAGGTACCCTATGGGGAACAGCGAAGCCATTGGCGTCCAAAGCGCCGCTGGGCACGGAGCCGCCAGGGTTAACCCACTGATAGCCCACGAAGATATCATATTTCGATTCCTTCTCAATTTGCGCCAAGCCCACGGTAGGCAGAGCGACGACAAACAACGTCAGCAACAAACCGATGCACAGTGAAGCGCTGCGGCGTCCATTGCGACAAAGTGACATGTAATCCTCCAGAAAAAGATCCTTCAAGTTAGTAAAACGACCGCACGACCAGAACCGCACCACCAAGACCAATCTAGCCATAGACGAGGCAAGAAGTCTTGTGAACACCACATTCTACAGCATTGTAAGTGCTTATGAAAAGGGGGGATGAGCAAAATCGTGCCGGGGCCGTACCGAAATGGGCAACTGGGGAATCCACACCCGCCGCGCGATTGGCTTGCGGTGGGGCGCTTTAGCCTCAATAATGGGAAGGTGATGCAGAGAAAAGTGCTAATCGTCGAGGACGAAGAAAACGAGCGGACCGGGTTGGCGGAAGTTGTTTCCGCATGGGGTTACCGCGCTGAGACCGCCTGCGACGGAGTGGAAGCACTGGAGAAGGTAGAAGTGTTCTCGCCCTCGGTAGTGATCACGGATTTGAAAATGCCGCGAATGGGGGGAATGGACCTAGCCGAACGGCTTGCAGAGAAAGCTCTTCCCATTGCGGTGATTGTAGTCACCGCGCAGAAGACAACCGACACGGCCTTTCAGGCAGGGCGGCTAGGAGTTTACGACTACATCGAAAAGCCCATTACTGACTTCGTGCGGCTGCGGCAAATTCTTGAAAATGCGGCCGCCATGCTAGACACCAAAAACGAAAATGAAACACTGCGCCGGACTCTCCGAGACAAAGGAGCGCTTGGCCGGCTGGTGGGGTCGTCCAAGAGAATGCAGGAAGTATTCCGCCTGATTGAGTTGGTAGCTCCCAGCACGGCATCGGTATTGATCACTGGCGCGAGCGGAACTGGAAAAGAGATGGTGGCGCGGACCATCCACGAATTGAGCCCGCGCAAGAATAAGCCGTTTGTGCCCATCAACTGCGCAGCCATTCCGGAAACGTTGATGGAGAGTGAAATTTTTGGTCACGAGAAGGGAGCTTTTACCGGGGCCGTCGAAAGGCGTACCGGGTGCTTCGAGCTGGCCGAGGGGGGGACGCTGCTGCTAGACGAAATCGGCGAGATGCCGGTGGGGACGCAGGCCAAGCTGCTGCGAGTATTGGAAGACCACAAGTTTCGGCGGCTGGGAAGTAAGGTCGAAACCACTGCGGATGTCCGCGTGCTGGCAGCGACGAATAAGATCCCGGAAGATGCCGTCGCCCATGGTGAGCTGCGTCAGGACTTGTACTACCGGTTGAACGTGTTCAATCTGCACATGCCGCCGTTACGGGAACACCGAGAAGACATTCCGGACCTGACCCAGGCACTGATCTCTGAGATGAACGGCAAGCATGGACGGCAGGTGCGGACAGTTAGCGAGGCGGTGCTGAATGTGTTCAGCCATTATTCATGGCCCGGCAACGTGAGGGAATTGCGGAACGCGCTGGAGCGGGCGACGATTGTCTGCGAAGGAGCGGTGATCGAAACCCGCCACCTTCCCCCCGGATTTGGACAACCGGTTCGCACTCCATCCAGCGATCCGGATGCGTTGCGACTCGGGGTGGGCACGACGGTGGAAGAGGGCGAGAAACTACTGATCTTAAAGACTCTGGAAGCCACCAGCAACAATAAGACCAAGGCTGCGGAAATCTTGGGCATTAGCCTGAAGACGCTGCACAACAAGTTGAAAGAGTACGGAGGCATCGAAGCGGGCCTGGTGCAGGGGGAGTAGGCAGGCTCAACGCGGGCAAGCAAAACGAACCGGATCGAATGTTCCTGTACTCCAACGTAGAGTAAGTGTTTTCGCATGAGCCGCAGAACCAAAATCGTGCTGGCCGTCACCCTGCTGATCACAGCGACAGTGAGCGTTTTTGCTTACGTTTACATCTCCCAGATGTTGCGCCAGCGTGTGATGTGGGCCGACGAGACAGTGGGGATAGTGGCGGCGACGTTGGCGTACGACGCCAGGAGCGCGGTTCCCGACCTGACCAGCACCCGGGTAGATACGACCAATCCGAAGAAGATGCGGATCGCCATCAAAGAATACCTGCAGACGGATGCGAACCTGAATGGAGCAGTGCAGTCCGCAGTGAGCAATGCGGCGATCGTATACGACGTAGCCGTGTTGGACTCCAATGGGCGTGCCCTGCTGCACAGCAATCCAGCGGAAGTCGGCAAGCTCATCGCGGAGAGGCCGCCCTTCCGGCTGTTGCGGGATGAGAAATTCCAGCGGCAATTGCGGTGGCTGTATGGGCCGTTGACGGTGTACGACGTCAACCTTCCTCTGGAACTGGATGGCGCGCCGTTCGGCACGGTGAGGGTGGGGGTATCCACGGTATTTTTACGGCGCGAAATCACGCCACTGCTGCAGCGCTCCTTGTATCTGGGGCTGGCGGCGATTGCCCTGGCGCTGGTACTAGGCGCGGGGGTGGCGCATCTGGCGCTGGGTCCGCTGAAGGAACTGAGCCGAAACTTGGACAGTATGAGCGCAGGTGAGGGAGATGCCCTCGACGGACCGCAGCCGCGTCAGGACGAGTACGGTCGAGTGACCTCAAAAATTGCGGATCTGGGCCGCCAGATGCGCGATACCAACCAAATCTTTTCCGCCCTTAAAGACAACGTAGAACAGGTGATGACCAAGCTGCAAGACGGCTTGATGCTCTTCACCCGGGATGGACACGTGGTGCTGGTGAGCGCGTCTGCAGAACGCTTTCTGGGGCGGCCGCGGCGGGAAATCCTCGGGCGTACCGCGGAAGAAATCTTCGCCGACGGTTCTCGACTGGGGGAGACCGTGTTGCGGGCGTTCCGCAGCCACCAGGCAGTCCGTCAGCGAGAGTTGGATGGCGAGGATGGGCGGCGACTGGAAGTGTCGGTCGACTTTATACAAGAGCAGGGCACGCCGATCGGAGGACTGCTCACCATTCGGGACGCAGAGTCGGTGCGGCGCATTGGCGATGA
>JBBQVN010000010.1:0-52045 GCA_038211475.1 Terriglobales bacterium | reverse complement strand
CCGCTGAGCGCTTGCCTGTTTCTCACCATCAGCGCCTATGTGATCGGGAAAGTAGCGCGCGACGCCCTTTTCCTGGCGCAGTTCCAGGCGGTCCGACTGCCGTATGCGGACATTGCCAGTGGGGTGCTGGTCGGCTTCGTCGCTGTCCTGTATTTGCGCCTGCGACGGCGGGTCAGCCTGGGCAACTTGCTGGTGGGATCCTCTTTGTTCTTTGCCGTTACGTGCGGATTGTTCTGGGTTCTCGCCCGCCATGATCGTCCAGTTTGGCTCTATCCGGTCTTCTATGTTTGGGTAGGTGTGTTCGGAGTAGTGGGGCCGACTCAGGTCTGGACCCTGGCGAACTATCTGCTCACCACGCGCGAAGCGAAACGCATTTTCGGAATGGTTGGGGGCGGAGGCATTTCGGGCTGGATCTTTGGTGGTTACTTCTCAAAAATTGCTACGCAAACCTTCGGCACTCAGAGTCTGCTGCTGGCCATGGCGGTTTTGCTGCTGATTTGTTCCGCCCTGATGGCCGTCGTTTCCAAAGGCGGCGAGCTTGAAATTAATGCTGCCGACAATCCCGCAGCTATCGGGGGCCTCAGCCAAAGAGGTTTGCAAGACAGCTTGCGCTCGGTGTTTTCTTCTCCCTACCTGCGCGCCATCGCAGCGGTAATTTTCGCATCTTCGTTCGCCACCACTCTTACAGGCTGGCAATTCAAGGCTCTGGTCAAGCAGTTTTCCGTCAACCAGGACGCGATGGCGATTTTCTTTGGCGATTTCTATTTTTACGCGGGGCTGCTGGCGTTGCTGTTTCAGTTGCTGCTGACCACGCGCCTGCTCCGGCGTTTCGGAATTGGCCCGATTCTCTTTGTCCTCCCATTGGTGGTGTTGGCAGGTTCCGCAGGTCTTATCGTGTGGGGGACAGTCGCCGCCGCACTGTTTCTGAAAGGCGGCGATCAGGTACTGCGCTATTCCATCGACCGCTCGACCATTGAACTGCTCTATTTGCCACTGCCGAACCGGGTGAAAATGAGGGCAAAATGGCTGATTGATACCGTGGTCTGGCGCTTGGGAGATGGCCTGGGCGGCGTGGTGGTTCTGATTTTCGCAGCGCAGTTACGTTGGACTCCTCGGCAAATTAGCTGGATTGCAATTCCACTGGTCCTGGTCTGGATGGCCGCCGTCTATGTCGCCGGGAAGCAGTATTTTGTGGTCTTGCAGGAAACAATCAGCCAGCACCGGCTGGACTCTGAACAAGCCACGCTGGCGCTTGATCGCTCGACCACGGACTTGTTCTCGAAGAACATTCTCGCCTCTGATCCGGCAGAAGTACTCTATGCGCTTAGCCTCTTCGAGGTTGAACGCAAACGCGTGGCCCACCCCGTGATTCGTGGTCTGCTCAATCATCCCGCGCCGGAAGTTCGCCAGAAAGCTATCTCGGTTCTCTCAGCCGTCGGCGATAAGGCGGTCCTGCCCTCCATCGAAGGCCTGTTGCGCGATCCCGACCAAAACGTTCGCACCGAAGCCATGCTGTATCTGGTCTACCACGCCAACGTGGATCCGCTTACACTGCTCGCCGAAATCGGCGACTACGCGGATTTTTCTGTGCGCTCCGCCATCGCCGCATACCTGGCGCGTCCCGGAGAAGCCCAAAATATCGAGACCGCGCGGCATATCCTAACCGCGATGTCGCGGGAGAGTGACGTAAACGGTCAACGTACACGTCAAGAATTGGCGCGACTGCTCGGCGAACTGCCAGATTGCTTTGATCCGTTGCTCCCCACTCTGCTCGCCGATCCCGCCCCCCTGGTGGTGCGCGAAGCCATCCGCTCGGCGGGAGCGCTGCAAAAAGTTTCTCTGGCGGAGCGTCTTTTGGAGCTGCTTCGCCATCCCGAATTCACCAGCGATGCCGCGCAGGCGCTCGCCCAATTCGGCGACCCGGTAATTGCTCTGCTTAGCCAGCATCTTGGCGATCCCGCTTCTGGCATGGACCTGCGGCGGGGCATCCCGCTCATCCTGGTCAGAATCGGAACGCCCGCTGCGGCCCAAGCAGTCCTCGACAACTTGCTGGAGCGAGATACCGGCCTGCGTTTTCAAATCATTAGCGCGTTGAACAAAATCCACCAGTTGCACCCGGAAATCCAGCTCGATACCCCGTTGCTGGAAACCGTTCTGGCTGCGGAAGTCATGGGCCACTATCGCTCTTATCAAATTCAGCAGGCTCTCGGCCTTACCTCCGACCCCCACGAACCGGTGAGACATGCGCTGCAAGAATCCATTCAACAGGAGCTGGAAAGAATTTTTCGTTTGCTGGGTCTGCTTTATCCGCATCTGGATTTGCACTCGGTTTATTTTGGACTGCAATCGAACAATGCGACCGTGTACGACAATGCGTTGGAATTTTTGGAGGATGCCCTGAAGTCGCAATTGCGCGCGGTTCTAGTACCGCTACTGGACGGCAAAGTAAGTCCCAAACAGAGGGCTGCAATCGCAGAGCGTCTGGTTCGCAGCAGGGTGGAAAGTCGTGAGCAGGCAGTTGCGGAACTGGTCGCCAGCGACGACCCCTGGCTGAAATCCTGTGGCGCCTATGCGATTGGAACCTTCGCCATCAGGTCACTGGATGTGGAATTAAAGCAGTGCCTGGAGCATCCCGATCAACTGGTGCGCGAAACCGCACGTGCCGCATGTCTGCGCCTGGAGGCTACGGCAGGTTTTTGAGGCTCCGCGACCGGATGCAGATCGCAGACGAGGGCATGGCCACGGCCGAGGGGCGAGGAAGATGCGGACGCCTCTTCCTCGCAGCAGAGCAGTCTCCCGCAATGAAATCCGGAAAACGCTAGCGCGGGAGCCGCAGATCGACATGGGTGGCGTGCATCACGCCTTTTTTATTCACCTGGCCTACTACTATCACGAAAGACCCGGCCTTCACCTCATCCATCTCTCCAGGATTCCCACCCTTCGTCCACTTGGTCGAGCTGTCGAAAGCGATGGTCCTGGTTGATTGTGATGGAGCGGGACCGCCGTGGATCTGGAGGGTCGACTTGTCTTTGGACATTCGGACAACCTCGCCCTGCCACTTCGCGTCTTTGCCAGCCGCGGCCTTAGTTTCGTTGGCTTCTGCCGCTTCCTGGTTGGCTACCGCAGGCAAGGCTGAAAATACCGCTCCCGCAAGTACTAAGGTGATCAAGGTGGTTGGAACCCTCATTGCTTCCTCCATTTTGGAATAGGTGATTTTGACCGGCTACGAGCATAGCCTTGCTCTGAAAAATAGTAAAGCAGAATTTGCCGGTCGCTCGCATTAAGATGTTGACTCGGCGGGGCGTCTGGGGTAACGTCGTGGGCAGTTTCGGGAGGACTCCCGTGCGTGCATTGCTCTGTTCCTCGGCAAGAATCTTGGCCGTGTCTCTGACTTGCGTGATGATCTCATCGGCAGCGCATGCGGCCGCCGAGCCCACTCTCACCAGAGATCAGATCAAGCAGTTTCTGCAGACCGCGGAAGTCATCAAGAGCAAGGAGTCGAGCAAGGGCACCACTCATCCTTCGCGGCTCACTTTGAGCGACGGCAAGATTACGCACGACGCCTCTTTCCAAAGCATCGAGGAGCACAAGCAGGAGATGAAGCTCGAAAGCGGAGCGGTCGAATTCGATTTCGTAGACTCTTATAAGTACAACATCGCCGCCTATCAGCTCGCGGAACTGCTGGGCGTCGATGACATGTTGCCGGTTTACGTAGAGCGTAGGTGGGATGGAAAGAAGGGCTCGCTGAGCTGGTGGCTTCCGGTGAAGATGGACGACGCCGAACGGGTGCAAAAAAAGATCGAGCCTCCGGATCCAGTCAAGTGGAACCATCAGATGTATCGCGTCCGCGTGTTTGACGAGCTCATCGATGACACTGATGCCAACCTGACCAACGTACTCATTGGCGAAGACTGGACCGTCTGGCGCATCGACTTCACTCGCGCTTTTCGGAAAAGCAAGAATGTCCGCGTTCCCAAGGATCTGGTGAAATGCGACCGCGAACTTTTCGAAAAACTGAAGTCCCTGAAAGCCGAGGACGTGTCTGAGAAAACCAAGAACTATTTGACCATGTATGAAGTAAGAGGGGTGATGGCCCGCCGGGATAAGATTGTCGCGGAATTCCAGTCGCTCATCGCCGAAAAAGGCGAAAAAGAAGTTCTCTATTAACCCTTGGCTGACGAGCCGGCAACCTGCCCTGTTCCCCTAGTAATGAAACCTGTACCTCACTTCCACATACACCTCGCGGGGGTTGTTGTAGTGCGTCCCGCCGAACGTGAGACTGTTGTCGAGCAGCAAATGGCGGTTGGCCAGGTTTAGCGCATGGACTGAAGCCGACACGTTCTCCCCGATGTCTTTTCCCAGAGACAAGTCAAAGCTTGTATGTCCCGGCAAATGATCTGGGGCCGGGGGTGCCTCACCATTGGCGAAGCCTGAGCCATAGTAAACATTCATCGCCGCGAACGACCGCCACGGCAGGCTGATCTCTCCCCCAACGTTGAGCGTATTGCGCTGGTCGTGGTCGAGCAAAAAATAACCGGCTACGGGCGGCGAGAAATCGGTAAGCCCGCCACTGATAGCGCCCTTGGCTTGAGCAATCTGGTTGGAATACGCCAGATGAACTTGCGCCCGGTTCCACAGCCGAGGCGAGCGTACCGTCGCCTCCCAGCCGCGAATCAACGCACCGTCAATGGTCAGCGGGAAGAAGACGTTGGAATTGCCCACACTGCTGTGGTCAAAGAAATTGTGGGCGCGGGTCTGGAAGTTGTTGATCTCGAACGTCCAACTGCGGAAGGGAATGGTCACGCCATACTCGTGTTCTTCGTCGCGCTCGCCGTGCAGCGGGATGAATCCGAGGTTCTGGTTGTTGACGAATGCAAGCAGCGGGCCCGAGGCGGTAACCAGCGGAGGAGCCTGATAGAACTGTCCGTAGAATGCGCGAAAAACCCAATTGAGTTTCGGGATGCGCAAGGCGGCACCCACTCGCGGGCTGGTCGCATTCTCCACGATGGAGCCGGAGAAATGCGTTTGCCGTACCCCGCCAATCAGGTTCAGCCACGATGTGACCTTGATCTTGTCTTCGAGGAATATTGAAGTCACGCTGCCATCCACAATCTCGCGAGTGCGGAAATTCGGATTGCTCTGGTCATTGAAGATCAAGCCGAACAGTTGATTGTCGTGCTGGCCGAATCCGTAGAAGCCGATCTGGGCATCGTTGTGCCAGAATTTCGCGCTGAAACTTGCCTGGCCTCCGAAGTAGTTTGAGGCTCGACGGTCAGTCGTGCTGATGGGGAAGTCAGCCGGATTGCTCTCGTAGTTCGCGCTGTTGTAGTGGAAAAACGGCGAAACCGTCAGCAGCTTGCCAGGGCCGAAGGTGCGTACCCAGGAAAAATTCGCGAAGGCATCAGCTTCGTGCTGGCCGTCGCGAATGCCGGTAGCCTGCTGCTCGGGCGTGTTGGGAATCTGGTAGTAGTCTTGGCGCGCCGAGGTCACCAAGCGAAGCTGGTTGGCGGAGTTGAGGTTGTAGATCAGCGACCCAAAGCCGCCATAACCGTTGACCTGGTCGTGCAGAATTTGCGCAGTCGGCGTCTCCAGGCCAGGATTGCTGCGATTGCCGTTCACGCTGGCGTAGTACGCAAATTTCTCAGTGTGTCCGCCGAAATTGAACTGATCGTTGGTCTGGTAGAAATTTCCCAAGCCAAGAACCAACTCCGCTTGATTGTTGCGCTCGAAGCCGGTGCGCGGGACCACATTGAACACGCCATAGGTGCGGTCGCCGTATTCCGCTTCGTAGCCGCCACGCTGGGCCTCGAGGTAGTCCACGTCTTTGGGATCAAACTGCGGCCCAACATTGCTGGCGATGTTGGTGTTAGGCACGGGCACGCCGTCCACCAGCCAGTTCACCTGATGTCCGCCGCGAATGTGCAACTGGTCGTGCGTGATATACGCGCCGGGCACGAAGTTGGTGATCATGGCGAGGCTGTTGGAGCGGGCGGCGCCCGGAGTATGCTCCACGTCGGTGCGGCTCACCAGAGTCGAAGGGGTCGCGGTATCCGTGGACGCGACCGCAGCGGTGTCGGTCACGGTCACGGTTTCTTTCGCGCTCGCCAAACTCATTTGCGCATGAACGACTGGTTCCGCGCCGGAGCGAACGGTCACGCTCTGCGCCACTTGTTCGAAACCGGGCTTGGCCACAGTTACTTGGTACTCGCCGAGCGGCACCGCGTCGAAGTGGAATTCCCCCGAGTCATCAGACGAAGCGGACTGCACCCACTCCGAGTTCGCCGCGCGCAGCATGATGTGCGCGCCTTGTACCGGCCGATGATGCGGGTCGTGAATGATGCCGCGAACCGAACCGAAAATCGTCGCGCTGGCGGCTACTGCAACTAGCAGCATGACGGCCAACGCGGAAAAACGGACCAAACGCATGGAATTCTCCCAAGTCGAAAACAGGTAGCCGGGAAACATCGCGGACTTCGCGGTGGGGCGAAGGCGATGTTCAAGTCGCGAGACAGCCGGGCTTAGGAGAAGTGCGGAGGAGCGCGGCCGGAGTGGGTCGCGATGAGGCTCAACGCCGAGTGCCGCGGGCGCGCCGGGGAGGCAATAACTCCCGACGGCATTTCTTTCTGTGAGAACGTAACCGCCGGCACGAACGCGCGCTCGGAGCAGCCCATTGAGCGGCAACAATCATGGTTGGGGCAGCAGTCGGCTGCGGCGTGGAATTCGGAATCAGCCGCTGGAGTATTGCTAGCGCCTTGGGAGGCTTGCGCGTTCTGCATTCCCGCCATGTCGTGACACGGCTGGGCCGGATGTCGAGACGTGGGCCGCATGCAGTGGGGCGAAGTCGGCGGCAGCGCGGCCTGCAGCAGCGGAACGGACATCCCGCTCAGCATGACCAGCAATAACAGTTTGGAAATAGCGCGCTGCATAAGATTTGGATCGCGAGAGCGGCAGCCCCACGCCGCAGGCCGCTTCGCTGCTTCCAGCATAGGCCACAGCACTGCGCGAAGGCAACGCGCTCCCGCCGAACGTGCGTCCCATTGCCGTTGTTCACGCTTGTTGTTTATAATCGGGGGACTGAGCGGGAGTAACTCAGTGGTAGAGTGCGACCTTGCCAAGGTCGAAGTCGCGGGTTCAAATCCCGTCTCCCGCTCCATGAACTCCCCTGTTTTGCTCACCCGCAAAAGTCCCTGACCACTTCTGGCCGTTGGAGTTTTGGTAGTGACTCATGAGTCACTACCGGAGTTTTCGGTAACTTGAACCGCTGGGAGAAGCTTGTTAAGCTGAAAGGTGCCGGTGCGCCGCAGGGCGCGTCCGTTGACCAAAGGCGCGGTACCCAAGTGGTAAGGGAGAGGTCTGCAAAACCTTTATGCGTCGGTTCGATCCCGACCCGCGCCTCCAACCTTTTCAACCAGTTAGCGCCCATCAGCAGAATCTGGCTGGCGAATCCATCTCATCCTCTGAGCGAAAGCTTTTATCCGGCCTTACAGCGCCGCCACACGCCGTTGCACCACTAGATAGTACAGAGCCACCAGAATCAGCAGCATGCCGTTGATCCCCAGCACTACGGGCGCGGTCAGCAGAGGAACCAGCCATCCCGACAAGAGGTTGCCCATCGGCATGCCACCGCGGAAGGCGAAGTTGTATACGCTCATCACGCGCCCGCGCATGGCGTCAGTGGTAATCAACTGCACCAGCGAATTCACTGTGGCAAAGACCGCCATCATCGAAAAACCCACCAGAACCAGCATGACATAGCTGAAAGGAAGCGACTTCGACAGGCCGAATCCGGAAATCCCTGCGCCCAGGCAGATGAGCATGACCAAGGCAACCCGTCCTTTGCGCTGTATATTGCCCATCGCCGCGATGGTGAGAGAGCCAAAGATCGAACCGGCGCCCATCAGCGCGAGCAGGTTACCGTAGGTTTCCGGGCCGCGATGAAAGATGTCTTTGACGAACACGGGAATGTAAGTGCGCATCGACATGCTCAGAGCGGTCATGCAGAAGGCGAGCACGATGAGCGCTTCCATCGCGTGTTGCTTGCGCACAAACTCGATGCCCTGCTTCAGGCTGTTGAACATGGTCTCGGTAGTTTTCTGGGGCAGGAAGCGAGCGGTAATAAGAGACAGGGAAATAATGGGTGCAAGAAAAGAAACGGCATTGAGCCCAAAGCACCATTTCTCGCCCAGGCGGGCCAAGGTCTGACCGGCCAGCGCGGGACCAATCATGACCGCCATGTTGAACTGAATCGAATTCAGCGCGATGGCGTTGGGCATGTCTTCCCGCTTGACCAGGGTGGGAATCAGGGCCTGATAGGCGGGACCGCCGAAGGCCTGCGCGAAGCCCGAGACAAATGAGAGGCAGAGGATATGCCAGACGTGCACCGCGCCGGTCGCAACCAGAACGGTGAGGGTGGCCGCACTGGCCAATTGCACATATTGGGAGCCGAGAAGAATGCGGCGGCGCTCGATGCGGTCCGCCACCACGCCGCCCAGCAGCGAGAACAAAAATATGGGGATGCCGCCGAGGAACTGGTCGAGCGCGAGCAAGAAAGCGGAGTGGCTGAGGCGATAGATGAGCCAGCCCTGGGCCACGATCTGCATCCAGGTGCCAATGCTGGAGGTGCAGGCGCCGATCCACATCAGGCGGAAATCGCTATATTGAAATGCTTTAAAAACCCTGCGTAGTGTTGATGAATCCATAAACCCCAAGTGGAAACCGCTCTAAGGACAATATCAGAGGGACGAGCGGCGAGGGGCAATGTCATCCTGCGGGAACGATCACTCTCCACTGGCAGTCTGCAATTTCCACCTGCACCGGAGTCTGGCAGACAAATTCGCCGTCAGCGTAAATGTCCAGAGGCGTATCGGCGTCAAGACGAAGACTGCGGGCGGTGAAATGCGTGACTTGCGGAGTGCCGAGGTGACGCCCCAGATAGACGGTGGGGAAGAGGCGCAGCAGCTTGAGCTTGCCGACATCGCCGACCCGGCATACGTCGAGCAGGCCGTCGTCGAGACGGGCGCGGGGAGCGACTTTCATGCCGTCGCCGTAGGCAGGCGAGTTGGCGAAGGCAATCAGGAAGGCGGGATCGTCGCTGTGGAGTTGGAAGTCGCCATTGTCGCCGCCAACCGAGAGGCGCATGGCTTGCAACTTGAAAGCGCGCACGGCCGCCGGAAGGCTGAGCAGGTATCCACCGCGGGCACGCAGCCATCGGGGCAGAGCATTGGCGCGGCGGGCCACCGCGCCGTCGAGCCCGCATCCCGCAATGCTGGCGAAGTAGTGAGCCAGAGCGGGGGAGTCCAGCGGGGTGATCTTGCCGAGGTCGATGGTGCGGATGTTGCCGGCGCCCGCTTCAAACAAGCGCCACGCTGCCAGGGAGTCTTTCGGATTCTTCAGGTGGAGTGCGCGCGCGAAATCGTTCCCGCTGCCCGTCGGCACGATCAGCAGGGGCAGGGCGAGCTTGACCAAAGAGGCAAGATGGCGGTGAAGGGTGCCATCGCCGCCGAACAGGAGGATGGCATCGCAATCACCCGCAGGGTCGGGGAGGCCGATCTGCCAACTGGTGGCGGAGTCTTGCTGGAAGGGATGCAGAGAGCGGGGCGGACATCCCAGCCCGAAGATGACGGCGGCGCGCATCAGGGGAGCATTGTAAACCGGGACTGGCAGAGGGCAGTCCTTCCCCGATGGTCTATGGCGTACTTGGAAAAGAAATCGTTGACCTCCGCTGTACGCTGCAAGTCTAGCCTTCGCTTTTTCTCATGCGAGCCAGGAAGCTGGCCACGTTGACGGCGGCGCGACCCACGGTGCCTCGTCCAATTTCCTGAGAGTCGTCGCGGGCGCTGACGCGCATGGTGTAGAACTTGCCGTCGAAGGATTCCAGCACGGCTTCTGCGTGGATTCGAGCGCCGATGCCGCTGGCCGCGCGATGCTCAATGTTGATGGCGGTGCCGACGGTGATCTCGCCTGGATCGCAATAGGAATGCAGGGCGCGGAACGCCGCGGTTTCCATCAGGCGGATCATGTCGGGCGTGGAATAAACGGGAGGGAGTTCGGCGTGGTGTGCAGTGAGAGTGTGGCGGAACTCCACCGTTTCCTGAGCGTCGCCGCGCGCGCCAAGTGGGATGGGCTGGGCCATTGAAGAACCTCTTTTCCGGCGACCTGGAATTTCCGGTGCGGGGCTCGAACCAAAAACAATGAGCCGATAATGAGACCGCATTATCGGCCCAAGCGGATCAATCTCTGCAATCAGCGATCGTTACGCGGCGCGGGCGGTGCGCTTGGCTTCGATTCCGTCGAGGGCATTCCACAGCGCCTTAGCGGCCGCTTCAGCGGAGTCGAGCGCCTTTTCCGCGGCCTGCGGATCGGCTTCCACCTGCTTCGCCAGTTGATTGCGCCACACCTGGGCGTGGAAGACGTCGGCAGTGGTATGCAGGGTGAAGTATCCACGTGTACTTGCATCCGCCGAATACATCTGTTTGAGGCCACGATCCTTTTCCGCCGCTACGCGCGGCACCTGGGATTCGTAGGCATAGAACGCCGCCAGCGCTTCTGCCGGCGAGCCTTGCTGCGCGGTCCGGTGGAAGTAAGAGATCAGCGATTGGATGGCATCCACCGGCTGGTGGCTTTGCAGATTGCGGCTGGAGCCCATGCCCTCG
The DNA here is from genome assembly GCA_038211475.1 of Terriglobales bacterium. Classification (GTDB taxonomy): domain Bacteria; phylum Acidobacteriota; class Terriglobia; order Terriglobales; family Acidobacteriaceae; genus JANYBT01. The sequence goes on along the minus strand of JBBQVN010000010.1, from coordinate 41,393 downwards.
GCGAAGTCAAGCCAAAGCTCCGCGTGCGAGCGGGTGGGTTCGCCGTAGAGATCTTCGCTGCCGTTTTCGTCATTCATGTTGGCCAGCAACGCGCGACGCAGCTCGCCTTCGGGTAGGCGCATGCCAAACTCAGCCAGGTAGCGCGGGAAAGCGTCCACGTGATGGTAGTAGTTGCGGGCATACTCGCGAAGGTCGTCGCGGGTCAGTTGTCCGGCGCTCCAAGCCTTGTAAAAGGGATGGCAGAGCAGGTCATACGTGGCGATGCGCGCGTCCAGTTCGGTAAAGAAAAATTTTGAGGTCATGCTCACTCCTGTTGGAAATGGAACCCCTACTATACGAGCGGCAGGGAAGCTGTGACAAGCTCCTCGCGAGGTACCCCCGCCGGGTTGATAGAATAAGGGCCGGTGGTCCTTTCGGGCTGTCCTGGCCCGGTTCTGGGGAGTGCGCTAGCCAACATGCTGTTTGACGAACAATTCGACGTGGTCGTGGTGGGGGCTGGTCATGCCGGGTGCGAGGCGGCGATGGCGGCGGCACGCATGGGACTGAAGACCGCCTTGTTCACGCTGAACGTGGACCTCATCGCGCAGATGTCGTGCAATCCGGCGATTGGCGGCATCGCGAAGGGCCATCTGGTGCGCGAAGTAGACGCCCTCGGCGGCATCATGGGCGAGATTACCGATGCGGTTGGAATCCAATTCCGGCTGCTGAATACGTCGCGGGGACCGGCGGTGTGGTCGCCGCGCGCCCAGTGCGACAAGCAAGGCTATCGGCTGAAGATGCGCGAGGTTCTGGAGTCGCAGTCGAACTTGAAGGTCAAGCAGGCGGAGGTGGTGGATCTAATCACTGAATCGATCATCACTGAGGCGATCGTTAACAATCCGACCAGCACCGAGCCGATTATCGCTGATCCGATCCTCTTCGAACAGATCGCGGGCGAGACTGCACTCGAAACTGGAGACTCAAAACTAGAAACTGTCTGCCGAGGGGTCAGGCTGCGCGATGGCCGGACGGTCGGAGCATCCGCGGTGGTGGTCACGACGGGGACTTTTCTCAACGGGCTGATTCACTGCGGCGAGCAACAGTATCCCGCCGGGCGGTCGGGCGAAGCGGCTGCGGTGCTGCTCGGAGAAGCGCTGAAGAATTTGGGCCTGCGTGGGTGCAGGTTGAAGACAGGGACGCCACCCCGGCTGGATGGACGGACGATCGATTGGTCGCGCTTCAAAGAGCAGCCCGGCGACGCCGACCCGACGCCATTTAGTTTTCGGACGAGGCGAGTAGCCCATCACGATTCGCAGGTGCCGTGCTACATCGCGTTCACCACCGAAGAGACCCACCGCATCATCCGCGAGAACGTGCACCGGTCGCCCATGTATTCAGGGCAGATTCAGTCGATTGGGCCCCGGTACTGTCCGTCCATTGAAGACAAGATCGTCAAGTTTCCCGAGAAGCTGTCACACCAGCTCTTTCTGGAGCCTGAGGGACTGAATACCCACGAGATTTACATTAACGGCATGAGCACATCGTTGCCCATCGATGTGCAATTGGCGGTGATCAAGTCCATTCCCGGGCTGGAAAAGGCGGATATGATGCGTCCGGGATACGCCATTGAGTACGACTCGATTGATCCAACTGAACTGGAGCGGACGCTGCAGACTAAGAAGATCGCAGGCCTGTTCCTGGGCGGACAGATCAACGGCACTAGTGGATATGAAGAGGCGGCGTGCCAAGGCCTGATGGCGGGCATCAATGCGGCGCTGCAGGTGAAGCGGGAGCCGCCGCTGATTCTTGACCGGACTGAGGCTTATACCGCGATCCTGATAGACGACCTGATCTCGAAGGGGACCAACGAGCCCTACCGCATGTTCACTTCGCGGGCGGAGTTCCGGCTGCACTTGCGGATCGACAATGCAGACCGGCGGCTAACTCCTCATGGGCGGCGCGTGGGACTGATCGAGGATGGCGCGTGGCGAGATTTCCTAGCCAAGCAACAGCGGCTGGATGAGATGAAGCTGCTCCTGGAAAAAACGAAAGTGACCGCGGCGATCGCGGGCGAAATCGGCGAGCAGGCGGCCGCCAACCTGAGCGCAACGGTGGGTCAGACCTGCGCTCAGTTGCTGAAGCGCACGGAGGTGGTCATTGAACAGATGGCCGGAATATTGCAGAAAGCCTCGCCCACTTTTTTTGAGCGCGGCGGCGTGGTCGTTGCGGCGTCGCTCCTTTCGTCGGAAGTGCGCAACGAGTTGAAGCAGATCGAGACGGAGATCAAGTACGCGGGATATCTGGACCAGCAGCAAAAGTCCATGGACCGGCTGAAGAAGTCAGAGCAGCGCGGGATTCCGGAGTGGTTTGATTACGTTTCGGTAAGCGGGTTGTCACGGGAAAATCGTGAGAAACTGGTCCATGTTCGGCCGCGCACCTTGGCCCAAGCCAGCCGGATTCCCGGCATCACGCCCGCGGCAGTGTCGCTAATCAACATTTTTATTGAGATTCAAGGGAAGCGGCGCGAACAAGCCGCGGCACTATAGGCGCGGGAGCAAAACAAGATCCACAGTCGGACGGCGCGGAGTTCTTCAGCAAACCTTGTTCAATCCCCGTCTCGGCCTTCCTCTTCTCCATCGGTGGCTCGGTGTCCAGGCGTTGGGGTTTTGTGCCGAAACACAGAGAGCATGGCAAGCCGTGCACCAACCAGCGAAATTGTAGGGAAGCGCTACGCTTTGACGACTTTGCCGCTACGCAGGCAGGAGGCGCAAACGCGCATGCGACGGTTAGCTGCACCCACCTTCGCCTTGATTGGGCGCAGGTTGACATTCCAACGGCGCTTAGTCACGTTGTGGGCGTGGCTGATGTTGTTTCCGAACTGCGGCCCTTTGCCGCAGATTGCGCATACTTGTGCCATAGCTACTCCAGATGGGATCAGAACTTGTCGAGCAAAATATAAGTTTACAGGATTTTTGCGGGTTTCGACAAGGCGACGTCGCGTTCCATCGCCGTCAGATGGCGGGGCTGCGCGGTGCGCGAGGTTTCGCCGCGGCTTTCCACAGGAAGTTGCGCGCATCCACAGCTTCTGCACACCAACACGCCAGTTTTCTATTGCGGCCACCCTCCACATCAAGCAGAGTGGATGCAAGTCAGAGCGGGACATCCTGAGCGCTCTGCCATAGAAATCGGCAGACAGGACGAACGCTATACGTTGCGGCCCGGGTGGCTGGCCTGGGCCGTTCGTTTGCAGCCGGTAGTAGCGAGACGTTGTACCTGCAACCAACTTGTCAATCGCCCGGCAACCAACCTTATCTTTCGCTTTTTGTTTGACGGTGACATACTGAGGCGAGCGCGGATTCCAAGTGCGCTCCGCGTGTACCAGTGCGGTGACAATTCAGCGGTGGCAAATTTTCAGATAGGTGAATTGAGTTGGGAACGGTCGATTCCATTCTCGGGCGGTTGCCGGCAAACATTGAGGCGGAGCGCTCCATCCTGGGCGCAATTCTTCTCGATAACCGGGCATTCAACGAATCCGCGCAAACCCTGGTGCCCGCGGACTTCGCGCTCGATTCTCACCGACGGATTTACACCCGCATGCAGGATCTACTGGATTCGTCGCGTCCGGTAGACATGATCACGCTGATCAACGAACTGGAGCGCCACAAAGACTTGCAGGCAGTGGGCGATGTGGGCTACGTCTCGGGGCTGATCGATGGCGTTCCCGACCGGCCCAGCATTGAACACTACATCCACATTGTGCGCGACAAGGCGGTGCTGCGGGGGCTGATCAACATCGCCAACACCACCATTGCGCGGGCGTCAGAGCAATTGGATGGCGCGGACGAGATTCTGACCGACGCGCAGTCGAACATCCTGGACCTGGCGGAAAAACGGCTGGGTCGCGGTTTCCAGGATGTGCAGGAGATAGTTCGCGAAAAATTCGGCAGCGTGGACGCCTTGCTCAAGCGCGGCCAGCGCGTCACCGGCCTGGAAACCCATTACAGCTACCTCGATGAGATGACCAGCGGCCTGCAGAAATCCGAGCTGATCATTCTGGCGGCGCGGCCCTCCATGGGGAAGACGGCGTTTGCACTGAATATCGCCGAGAATGCCGCCATCCATAGCCGTAAGGTTGTCGGCGTGTTCTCGCTGGAGATGTCGAGCGAGGCATTGTTAATGCGCCTGTTGTGTTCGCGGGCAAACGTCAACTCGCAACGCATGCGGACAGGTTCCCTGTACAAAGAAGACATGCCGAAAGTGAAGGCGGCGATGGAAGAATTAGTAGCCGCCAAGATTTTTATCGACGACACTGCCGGCATGGGTCTCACCGAAATGCGGGCCAAGGCCCGCAGCTTGAAGCACAGCGAGCATGGCCTGGATCTGATCGTCGTGGATTACCTGCAACTAATGTCGGGTGGAAGCAAGCGTTTTGAGAATCGGACGCAGGAAGTATCCGCCATTTCTCGCGGGCTGAAGACCCTGGCGAAGGAGTTGCAAGTTCCGGTGCTGGCGCTATCGCAGTTGAGCCGCGCGCCTGAGAGTCGGGGCGGAGACCATCGGCCGCAACTGGCCGACTTGCGCGAATCGGGTTCGATCGAGCAAGACGCGGACTTGGTGATGTTCATCTTCCGAGAGGAAATGTATAAGCCGGACGACCCTGAGTTGAAGGGACTGGCCGAGATCATCATCGCCAAACAACGCAACGGGCCGACGGGGCGGTTGAAAATGACCTTCCGGAAGGAAGAAACACGGTTTGAAACCCTCGACCGCGCACCCGAGTCGGAAGACTAGTTTGGGGGCGAAAGCAGGGTACTGGCCTGTGGAAAATATTGTGAATGCCCGGAACCGCCCGAAATGTTTAGATTGTGATTAACCCGCCAAGTTCCGGCGGACACCACTACCTGTCAAGTAAGTCCTTTATTTTTGGTGGTTTATACCGGATTCGAATAGTTACTATCTGATAGAGCGCGACTAGCGGCCTGCGTACATGATTAAGAGATTTGCACATTTTAGCGGGCACCCGGTGTCGGTTGTCGGCGTCCGCCGCGCCGTTGTCAAACCCGTGATCCGGCGGAATTGAGGCCGTCATCCCTCCATCCGGCCAAGGTCAGCGATCCTGCGGTTTCCACTTGTCGAGGAACTGAAGCAGGTCCGCTGGCTTCAGCGAGCGAGCCGATTCCCACTCGCCATTCTTCTGGCTGTAAAGCAATTTTCCGGCAGAGTCCAGCACCGCCAGGCCAGGAATGCCCTTCGCCATCGGCACTTCATAGATCTTCATCAGGTCTTGATTCTTGTTGCCTTCGCCAATATCCACGTGAACCACCACGAAGTTCGCGTCGAGGATGGGCTGCACATCGGGCCGGTGGAAGGCAAGGTCGAGAACATGACAGTCGTAACACCAGTCCGCCCCGAAAACTACCAGCACGCGCTTATGGTCCTTCGTGGCTTTTTGCAGGGCTTCGCTAATTTCCTGGTGGGCGTCAGCTTTGTCGTCATAGATGTTTTTCTTCTGGCCAAGCGGTTGCTGCAGGTGCGCGACGACGGAGCGCTGCGCACTGGTCAGTCGCCACTCACTGCCGGTCTGCAACCATAGCTGGTTCTCGGCGATGTAAAGAATATCTGGTTGGGCCGCGGCATGAGATTCGATCTCTGCTTCGAAGACAATTTGCCGGGCGTTGGGCTGAGGCGAGCTGGTCTGCAGAATGTCCAGCTTCACGCTGCTGGCTTTAAGGGTCGTCCAGAAAGTAACTTCCTGATCGGCCCTGAGTTGATCTTTGCCGCTGGTGATGCGGACCGCTGGATCCGTAGAGTAGAACTTCTTCAGCGCGGCGGCATCCGATTGGATGACGGCCTGCTTCCACTGTTCGAGCGGAGCGAAGCCCGTATCGCCCTGGGCGTGCAGAACAGAGACGAAGCTGAACAAGATCAGCACGGCTTGGGCGGGGTGGACTCGACGCATGATGTAGCTCCTGGCGCGCACAGTATAAATCAAGCAGGTTTGACCCTGCTTTTCTCTCGCCTGTAAGATCGAAATTCGGGCTGCAGCGCGGGTGGACGAGCCGGAAAATCCTCCCCATTGCGAGCTGGAACTCACAAAATGCCTCACGACCTGCCTAAATCATACGAGCCGGGCGCCATCGAAACGCGCTGGGCTGAGTTCTGGATCAACGAAAAGCTCTTTCATCAGCCGACGCCGCCAGAGGGCGAAACCGCGCCTGTCTTCACACTGCTGCTGCCTCCACCCAACGTCACGGGGCGTCTGCATATGGGGCACATGCTCAACCAGACGCAGATGGACATCATCGTGCGCTGGCATCGCATGAGGAAGTTTCTGACCCTGTGGCTGCCGGGCACGGACCACGCGGGGATAGCCACCCAGATGATGGTGGAGCGGCAGCTTGCGGCTGAAGGAAAGAAGCGCCGCGACATGGGCCGGGATGCATTTATCGAACGGGTGTGGGAGTGGAAGCGGCACTACGGTGGGGCCATCCTCGACCAGATGCGGCGTCTGGGCGCGTCGGTGGATTGGGACCGCGAATACTTCACCATGGACGAGAATTTGTCGCGTGCGGTGAAGGAAGTGTTCGTTCGCCTGCATGAACAAGGGCTGATTTATCGCGGAAAGTACATCGTCAATTGGTGCCCTCGCTGCGGGACTGCGATCTCCGACCTCGAAGTCAAGCACGAAGAAGTTCAAGGGAAGCTGTACGAGATCCGCTATCCGGTGACGGGAAGCGATGAGTTCATCACTGTGGCTACGACCCGGCCGGAGACCATGTTGGGCGATACCGCGATCGCAGTGAACGCGAACGACGAACGCTACACCCATCTGCATGGCAAGACGGTGCGGCTGCCGCTGATGGGGCGAGAGATCCAAATCATTCTGGATGATCTGGCGCAACCAGAATTTGGCACGGGCGCCGTGAAGGTAACGCCGGCGCACGATCCGAATGATTTTCAAGCCGGGCTGCGACACAACCTTCCGCAGATTGACGTGATGGACGAGCACGCGCACATGAACCAGAATGCCGGCGTCTATGCCGGACTGGAGCGGTTTGAAGCGCGGGCCCAGGTGCTGCATGCCCTGGAAGAGCAAGGGTTTCTAGTCGCGATCAAGGAGCACACGCTCTCCATCGGAAAGTGCGATCGCTGCAAGACGATTGTGGAGCCGCGGCTGAGCGAACAGTGGTTCGTAAAAATCGAACCCCTGGCTAAACGCGCGATCGAGGTAGTGGAAAAGGGATATGTCCGCTTCACGCCTGACAACTACCGAGTCATCTACCTGAACTGGATGGGGAACATCCACGACTGGTGCATCTCGCGACAGCTGTGGTGGGGGCACCGAATTCCAGCCTGGCACTGCGGCGCGTGCAAGCACATTGAAGTGGCGCGAGCGGCCCCGGTGCAGTGCAGCAAGTGCGGCAGTTCGGAACTGAAGCAGGATACCGACGTGCTGGATACTTGGTTTTCGTCGGGGTTGCTGCCGTTCACCACGCTGGGGTGGCCGGAAGCAACGCGAGATCTGGAGGTCTTCTATCCCACCTCGCTGCTCATTACCAGCTTCGACATACTGTTCTTTTGGGTGGCAAGAATGATCATGCTCGGCTGCTGGTTCATGATGCCGCCGCACAAGCCAGTGCGCGAGGGCGAACCGCTCCTGAGCGACGAAGAGCGCTTGCGGCAAAGCGTGCCCTTTCAAGACGTTTACATCCACGCGCTGGTCCGCGATACCGATGGCCAAAAGATGTCGAAGACCAAGGGAAACGTGCTCGACCCCATCGAGGTGATTGGCAAGTACGGGACCGATGCGACCCGGTTCACCCTGGCGGCCATGGCATCCCCCGGCACGGACATTGCATTCAACGAAAAGCGCACCGACGGGTATCGCGCGTTTGCCAACAAGATCTGGAACGCAGCGCGGTTCATGTTCATGAACGTGGACAAGGCGCAGCAGGCCGGCATTTGGTCGTTGGAGAAATTTGCAGTGGGTGGGCCACCACTCGCCCCGCAAACTCTGGAAGACCGCTGGATTCTGTCGCGATTTCATCGCGTGACGCGGGAAGTGAACCAGGCGCTGCGGGATTATCGCTTTCACGAAGCAGCGAATTGCATCTACGATTTCTTCTGGGGAGAGTTTTGCGACTGGTACATCGAACTGGTAAAACCTCGCTTGATGGCCGATAGCGCCGACGCAGAAACCGTCGCTGTAGCGTGCCAGAATCTGGTGGGCCTGTTCGAGGCTGCGCTGCGATTGCTGCATCCCGTCATGCCGTTTATCACCGAGGAGATTTGGCAGGCGATTTATGATGGTGCGCCTCCGGTGAAATCAATCTCGCTGGCCGCATATCCGGAAACCAATGACGCGCTGATTGACCTGGAGGCCGAAAGCGGAATGGCGGTACTGCAAGACCTGATTGTCAGCGTGCGGAACTTGCGGGCAGAACTGAAGATTGAGCCGAAAGTGCGGGTGCCGATTGAAGTCCACGCGCATGAGACCGGAACCCGCAAGCTCATCGAAGAGAGTCGCGGATCAGTCGAGCGGCTGGCCTCAGTGGAGAGCGTGACCTTTGTGGAAGCATCGCTGTCACAACAATCCGGGGCGCGGAGCACGGCCCGGTTCGATGTGCACGTGCTCTACGAAAAGAAGGTGGACGCGGTCGCGGAGCAAGCGCGATTGACCAAGGACTTGGAACGGATTGAGAAAGAGATGGCTAACGGCCAGCGGCAACTGGGGAACGAGAGTTTTCTAGCCAAGGCGCCGGCCGAGGTGGTAGAAGGAATCCGCCGCCGCGCCCAGGAACTGGAAGTGCTCCGCGCGAAAGCGCAAGATGGGTTGAAGGAACTGGCAAAATAATGGACTGGACAAGCCGCCGCATCACCGCAATTCTGGAGAACGCGTTACGCGAAGACAGCGCCACGCGCGACGCTACCAGCTACGCCTGTATCGAACCGGGACAGCGGGCGAGCGGAACCATCCTGGTAAAGCAGGATTGCGTCATTGCTGGCCTGGGTTGCGTGCCCCGCATCCTGGATGTGTACGCCTCGCTCGACGGCACGGTGACGTCGCACTACGAAGTCACCAGCCATCCCGAGATCTTTGATGGGGTGCGAGTGTTGAAGGGGCAGCCGATTGCCGTCATTCGGCACAATGCGCGCGTGATTCTGTCGTGCGAACGCGTGATCTTGAATCTGCTGCAGCACATGAGCGGAGTGGCGACGCAGACCCGCAAGTTTGTGGACGCCATTGCCGGGACCAAGGCGCGCATTCTGGACACACGCAAGACGATGCCCGGTTTGCGGATGATCGATAAGTACGCGGTGCTGTGTGGGGGCGGGATGAACCACCGTCTCGATCTATCGGATGGCGTGCTCATCAAAAACAACCACATCGCGCTTGCTGGGGGAGTAGGGCCGGTGCTGGAGCGGGCGCTTCTGCATCGCCGCGGCACCGAGCCAATCGAGGTCGAAGTGCGGTCGCTGGAGGAATTGCATGAGGCCCTGAAACACAATGCCGAAGCCATTTTGTTGGACAACATGACGCCAGACAATGTGCGGCGTGCCGTGGAGTTTTGCGCGGGATGGGGGCAAAGGATTCCCCTGGAGTGTTCGGGTGGAATCCGTTTGGAAAACGTCCGAGCATACGCCGAGACCGGCGTTGATTACATTTCGGTGGGAGCGCTGACGCATTCGGCGCCGGCCGTAGATATCAGTTTGCGCATGGCCCCGGCGTAAGTTATGGCCTCGCGGTTTCATGATGAATGAAGCGATGTCCATTACGAGAGTCGTGGGTTTCTTGATTCTATCGACCGTCACGCTCGTGTCTTGGGTGCCCGGACTTGCGTGTAGCGAAGCAAGCTGTCTGAACCGAGGCAGAGCCATGAGGCCTGATTTCCTGGTGCAGGTGTATCGGGACAGCCATCCTCTCTCGGGTGTTGCTGTAAAGGTTGCATCGTCGAACGGAGAGGCCCGGTTCTCCGAGACTACCGATGAGACGGGCGAGGTGCATGTCACGAACTTGGCTCCAGGGGACTATTGGATCCGAGTCAGCCTTCTCGGGATTAGCGCCGGAGAGGAGTGCTTCCATGTAGACCGGGGTATCGCGCGAGGTGAGAAGCGGCTCCGATATGAATGGGGCGTTCTAGCTGTTGGAGTCAGCGGGGTCGCCGGCAGTCTTAGCTGGTACAAATTGGGAATAGGCGGAACTCCAACCGAGAATCTCGTGCATCAACTTAGGGTTGCCGCTTCAAATATTTCTCTTATATTGACAAACCCGTTTACAAAACAGACCTTTGAAGCGACGTCCGATGCGGATGGCCATTTTTCGTTCTCCGATATTACGCCCGGAATTTATGTGTTACATACAACCGCGGAGGACGGACACTTCGACGCTTCAGATATACTTCTTGAGTTATCGCCAGGACGGGGCCGACAGTACATTCCCCTGGTTGCGAGACGCAACACCTGCGGCACAACATCGTTTGAACTCGATTTCCAAAGCAAAGAGCCCAGTCGGTAGCTGTTGACAATTATGATTTGTTGTTTCGTTTCGTAAGCCTCATAATCTCTTCATTAGTACCAAATCACCAAATCGAACCCCCAAGCCTGAGTCTGCGCTGCCGCCCACCGACGCCCGCTTAGGTCGGATTGTCCGCATTCTGACCAAGAACGCCACGGTCGTAATAAGCGGCACCAAGCTCGCTCAGGAGTTGGGCACTAATCGGTCGGAAGTGTGGCGGCTGGCGCAACAGTTGCGCGGACTGGGCGTGGACATTGTGGGGCGTCCGGCGACCGGGTACCAGTTGCGCACCGTGCCCGACCTGTTGCTGCCGGATATGGTTGCGCCCCAGGTCGCAGGCACGATCTTCAGCAAACACATTCATCACTACTATCGAATTGGGTCCACCAATGCGGCGGGAATGGAAGCTGCCGCAGCGGGCGCTCCCGAGGGCAGCGTGTTCCTGGCCGAGGAGCAACTCGCGGGCAGGGGACGCGGAGCCAACCAGTGGCAGTCGGCGCGGTCGGTGGGAATTTATTGCTCGGTGGTAATGCGTCCGCCGTGGCCGCCGTCGGATGCATTGATCGTGTCGCTCGCGGCGGGCTTGGCAGTGCAGGCAGCGGTGCGCGAGATTGATCCGCGGCTAGAACCCGACTTGAAATGGCCAAATGATCTGCTGATTAAAGGCAAGAAGTTTTGTGGAATTCTGACCGAGATGAACGCCGAGGTCACGCGAGTGCGGCACCTGGTAGTGGGGATTGGCATCAATGTGAACCAGCGAAGCTTTCCATCGGACCTGCAGGAAATCGCGACATCGGTGCGCCTGGAGAGCGGCACGGAATGGTCGCGGGTGGAGCTGTGTGCCGGTTTGTTAAAATCACTCGACCGTGAGTATCGCAATTTGCTGGAGGTCTCGGGAGCGCGGCAGTCGATTCTGCGGCGTTTTGAAGAGAACTCTACGATGGCTCGCGGGAAGACAGTGACCGTAGTAGACAACGGTGGCTTGGAAGGCGTCACCAACGGGCTGGATGAACGGGGCTTTTTGAAACTGGAGACCTCGAGCGGGCCTCGCATCGTCCTGAGTGGAACGGTGCGTCAGAAAATTTAGGCGGTTGGTTTTGGAAAGGAACACAATCGGCACATGCTTCTGGTGATTGATGTAGGCAACACCAACACCGTGCTGGGAGTGTTCGCCCGCGAAGACGGTGCCGGAGAGTACGCCCGCTTGTCCGCCCATTGGCGGGTTGCGACGGAACTGAAACGCACCGTGGATGAATATGGCGTGCTGTTTCGCAACCTGTTTTCCATGGACAAGGTGGAGGCAGCGGACATCCATGGCATCGTGATTTCTTCGGTCGTCCCACCTCTGGATTCGGTGTTGCGGCAGGTGTGCGAACGATACTTCCACGTGCTTGCGCTGTTCATTGAACCGGGAGTCAAGACCGGCATGCCGGTGCACTACGATAATCCGGCAGAAGTGGGAGCAGACCGCATTGTGAACGGGGTGGCGGCGTTTGAGAAATATGGCGGCCCCTGCGTGGTGGTTGACTTTGGCACGGCGACTACCTTCGACTGCATATCGGCTAAGGGCGAATACCTGGGCGGTGTGATATGCCCGGGCATCGGGATTTCCGCCGACGCCCTGTTTCAGCGCACCGCGCGACTGCCCCGAGTGGACATCCGCAAACCGGCGCGAGTAATTGGATCGAACACGGTAGGCAGTTTGCAGTCCGGGCTGTATTACGGGTACCTCGGATTGGTGGATGGGATTCTGACTATGCTGACCCAGGAACTGGGCGCGGAGACCAAGGTCGTGGCCACTGGAGGCTTGGGCGGAATGCTTGGCACCGCATCGAAGTTCATCACCGCGGTGGACGAATACCTGACTCTCGAAGGCTTGCGGATCATCTGGGAACGCAATGTGACCAGCCGCCAGAAATCAACGGCGCATCCTGAGAAGTCGCCGTCCGCCAGCGCCAAGAGTGCGGGCAGGTCTCCCAAGCCCCGCTAAAGCGCCGTGGAAAACTACTTTAACTACTTCACTGAAATCGAAGAGCATTTTCAGCGGAGGCGCGGGTCTGCGCTGCTGCTTTCTACCCTGGACTGGGCGTTGATTGAAACCTGGAAGGATGCGGGAATCCCGCTCGCGGCCGTGCTTCGCGGCATTGACGATGCATTTGAAAAATACCAGAAGCGGCGTTCGCGTTCGCAAAAGGTCAACGGCTTGGCCTACTGTTCGCAGGCGGTGTTTGTGGCCGCCGAGGCCATGAAGGAGGCCGCAACCGGTGCGCCTCGGCAAGCAGCGGCAGACACTCAGGAAAAAGGATTTCAGGGCAGCGAGATTGCGATGTTCCTGCAACGCTGCGCCGATGCCTTGGAGCAAGCGCAACTTCCAGAGCGAGGCGGCGCGGCCCCGCAAGTGACAGCGCAGGAGGTCGCTGCGGAATTGCGGGACCTGGCGGCAGTGGTCGAGTCTTCGGCCCAACTGCCGCCACTCGAAGATTTGGAGCGCAGGCTGAAGGTCTGGGAAGACAAACTGTACTCACTGTTGTTGGCGGCAACGCAGGATGAGGAGGTCGTGACGGTGCGAGCCGAGGCCGACCGCGAACTCGATCGTTACCGCCGCAAGATGCCAGCGGCGCAAATCGACCAACTGATAAACCAGTACATTCACAAGCGGCTGTTGGAAAAATACAAACTGCCGCGCTTGAGCCTTTTCTACATGTAAGCTAGTGACACTGGTTTCATCACCGGACTGCAGGTGGTGATCTTGTGTGAGGCGTCTTTCTGCTATTAACCATTGAAAAATTAGTGTATGGAGGCGAGGGATTGGCGCGCTCTGAGCCCGGGCCCGACGGGCGCTCGCAAGCCATCTTCGTCCCTTTTGTGTTGCCCGAGGAACGGGTTGTAGCCCACATGGTGGAGCAGAAGCCTGGATTTCAGCGGGCGGCTCTCGACCAGGTGGTGGAACCGTCAGCGCTACGCAAGACGCCGCTCTGTCCCTATTTCGGGCAATGCGGCGGCTGCCACTACCAGCACACCACCTACGAAAACCAGCTTGCGGCGAAGGCGTCCATTCTGGTGGAGACGCTGCAACGGATTGCAAAAATCGAGCTCAAGGTCCCGCTGCACATCCATCCTTCGCCTCCTCTGCAATATCGCAACCGGACCCGCTTTCAGGTGCGTCGCGAGCCGCAATTTGTGGCCGGACTCTACCGCCCGGGCTCGCATGAAGTGCTCAACGTGGAAGAGTGTCCCATCAGCTCTCCGTTAATTAATCGCGGTTTGTCATGGCTGCAAAATGCGGGCCAGGCGAGCTTCCCTGCGGGCGTCTCCGAAGTCGAATTCTTTGCTAATGCCGAAGACAGCGAGATGCTGGTGGAACTGGCGATGGACGAAACCGCCGATCGTTGGCGGGTACGGGCTTGGATCGACCACATGCGGGCTGATCTGCCTCGGATCGTTGGTGCGACGGCATTCGTCAAATTCGAAGAGGACGCACAACCATTGGCGGTGGGCGCGTCCGAACTGGTGTATCAAACCGACCACGCCAATCTGCGAGTCGCGGCGGGAGCATTTTTCCAAGTCAATCGCCACATGGTCGACAAGCTGGTAGAAGTGGTGACGTACCAGGAGAAGGGCGAGGCCGCGCTTGATTTGTATGCTGGCGTAGGCCTGTTTTCCACCGCCTTGGCGAGCGAGTTTCGTCACATTTGGGCCGTAGAGCCGTCACCGACAGCCCACGGCAGCCTTTTTTATAATGCTTCTTCGAACGTGAAGGTGGTCCGCGCGCGGACCGAGGAGTATCTGGAGAACATGCCGGGACTGAGAAAGCCGGAGCTGGTAGTAGTCGATCCGCCACGCAGCGGGCTAGGCAAGATGGTGGTAAAAGCCCTGGCCGCGTTGCGCCCGCCCCGGCTAACCTACGTTTCCTGCGATCCGGCAACTCTGGCCCGCGACTTGGGCCCGTTGCTGGTGGCAGGTTACCAGATCGAACAGGCACATCTGCTGGACATGTTCCCGCAGACGTTCCACATGGAAACCGTGCTGCACCTCAAGCGCTAGCCTTCACCGCAAGGGAAGCGTGAGCCTCAACCACAAACTCCGGGCCATTCCGGGTGCGCCCCAGCCTGCGCCGCCCCGTCAGCCTATGCTATGGGCCGCGTTTGCGTTTGCCGCAGGAATAACCGCCGGGGCTGGGAACTGGCGTCCGCCGTTGTGGTTGGTGGTGGCCCTTGCTGCATTCCTAGCGGCCGCGTTCTACTTTCTCAGTCACCGCGTTTGGATGGCCAAGGCGCTTGCGCTGGCGATGATGGTCCTGCTCGGCGCGCTAAACTTCCAGCTGCGCAACACTCCGGATTTGTCGCGTGAACAGTTGCTGGAGTTTACCGGCGACCGCGAAGTCGAGGTCACGGCCCATGTAACGCGAGAGGGCCGACTCGGGGACACGGGGAAGGGCTCCGTCAGTCAGTCGCTGGATGTGGAGAGCGAGGAAGTCTTTGCGAATGGAGTGTCGCGACCGATCCGGGCGGGAATCCGCCTCAGCATTTACGACAAGAACGCGGAGGAGCAGGGGCATTCGGCGTCGGATGTAGCGCCGGATTGGGCTCTGCATTACGGGCAGAGGCTGAAATTTCGGGGCAAGGTTCACGCCGCGCAGGGCTTTCGCAATCCCGGAGCGTTTGATTACGCCGCGTATCTGGCTGACACGGGAATCATTGCGCTGGCGTCGTCCAAGGCTGCCGCGGTTGAAATCTTGCCCGGATTTACAGGGAACCGCGCGGAAGCCTGGCGAGTGCGGCTGCATCGCAGCATCGTGCGGCAGATCCACTCGCTCTGGGGGACTGAGGAAGCGGCGTTGATTGACGCGATGGTGATTGGAGAGGACGCGTTTCTCCATCGCGGCACCCGAACAGAATTTCAGCGCTCGGGGACCTACCACATCCTGGTTGTGTCGGGCATGAACGTAAGCATTCTGGCCTTTGTCGTGTTCTGGGTGCTTCGGCGGTTGCGATTGGGAGAGATCGCGTCGAGCGTCACGACCGTGCTGGTATGCGTTGGGTACGCGCTGCTGACCGCGGTCGGAGCTCCGGTGTGGCGGGCAACGCTGATGATGGCCGTCTACCTGGGAGCGCGCCTGCTGTACCGCGAGCGCTGCCGGTTAAACGCGCTGGGCGCGGCGGCGCTGGGATTGCTGATTGCCGACCCCAAGGCGCTACTGGGAGCAAGCTTTCAACTCACATTTCTGGCCGTGCTGATCATCGCTGCGATTGGAGTACCGTTTTTGGAGCGGTCGTCACAGCCATACGCGCGAGGGCTGGCCAATCTCTCGTTCACCAGTTATGACCTGGTGTTGCCGCCGAGGGTGGCGCAGTTTCGCTTGGACTTGCGCCTGATTGCCGATGGGCTGCAGCCGATCTTCGGCAAACGGTTTGCGCTGCCCGCGGTGGGAGCAGTCGTACGCGTTGGTCTAGCGACGTTCGAACTGCTGTTTATTTCCGCTCTGATGCAAGTGGGGCTGGCCTTGCCGATGGCCTATTACTTCCATCGCGCGACCGTGATTGGAGTTCCGGCGAATGCCTGTGCCGTCCCACTGACGGGGATATTAATGCCAGCTGCAATCGCGGCGATCGCGTTGAGTTATGTCTCGTGGTGGCTGGCAAAGCCGGCGGCGATGGCGGCGGCTTGGTCCCTCGCCGGGATCACGGGAAGCATGCGATGGCTGGGGACGGCGCGGGTTGCGGACCTGCGCGTGGCGGTACCGGTGGTGGCGGTGCTGGTCGCCGCGACTCTCGCTCTGGTTATGGCAATGTTGCTGGCGCGAAGGCGTCGGAGCCTGGCAGTGGCTGGGTTGTTGGCGATGGCGGCGGCGGCGATTGCCGTCACTATCGGCGGCGGACATCCCGCTTTGCGCAAGGGAGTGATGGAGGTCACCGCCATTGACGTGGGGCAAGGAGATTCGCTGCTGATTGTCTCCCCGCAAGGCAGGACGCTGCTGGTGGATGCCGGCGGGTTGCCGCTATGGACACATTCGGATTTCGACATTGGCGAAGAGGTGGTCTCCTCGTACTTGTGGTGGAGAGGAATCGAACGGCTGGACGCGGTGGCGGTCACCCATCCTCACGCCGACCATGTGGGCGGGATGCGCAGCGTGATCGCCAATTTTCATCCCACGGAATTATGGATGGGCCTGGATGAGCCCAGCGGTGAAATGAAGCCCTCGTTGGAAGTGGCGGCCGCGATTGGGACCAGGGCCCGCATCTACAAAGCAGGCGACAAGTTCGAGCTCGGAGGAATGCAGGTCGAAATACTGGCACCCGCGCGGACCAGTCCGGAACATGTCAAAGCCAATGACGACACACTGGTGATGAACATTGGATTCGGGCAAACGAGTGTCCTGCTGGAAGGGGACGCGGAACGGGCCACCGAGCAGGAGATCATTGCGCAGCATACCCGGGCGGCATTGTTGAAGGTCGCGCATCACGGCAGCGCCAGCGCGACTGCGAGCGAGTTGCTGGCGTCAGTCAGGCCACAGTTTGCGGTAATTTCCGCTGGGGCGCGGAATACATATGGGCATCCCCGGCGTGAGGTGCTGCAGAGGCTGTCGGCGGCGCGGGTCGCCACCTTCCGCACCGACCTGAGCGGAGCGAGCACGTTTTATCTGGATGGCCGCGAGGTTACGGCTTATCTTCCCTGGCTGCGGATGTATCCGTTGCCTCCTCGTCGCGCAGAGGAGTATGGCGGTATGCATCAATGATGTTGCGCGCCGTCTCAGCGTCGGCCTCGCGAACCAGCACCACAGTGCCACCGATGGGTAGGGTGTCCTGAGGAAAGTCGAGCGCGTTGAGGGCAGCGTCAATGCCTGCAGATTGCAATAGGCCCTGCACGATTTGCGCTTCCGTTTCCTGCTCAGAGTCAAAAATCCGCACCAGGTTCTCGGTGGGCTCAGGTGCGGGAGTAGTTGAGGGTGTATTCGACGGCTCGGACATGAGTGGCTCCTAAACCATAGTAGCGCGAGTGCGGGCCGCTAGTCAGGCTGACCGTCGCGGAAGTTTTAGGGTTGTTGTAGTGCTGATTCGGACTGGTATAGGGTGATGGCATGAAAACAGAAAGGGCAGGAGGCACAGTCTGAAAGTGAAACGTCTCGTCACTGATGGGGTGGTCGTAGCCGCAATCATAGTGGCAAGTGGCTGTACGTACTTTCGCGGACGGATGGGCAGTGAGTCCACAGGCAAGAGCGAGTTGCGGCAGAGTTTCGAGGCGAAGAAGGCGGCTCGCAGCTATCGCATGAAGATGAGCCAGGCCATGATCCAGAATATGACTGCCGGCGCGAAGCTGGAAACAGAAGTGGAGGTCGCATGTCCCGACCGCGAGCGCATCGTCAGCCGACTGGGACTCCGCACCTTTGAAACCATCCGTATTGCAGGCGATGCCTTCCTGCTGAACCCAGATGGCCGATGGGACAAGCTGTCTCTGCCGCCTCGTTCCATCCCCTGCGGCGGGAATCCCGGAGCGCCCGCGGCTTTCGCGCTGATGAACGAAGGACGCGACCTCTCAGCGGTGGTCGGGGACATGCTCAACGACTCTCGTTGGATTGCGGACATTACGCGGGCGCCAGCACTCATGTCGGCAGCGATGCCTGCCAGGAGTGGACGCTGTCGTTCCATCCGGCAAAGGGGAGCCCGACCCCAGGTGACCAGGGCAGTGAAAAGTCCACCTTATGCATTGGAACCGCAGACCATCTGCCGCGCCAGCTCACTACCGGCGACGGAGCCACAGTCATCACTTACCTTGATTGGAACACGCCGGTAGAGATCACCGCACCGACCGTCGAGAATCGGCCAGGCCCGAGCGCACCAGTGCGGTCGTATTAATTTATTTTCTTCCACCGAATTTTCCTATCGGCAACCGAGGTGACTGCGCTACCATCCAATCGAAAGATAGTCTCGGTGAGGCTTCCGGCGGAGGGGGACCATGGCAACGGCGGACCGCGATTTTCACCCATCCAATTTGAACGAGCCGGATTCGGTGGACTCAGACATAGCACAGCGCGAAGACGAAAGTCGTAAGTTGCGCCGCCTGCAAATGATGATGAACATGGTGATGTCGGTAATCGGCCAGGACCCCAAACTGACCGTTGAAGAAGCCGCAGAACTTTCCGCCAACGCCAAACGGGCGGCGCTGGCTATGTTCCCAGACAAAGAATTGGCCTACGATCTGATTTATAAGCCGCGCCTGCAACGCCTGATGAACGAACGATTTCGCTTACAGTAGGGGCGCACTAAAGACTGCATTCGGCGCAACCGCTCTCCAGACTCCCACTCGCACTCGCCGCTGCTTTGACCCTATCCCCGCTCCATACTAAACTCGCTCCAGGTGGCTTCCATGAAAACTTTCCTCTCTCTCCTTGCGTTCTGCGCCTTGGCTTGCAGCTTTGCGACTGCGGATGAACCCCACCACGAAGAGGTCACGGCTGAGCAACTGGGCTCGGTGCACTTTCCCGTTTCCTGCTCGGCGGGGGTCCAGAAGCCGTTTGAAAAGGGAGTGGCACTGCTGCATTCGTTCTGGTATGAGGAGGCGGAGAAAGCTTTTCAAGGCGTTGAGAAGCAGGACCCCAATTGCGCTCTGGCCTACTGGGGCGATGCCATGAGCCGATGGCACCAGTTGTGGAACCATCCCGATGAGAAGGTTCTGGGCGAGGGACGCGCGCTGGTGAAGCGGGGCGAATCGAAGCATCCGAAGACCGCTCGCGAACAGGGATACTTAGTGGCGGCGGAGGCCTTCTACAAGCCGGTCAAGATGGAGTACCAGGCACGCGCCCAGGCTTATGCGGACGCGATGCAGAAGGTGTACGCCGGCAATCCCGACGACCACGAGGCCGCCACATTCTACGCGCTGTCTTTGCTGGCATCGGAACCGGAAGACGATACGACGTTTGCGAACCGCAAGCGCGCGGCTGAGGTGCTCGAAAAAGTATTTGCGACAGACCCCGACCATCCCGGAGTGGCGCACTACCTGATTCATAGCTATGACAAGCCGCAGTTGGCGGAGAAGGGTTTGCCGGCAGCGCGCCGCTACGCCCGGATTGCTCCCTCCGCACCGCACGCTTTGCACATGCCCTCGCACATTTTTGCGCGGGTGGGTATGTGGCAGGAGGACATTGATTCCAACCTGGCCTCGATTGCGGCTACGCGCAAAACGGCGGCCATGCACATGGGCGGCGCCGGTCATCAGTTCCACGCCATGGATTACCTGGTGTATGCCTACCTGCAGAGCGGGCGGGAAGCGGAAGCGAAGAAGGTGGTCGAAGAGGTCGAACAGATGCCGCCGATGAAAGACATGTACGGAATGGGCTACGACCAGCGCGCGTCGGCGCTGAGCAATTTGCAGAGCATGGTCGCGGTCGAGTTGCATCACTGGAAAGAAGCGGCGCAGTTGCAGCCGGTAAAGGGCGGATCCGACGCGGACGAGGCCTGGATCTACTGGGCGCGTGCCATCGGCGCCGCTCGCAGCGGAAACCTGCCGCAAGCTCGCACGGACGTCGCTAGAATGGAAGCCATTCACAAGCAGTTGCTAACGGAGAAAGCAACTCGCTTCGCGGCCAACTTGACTGAGGCGATTGAGCAAGCAAAGGCTTGGGTGGGCCACGCCGAAGGCAAGAACGACGAGGCGTTGGCCAGCCTCCGCAAGTGGGCGGTCAAGGAAGAAAACGAAGGCGACGAGCCCCTGGCGATTCCAGCTCGAGAGATGGCGGCGGACATGCTCCTCGAGATGAAAAACCCGGATGCCGCACTCACCGAGTACAAGGCTGACCTAAAGTTCAATCCCAATCGCTTCAATGGACTGTACGGTGCCGGGCAGGCAGCGGACATGCTGGGGCAGACGAGCCAGGCTAGCGGATACTACAACGCACTGCTCAAGTCGTGCGCGGGTGCGAACTCCGACCGCCCCGAACTGGCTCGAGCGAAAGCTCTGGTGGCGCAGAAGTAATCCAAACTCCGGCCACCAGCCGTTTACGCTACATGGTAAGCACGACTCGGAAACGTGCTCGGCCGCTGATCATCTGGTCGTAAGCCTCCGCTGCTTTGGCAAGAGGATACTTTTCGACCATAGGGCGCACACCACTCTGCACGCTGAAACGCAGAGTGTCTTCGGAGTCCTTCGCTGAGCCCGAGGGCCAACCCTGAATCGAGCGCCGTCCCGAGATCAGGTCGAGCGCATTGATCGTCATCGGCTCCCCGGGCGCGCCCACCACGACAAGCTTTCCGTCATTCGCCAACCCACCCACCAACGCTGAGATCGACTTCGCGTCGGGCGCAGTGGCCAGAATCACGCGTGCGCCACCAAGCTTTTGCAAGTCCGGCCCAACGTTGCCAGCGGCAGTGTCGATGAATTCATGGGCGCCCAGTTTCCTGGCCAGCGAAGCTTTGTCTTGGCCCCGCCCAATGGCGAGAGTGTGAAATCCCATCTGGCGCGCATATTGGATTCCCAGATGGCCCAGACCGCCGATGCCTTGGACCGCCACCGTATCCCCGGCTCTCGCTCCGGAGTGTCGAAGCGCATTGAACACCGTGATTCCGGCACACATCAGAGGAGCTGCTTCGGCCGCCGGCAAATCATCGGGCATCGCTGCTACGGCTTCAGAGCGCGCGACCATGTATTCGGCATAGCCGCCGTCGAAACTGATGGCAGTAATCTTCTGGGACTGGCACAGTACAAAATCGCCACGCCGGCAGGCATCGCATTGGAAGCAGTGTCCGCCATGCCAACCGACGCCAACCCGCTGCCCCGGCGTCCATTCCGTCACCCCGGCTCCGACGGCATCAATCCGTCCAGCCACCTCATGCCCGGGCACGCGGGGATACTCAATTCCGGGCCAGGCCCCCTCCTTCACCAACAAATCGCTGTGACAGATGCCGCAGGCCTCAACCTTGATGCGAACTTGTCCGGGCCCGGCTTCGGGGATGTCGCGTTCTACCAGTTCAAAGTCTCCACCAGGTTTGCTGATCTGTACGGCTTTCATACGGGGCATCAAGAGTTCCTTTGTCAGGCTGTAGGATGAGTGCTGCGTGCGACTTCCACGATGCTTAGATGAACCTAGCCCCAGACGGTTGCACTCCTGATTCTCTCCACCTGAATCTCGCAACACTGCCGCGCGCGACCAGATCTCACTTCGCGAACATTTCAATGTTCAATTTTCGTGAGGTGAAACAGAAGCGAGCCCCAGGTCAGCTTGGCGCGCATTTGTACCGGCGTATGGTTGGCGTCGTCCGTGAACCAGACCCAGATTTTTCCTTTGCCCACCAGGGAACCGGAAGCGGCTTCGGCGGCGATGCGGATGGTTGAAAAAGTTCCCGCGGGAGACTTGACGACCTCGCGACCCTCCACCGTAGCCGCCACCAGCGCGGTCTTGCCCCCATCACTCAGCAGAAAGCGATGCTCGGCTCCGGGTTGAAGCGAGAGCGAGGCCAGATAGTAGAAGCCGGTCATCACGTCGGTCACGCAGCCCGGGACGTCGTTCTCAACATGCTTGGTCTCGCCGGTCTTAAGATTTGTTTCGTCAAGAATGCTCTTGCGCGCCACGTTCTCAAACCGGATCCGCGTCTCACGTTTATGGGAGCCTTCCTCGCTGTGTTTGAAAATTTCAGTGGAACAAAACGTACGCGGGTCGAATTTCGCCTCAAAGCGGTCGTTGACCGGATACAACAGATTCACCACTCCGGACGATGCCCCGAACGCCACCACCCGATGCTCCGCGCCTGCCGCTTCCATCTTGACCGTGGCAGTGCCGGCGGGCACCAGGTGCCACTCCACCGCGTAGGTGTAAGTGCGGCCGAGCGGATATGCGTAATTCGGCGGCGGCGGCACAACGCGAGCGTTCGGCGCCGCCTGCACCGTCGCGGTAGGCGTCTGCTGCGGCCGGGCCACCGTCGCCAGCAGAACCAGAAATGTGAGGACTGCAGCCTTCATGCTTTTGTCAGATGCGTCGAAACAGAATGTTGGGTGCGAGAACGGGCAAAGCGATCACGCTACGGCAACCACAGGAGCTTGGCTACTAGAGCGGCCACCACCGCCGCGCAACCCAGTATCGCATTGTATTCGCGATGCTTGCGGTACAAGTCCCAGGAAAAGCTTCTGCGTCCTGCTTCAGGCGCGCGCAGGCGTGGCAGCAAGCGCGGCACCCGTGCGGCATAGGCTTCGAATTCCGGAAATCTCTGCCGCAAAAAATCTTCTTCAGAGCGGATAACGGGAATGTAGATAGCAGCGAACATGATGGCGAGTGCGCCCAGAATCCAACCACTTCGCGCCGCGAGAGCAAACCCCGACGCCATCACCATCGATCCCAGGTACAAAGGGTTGCGGGTGTAGGCATAGGGACCGGAAGTCGCCAGCGCTTCATTCTTCTGCACATGACCCGATGCCGCGGCACGGATCCAGATGCCCAACCCCACCAGGATCGATCCCAGCAGCAGCGACTTCAGCGTCGGTTTCGCCAGCCCCATGTAGAGCACCGCCATGACAAAGCCGAGAGGGACGCGAATCCTGCGCGCGATGCTGGACCAGTTGGAACTCATGCGGGCGATGCCTGCGAACTTAACAGGGTTATGGCGGCTGCGGCAACGTCGGAGGCGGAAATTTCCAGTAAACCCGGTTCGGTCTTCGAACGCCGAGTGTGACTGGTTACGCTGCTTGGGTTGCGCAACACTATGCTCGCGGTTCCGAAAGGGCCGTTGCGCTCTGGGTCGGTGGGTCCGAAGATAGCAACGACCGGCCGCTGCAACGCCGCCGCAAGGTGCAACGGGCCGGTATCGCCGCCAATAAACAAGCGGGATCGGCGGGTGAGGGCAATCAACTCGGCGAGCGTTCCTGAAAATGGAATTGCGCCGGCCACCGATTGCGCCAACGCCTCTTCGCCTGGGCCGTGGTTCACTACACATAGAATTCCGGCTGCAGCCAGCGCGCTGACCACTGCGGTGTAGCGTTCCGCCGGCCACCGTTTGGCGCCCCATCCCGCGCCCGGGTTCATGAGCACGAAATCGCCAAGCTCGTGGCTGCTGAGATACTTTTCAATCCTCGCCTCTGCGTCGGAATCGTGGGGAAATTCGATCTTCAGTAGCGGCAAGGGCTTGCGAGCCACCGCCTCCGCCAACGACAAGTTTTGCTCTACTACATGTTGGCCGCGCGCGATGACTTGGCGCGTGTACCACATGCTCGCAGCATTCTCACGGGGTTGCGCAAAGCCAAAAATTTCCGGCGCTCTCGACCAATGCGCGAGCAGGGCGGAGCGAATTGCCCCCTGCAAATCCACTGCGACTCGATATCGCCGGCCTCGAGCTTCGCTCAAGCTCGCCGCCATCTGCTCAAGGGTTCCGATCGAAAAGGGAGAGCTCCGCCATTTTTTCAAGTTAACAGTGTGAACGTGGTCCACCAGAGGCCGTTCCGGGGATCGTGCTCCAGAGCGCGGGCAACGCAGCGTACACAGCAGTTCCGCCCAGCGCTCGTCAATCACCCATCCGATGGTCGCGTGGGGAAATGCGTGTCGCAGCGCAGTCACTGCGGGCAGCGTATGGATGACATCGCCCATTGCGCTCAATCGCACGATGAGGAGCCGCTCAATGGCCGGCGATGTCGAAGAGGAAGTCATCGGGCTGGCGGCTTGCGCGGCGTCAAGCGCGATTGGATGATCTCTGTAGCCGAGTGGTCTTTGGGGTCGCCAGTAATCACCACGCGACCGCCGCACTCGGCCAGTACATCGCGTTCGGGAACCGTTTCAGGTGTGTAGTCCGTACCCTTGGCCTGCAGGTCGGGACGAATCTCGCGGATCAGAGCGCGCGCATCGGGCTCGTCGAAAATTACCACCGCATCCACCGCCGTCAGCGCCGCCAGAATTTCCGCGCGTTCTGTGGCGGGCATGAGCGGTCGGCCTTCTCCCTTGAGTGCGCGCACCGACTCGTCGGAATTAACCGCCACCACCAGCTTGCCGCCCAACTGCCGCGCCGCGTCAAGATATCGGATGTGGCCCACATGCAGCAGATCGAAGCAGCCGTTGGCGAGAGTGATGTTCTCGCCCGCGCTGCGCCATTGCTCAATGCGTTCGCGCAAGCGCTCGCGACTCAGAATCTTTCGGCTGGTGGTTGAGTTCAATGGGCTCGTGGGGGCGGCAGCGGACGCTCAATCGCGTGCTTAAGTTCGTCCAAAGTAACCGTGGCGGTGCCGCGTTTCATCACCACAATGCCGCCAGCGAGGTTGGCCAGGTGGGCGGCTTCCACCGCGTCAGCTCCCGCTGCCAAAGCGGCCGTGTAAGTGGCGATCACGGTGTCGCCCGCGCCCGTCACATCGGTCACCTCGTCGGAGCCGTAAATCGGAATGTCCACCGGCTTGCGATCGGCGGAGAACACCACCATGCCGTCCTTGCCCCGCGTGATGACCAGCGACTCCAGTTTCATGCGGTTCATTAACTGCTCGCCGGCCCGCACCAACCTCTGCCAGTCCTTGCCCACCCGCGTGCCCAGCAATTCTTCCACCTCGGGTTCATTCGGAGTGGCGGCGGCCACGTTGGAATAGTCCAACATGCGGTAGCGCGAGTCCAGCATGACGGGAACATTCTCCAGTCCCCGCTTGGCCTTAACCGCGCTCACAATCTCAGGACTCGCGGCGCCATACCCGTAGTCGGAAACCAGGATGCCATCGGACGCTCGCGCATATTTACGGGCGGCCAGCACCAGCTCCCGCCGCAAATGCGCGTTGGGCGGATCACTAGGCTCGCGATCTAGTCGCACTACTTGTTGGCCGGTGGTGTGCGACATGCCAGCCAGAATGCGGGACTTGGTGATGGTGGGATAACTCTTGTCTTTCAACACGCCGCTGACCGGGATGCGCTTGTGCCGAAACGCTTTGATCAGGGTCCGGCCGGCTTCATCGTCACCCACCACGCCGACGGGCAGCACGTTCACTCCCAGATCCGCAAGATTGCAGATGGCATTGGCGCCGCCCCCGGGCACGATCTTGCGCTCGCGATGCTTCAGGATGAGCACTGGAGCTTCGCGCGATACCCGGGAAATTTCGCCCAGCACAAATTCGTCGGCCACCAGATCGCCGATCACTGTGATGGTGACGCGGGAAAAGGCGTCCAGAATGTGATGGAGCCGCTCGTTCTGCTTAGGATGCTGTTTCATCAGGCTGATTGAATCTTCTCATGGCGCGGTCCTTCTTTCACGAATTCTAGCCAGTAAAGTATCCAAAGCGTCATCCGCCCTCGTCAATTCCATTTTGACTTTGGCCACGGCGACCGGCTGCAAGGCGCT
This sequence comes from Terriglobales bacterium, assembly GCA_038211475.1. GTDB lineage: Bacteria > Acidobacteriota > Terriglobia > Terriglobales > Acidobacteriaceae > JANYBT01. The sequence goes on along the minus strand of JBBQVN010000010.1, from coordinate 15,614 downwards.
CCAGTAGCCGCCGAGATTGATGGCGTCCTTTTCCGTGGTCACAAAACCGTCGGCCTCGCTGCGCTGCTTTAATGCCAGCAAGTCGCGGACGTCGGACTCCGAATAGGCGTGGTGATCGCGGTACACGGCTTCAGCTGCGGGCTCGATTCCCGCAGTCCGCAGTTGCAGAAAAAAGTTCTGAGGCCGTGCGATTCCGCAGAAAGCGACGGGACGGGCAGGCACGTTCTCCGCTACAATTCCGCGGCGCACCCGCCAGACCAACTTATCCTGGAGCGGGAAGGCCTCGGCAGATGCACCGCTGGCCAGCATCACCGCGTCAGCCCGTCGCAGCGAGAGCAGTGGCTCGCGGAGGCGGCCGTTGGGCAGTAGATTATCCCGGCCATCCTCGGGCGTGACCAGCACGATATCGAAGTCACGGGCGAGGCCGCGGTGCTGGAAGCCGTCGTCAAGCAAGTGGAACTCAGTTGGGAACTTCGCCTCAGCGAACCTGCCGGCATCGTAGCGGCTTTCTCCAACCACTACGGGAACCGACAAACGCCGGGCGATGAGCAGCGGCTCGTCGCCGAACTCGGCTGCGCTGCCGGCGGGATCGACTTCCAGCACCCCGCTGGTTTTCCTGCCGTAGCCGCGCGACAGCACGTCGAAGCGGAGGCCGCGCGCTTTAAGCATCTCGCCAAGCAAAATGACGAAGGGAGTCTTGCCCGCTCCTCCCGCTGAAATATTGCCCACGCTGATGACTGGAGCGTCAAGCCTGCGCTGCGGCAGCCAGCCCCGGTCGTAGAGCAGATTGCGAGTGGCGATGGCCGCGCCGTAGAGGCTGCTGAGCGGCTTCATAGAGTGCCGCTCACCGGGGCGCTCGGGGAGTCTTCCATCAGCCGGCGCAATGCCTCTAGAGTGCGGTCGGTCGCGCCCATTTGCGAACGCAACACCTGCCGGCCTCGCTCGCCAAGTTCCCCGCATTCGGTTTCGTCCGCGAGCAGCTCCATCACCACCAGCGGCAATTCCGCCGGGCCCACAATCCTCACCGCTCGGTTAGTTTGAAACAGCCAAACGATATCGCGAAAGTTTTCCGTATGATTGCCGACAATGATGGGGACCGCATACTGCGCCGGTTCCAGGATGTTATGTCCGCCTTTAGGGACCAGGCTTCCGCCCACGAATGCCACTGTGGCCAGTGCATAGAGGGCGGTCAACTCCCCGATGCTGTCGAGCAAGAACACGCCTCCGTCCACAGGCTCGCCCTTCCAGATAGAGCGGCGCCAATATCGGAAGGCGAGCTCTTGCAGCAGACCGGCGACCTCCGCAAAACGTTCAGGATGGCGCGGGGCCAGTACCATGACGGCCTGGGGATGGGACGCCAGCACATTCCGGAATGCCGAGAGCAGCAGCGTCTCTTCTCCCTCCAGCGTGCTCCCGCAGACCAGCACCGGGCCACCGCCCGCTTCCTGAAGGCTCTGCCGAAGCTGCGCGACAATCGGCGGCGGATCTTGCAGCGCAATTTCAAACTTCAAATTGCCGCTCACTTCCGCCCTGGATGATTCCGCGCCGAGTTCCACCAGTCGGTGGCGATCTTCCCAGGTTTGAGTCAGGAACAGATCCACATTCTGCAGGACGCGTGCCAGCCATCGCCGCACTCGCCGGTAGCCCGGGAGCGAGCGATCGGAAATGCGTGCGTTCACAACGGCAATGCGGGCTCCGCGCGCTTTCGACATCCGCAGCACATTGGGCCAAAACTCGGTTTCGGCCAAAACCAGAAGTTGCGGCTGAAGGGCGTCCAGATAAGGCCGCACCGCAAAGGGCAAGTCCAGCGGAAAGTAGAACACGTTGTCGCGGCCAAACTGTTTTTGAGCCAATTCCTGCCCGGTCAAGGTGGTGGTGGAAACGACGACGCGATGGCCCGGAAAACTCTGTCGCAGTCCATCCACCAATCGGCTCACCGCCATCACTTCTCCGACCGATACCGCGTGCACCCAAATCACGCGCGAGTTGACGCTCTGCAGATGCGGAGGGACACGCCCCAATCGTGCCCATAGGCCGGCCCGGTTCTTGGCATGGCGTGCCATGCGGGCCAGCCAGTAGGGCAGAGTCAGCAATAGACTGACCGCAAGCAGCGTAGTGTAAAGAGCGTACATAGCGAACGCTCATTCTAATCGGATTCTCGGGCCGGAGACCGCTCCGACGCCGGCGGCACAAGTCGCATCTTATAATGCAGCTATGCTTCAACCTCACTTTTCTCGCCGTCTTGTAGCGGCAATTTGCGGCGTCGTCCTGTTGTATGCGCTGGCAGCGGCGGGCAAGGAATTCGTCAAGCCGGCAGCCCAGAAGGCGACCACCTACGCGGCTCATGACCAGCACTCGAATGAAAGCGTGACGGTCGCGGTAGAGCCCTACGACGCGGCGGACAAAGCCGAGATCTTCTCCGTCAATTACAAGGAATTGGATATGCTGCCGTTTTTGGTCGTCATCACCAATGACGGCGACCAGCCCGTCACCTTGTCGCAGATGCAAGTACGCCTGGTGACCGGAAGCCGCGCCAAGCTTTCTGCGGCGACTAGCGACGATCTCTACCGCCGCCTGTCCCACCCTTCCGCCAGAACCACTTCGTTACCCTTGCCGATTCCTCTCCCTGGCAAAAAGGTGAAGGGAAACGTGAGTACCAAACAACTCAACGAGATTCAGTCCGCGCTCTTCAGCGCCAAAGCGGTCGAGCCCCACAACACCCAGTCGGGATTTGTGTTTTTTGACATCACGGGAGTCTCGCGGCCGCTGGCTGGCTCTCACTTCTACCTCGACGGCGCGCGCGACAGCAAGGGCAACGAACTGCTCTACTTTGACGTTGCATTAGACAAGTCTGCCGCCAGTCAGCCCTGAGCAACCAGCTATAATTTCTGGATATGGCGACAACGCCCTCCATCTCCACGGCCGCTCGTGCCAAGTACGTACCGGTCATCGGCCTGGAAGTGCACGTTCAGCTGCTGACCGCCTCCAAGATTTTCTGCTCCTGCTCCACGCAGTTTGGAGCGCCTCCCAACACCAACGTTTGCCCAGTCTGCCTTGGATTGCCCGGCGCACTGCCCGTGCTCAATCGCAAGGTGGTGGAATTCGCCACACTGGCCGCAATGGCCCTGCAGTGCCGCATCAATGAGACTTCCATCTTCTCGCGGAAGAATTACTTTTATCCCGATCTGCCCAAGGGCTACCAGATCTCGCAGTTCGACAAGCCGCTCGCCGAGGCTGGCTTCCTTGTTATCCAGAGCGCGAACGGACCCAAGCGGATTGGCATCACTCGCCTGCACGTCGAAGAGGATGCGGGCAAGAGTCTGCATGAAGGCTTCGCGGGCGCGGCCGACTCGACCGCCATCGATCTCAACCGTTCCGGCGTGCCGCTGATCGAAATCGTCAGCGAACCCGACATCGCCACCGCCGACGAGGCCTATCAATATCTGACCGCGCTCAAGGAAATCATCCTCTACACCGGAGTCAGCGACTGCAACATGGAAGAAGGCTCGCTGCGCTGCGACGCCAATGTCAGCGTCCGTCCCGTGGGGCAGGAAAAGTTCGGCACCAAGGCGGAGGTCAAGAATGTCAATTCCTTCCGCTTCATCAAGGAAGCTATCGAGTACGAAATCGAGCGCCAAATCGAAGTGATCGAATCCGGCGGCAAGGTGGTCCAGGAAACCCGCCTCTACAACTCAGTCGAAGGCAAGACCTATAGCATGAGGTCCAAGGAACAGGCGCACGACTACCGTTATTTTCCCGAGCCGGACCTGCTGCCCCTGGTAGTGGATGAAAAATGGCAAGCCGAGATTCGCGCCACCTTGCCGGAGCTGCCGGAGGCGCGTCGTCAGCGGATGGTGAGCGAATACGGCATCACTCCGCAAGACGCGGGCGTGCTCACTGAGACTCGGGTATTGGCCGACCAGTTTGAATCGGCTGCCAAGGCCGCGAAGAATCCCAAGCGCGTTGCAAACCTGGTACAGAGCGAGTTGATGGGACGGCTCAAGGCCAAGGGACTCGATATTGACCACTCGCCGGTTTCCATGGCCGGGGTGGCCGCATCGGCAGACTTGGTGGAGTCGGGCGCGATCTCAGGCAAGATGCTTAAGGACCTCTACGACCTGTGCTTTGAGCGCGGCCAGGATTTTCTCCAGGTGTACGAAGAAGCTGGGAGACCGGAGCAGTCGCGCGACACTTCGGCGCTGGAGAAAATTATCGACGAAGTAATGGCTGCCAATCCCAAGCAACTGGAACAGTATCGGGCCGGCAAGAAGACTGTGATCGCGTTCTTCGTTGGTCAGGTGATGAAGGCGTCGAAGGGCCAGGCCAACCCGCAGATGGTCAATGATCTGTTGGCCACAAAACTGGATTCCTGAGCGGCTGACTACTTGGCGGTGCCAGCTTCCTTCAATACTTGTTCTGCATACTGATTTTGCACCTTGGCCTGGTCGCGTAGCACTTCGTAATACGCAGCCTTCAACAACTGTTCACGCCGGTCGTGCAACTGTTGGCGAATCGCTTCGCGGGTCCGCGGATCGTCCCCTGCCCGTTGCCCCGATTGCTCTCTGGCCACCAGTTTGACAATGCGAAACGCCGCCACTTGGTGATTTGCCGGATTCACAATCGGGATCGCCGGCGAATACTGCCCGGGCTTTAGCTTCAGAACTGCATCGCGGGTGGCCGCATCGGTGTTGCGAAAAGCCGATTCCGGCGAGAATCCCAAGTCTCCGCCATTATTTGACACGTCGGGATCTTCGGAATAATTCATCGCCAGCGTAGCGAAGTCATCGCCACTGTCCAGTCGGTTCTCCAGCATCTGGATCTTCTTCCGCGCTTCGGCTTCGTTCTGCGCTTTGCTGTTCTGCAGGTTGCGCACTTGCTTATTGGGCTGGGTCGTGACCAGGATCTGCGCCAGGTGGTACTGCGGTTCGATCAGGTTAAACTCCGACTTGTTGGCATTGTAGTAGTCGGTGATTTCCTGGTCGCTGACATTGATGCGCGACGACACTTCTTTGTTCAACACCTTGTCGAGGGTCAGCGAACGCCGCAAGTCTCGCTTGAAGTCCTCAAGGCTGATCTTTTTTTCCGCCAGCTTCTGGTTAAACTGCTCGGGCGAAAATGGCGACTTGATTTCATTGAGCTTCTTGTCCACATCTTCGTCGGTCGCCAGTAGCCCCAGCTTTTCGGCGCGCCGCATCAGCATTTCCGTCTCGATCAATTCCTTCAAGATTCCCAGGCGAAGGCTTACCGCCTGCTCGCCAGTCGGCTTCTGATCGGAGCCTGCGGTTTGGTTGGCGTAATACTTTTCCACTTCGTCACTGGTGATCTTGCGTCCGTCCACCGTCGCCATCACCCCGGCTCCGCCCTGGTTGCCCTGGCATGAAACCAGCCCAGCCAGCAGACTTCCAGTCAGCCCTATCAATCCCACTCGACAAAGCAGAATGCGTTTGCTCAAAGTTCCTCCCCTGCAAATCTCTTACCGTCTGTTACCGGTCTCTTCCCATATCCATCCCGCCAATGGTCGCACCACTACTGCTGCCAGCCGAAACCCCCGTGAAGTCGACTCCTTCTGGTTTGCGTTCTTACTTGGACGGCGCGGCGGGCGGGGCCGTCGGCGCAGCCTCGGTCTTATGCACCGGAGGCGTCACACCAGCGTCGAGCAACGCGCGATCCAACACCGCGCGTACTTCGGCCGGAGGCAAAGCCCCGTCAATCTTCATTCCGTTCACGTACATCGTCGGCGTCGCGCTCAGCCCCAGCAGTTCGCCTTCGTTCATCGAAGCGCGAACCATCTTGTCATCCTGCGCCTTAACGCACGCCTGTAGCCTGGCAGCGTCGAGCGAGTGCTTCTGCCCCTGTTCCAACGCCAGTTTGTCGAGCGATGCAAACTGCGCATCGGCGCCCTTTTGCGAACCCACCTCCCTTTGATTGGCGTGCAGGTAATCCACGTAGTCCCAGTAGGCATCGTTGTTTTGCGCCTCCAGGCAGTTTGAATCAATGGCCGCGTGAATCGCCCACGGGTGAATGTCCACCAGCGGAAAATCTTTGTAAATGAACAGCACCTTGTCGCCATACTCCTTCAAAATGCCGGGGAAAAGCGTCTCGTGCATGCGGGAGCAGAACGGGCACTCTAAGTCGTCGTAATTGACCGCCACAACTTTTGCATCTTTGTTGCCGCGGGTAGGCCGATTAGAGACGTCGATCTTCTTCAGCATATCTTTGAGCGGATCAGACGTCAGGTCCATCTTGATCATCCGCACCAGCGTCTTCCCGTCTTTGGCCAACAGGAACTCGAACTCCTGCTTCTTGCCATTGTCGAAAGTAATGGTGACCGCGTCATAGGCGGGAAAATCGCTGGTGTGGAGCGGGCCTACCAGGACTTTTACCTCGGGAGGAATGCTGTAGTTATTGCGTACCTTGCTCTCAATGCGGCGAACCACATCGGGAGGGACCGACTGCGCGGCGCAGCCCAGGCAAATCAGAATAAGCATGATCCAACATCGCCGGAAAAACTTCACTAGAAACCGCCTTAACATGGTGGGATAAGAAAATTATCTCATAGCCCGGACGCTCATATGTCCGGACGCTCTACAGTATGACGCTCGCAGCCCAGGCTAGGGATGCTCTGAATTCAGCCCAGCGTCAATCCTCGACAGTTTCAACAAGCCTCGCCCGCGAAGCCTCGCTCTTGCTAGCTACCTCACGCTCGCCGAGGTCGCACCTGCCCGCTCGTCGCCCCCGCCGGTGATTGCGAGATTTGTAATTCCTCCAGCCGCAGCAACTGGTTCATCGAGCCAGAGCGGAAGCCCTCCAGGTCCAGGGTCACAAACTTAAATCCTAGTTGCTTGAAGACGCGGACCAGTTGGGCAGCCATCTCCGGCGACAAGGCTCGCGGCAGTTCGTCTGGCGCGATTTCGATCCGCACCATTTCGCCATGATGCCGGGCGCGGCACTGTCTAAACCCCAGCTCTCGCAAGCCTGCTTCCCCTTGCTCAATCACCGCCAGGGTTTCGCGGGTTACTTCCCGGCCATACTCCATGCGCGACGAAAGACAGGCCGACGCCGGTTTGTCCCACACTCGTAATCCGGCGGCCCGAGCCAGTGCGCGAACTTCGTTCTTGGTGAGCCCCGCGTCCAGCAGAGGAGCGGCTACGTGGTGATCTCGCGCCGCCTGCTGCCCGGGACGGAAGTCTCCCTGATCGTCCAGGTTCACGCCATACGCAATCGAGTCAAACCCGCGCGACTGCCGGAACTCCTCCATCACTTGAAACAACTCGTCTTTGCAGTGGAAACAGCGTTGCGAATCGTTACGCGCGTACTCCGGGTTGTCCAGTTCGCCAGTCTCAATCACTTCCAGCGGAATCCTGTGCTCCTTCGCGAAGGCGACCGCGTCCTCAAACTGGGCCCGCGCCAGGCTGGGGGAGTCGGCGATCAGCGCGAGCATTCCCTGGCCCAGCGTTCGGTGAGCGGCCCACGCCAACAGCGCCGAATCCACTCCCCCGGAATAAGCCACCAGGGTGCGTCCCAACGCGCGCAACCGCCCCTCAAGCCGCTCCTGCTTCGCGTCCAATTCCGCCGTTATTGCGATTCCATTTGCCATCATGTTCTTCCGCGGTTAATACAGCCGCTCCTGCCGCCTCAGGTTTCCAAACGATCCTACATTGGCCAGCGTAAACGCGAAACGGTACTGGTTTTCATTGCGCACCGACCCCAGTGCAAAGCGTCGATATTCCACGCTGAATCCGCAGCAATCCCAATTGTAGGAGGATTGCACGGATGCGTATTGCAGAAAGCCCTCCGCAACGTCGAAGCCAAAAGTGCTGGCCCCGCTGAACCCGCGCCGGTTAGGCTCTCCGTAGCCGAATAAAAATCGAAACTGGCTAAATTGTTGCACCGTGATCGTCGGCGGGATGCTCACAAAGCTTTCGCCGGCCAGTTTCAGAAATGTATCGCCTCCCCCGAGTGTGAAAGGACCGACGCGGAAGTTCGCCAGCACCGTACTGGCGTCGATGCGCCCGTTCTTTAAGTCATAGTCCAGCTCCCACTCGGCATTGGTTCGCGAGTTCACGTCAAAGCGCAGCTTGGAAACTAGCGGCGACAAATGTCGCGGGCTGGTCAGGAACGCGATGCCCGTGAAATCAGCGGTCGTGGTAAAGACATTGCGCTGCCCAGAAATCAACGCACCGCCAAAGGTCGGATCCAGAAAATACTTCTGGCTCAATTCCCAGGTCAACACCTGGCGAGTCCGCTGCTCCACGCCGCACGGATCGCTTTCCGCCACCGGACCTCGCTCCCAGGGAACGGGGCCGGTGCGGGCCGGCCTGCCAATGGTCAGGGATTGAATGCCCTGGGCTCCGCAGTCTTCCGGTTTGGAGCGGACCTGTTTGCCATACAGACGTTGCACGATTCCGTACTCCACCTCGTTGGTGTTGCTCAGGATGTCGCGGTCATCGAAACGCAGCAAGTCCCGGAAATTATCCACTCCGGTGGCGAACCGGTACACCACGCGCGGTTCGATCACGTGTTTCCACTTTCGTCCCAGCACCTCGCGGTCAAAAACTTTGGCCAGCGCCGGCGGCCGCATCTCCACGCTGGTTGAGAGAGAGCGCCGATTGATGCCATGGTCGCTGGCGGTGCCAATGCCTGTGGTGGCGGGAACGAAACTCTGCGTGTAATAGGTGTCGCGCAAACCCATTTCCGAACGCAGGCTCCAGCCCTGCCAGTGCAGCGGAAGCGACAGCATCGGACTGACGTCGAAGCGTCCCAGCAGGTTGGCGGTGCGGAACCCCGGCTCGCTGCGAGACAACCCCTCCCCCGCGCCATTGAATGACCAGAAGAGCGGAGTGTGCCCGATCTCGCGTTCCACGCTTGAGACATCGATGCTGGGAGCGTGGAGAATCGTTACTACGTCGCCCTTCTGCGTGCTCTCGAAGTTCTGATAGCGCTCAACCGCCGCGTTGTAGGAAAACCCGTTGGCCGTCTTCGATAGAAACGCCCACGACTTGACTTCCGAGTTCACCGCCTGACTGAACACTTCGTTGAAGGCCAGGCGGAAGACAAACGAGCTCAGATAGTCAATATCGGCCACGCCGCGGAATCCGCCCCAGAAACGCGACTCCGCGTTCAGCCGCACATTTTGACCGCCTTGCTTGGCAGGAGGTGAGCCAATCCCACGGTCCACCACGCCAAAGTAATTCAGGTCGAGAAACGAAGTGTCACTGGGGCGCGCTCGAAATTCGCCCCGTTGAGATGATCCCCGCAGCGAGTAGTATTCGCCGCCCAGCGTCGCATCCAGACTGCGGTTGATGGCCCAGTACGCCGAATCACCGACGATGAACCCTTTGCGCGACGATTGGCCAATGCTCGGAATCAAGAATCCCGACTGGCGCACCTGCTTCTCCACCGCATGCGTCACAAACGGAAAATAGAACACGGGAATCCCATGCAGTTTGAACGTGCTGCGATAGATCTTGGCGTTTTTCCCCAGCTCCACAACCACTTTGCGCGCCTCGAATTGCCACTTTGGATGAGGCAGTTCACAGGTTGTGACCGTACCATAGCTGACCACGTAATGCGCCGGCCCGGCCTTCTCGACCACTTTGCCGGTAAATGCGATTGGACTCGACGAGGTCAGAACATAGCGCGAGCGTATAAGTTTCAGACCGACGGTCCCGGTCACGTTGTAGAAGCGCCCGGTTTCCTTGCGAACGTTGTAACGGCCCCGGCTGGCCTGAATGTGCTCATCCGACGGGCCTCCATCCAGCAGCACGTGGCCCTCGGCCGTGGCTTCATTGGTTTGTTGATCAAAGGTGATTTCGTCCGCTTGCAGCACATACGTGCGGAAGAAAATTTTGGCGTCGCCATGGAGCTTGTAGAGGTTTCCGACCTTCTCCTGGGTGATGGCCTCCACTCGCGCCTCTTCGCCATTCGCCGGTGCGGAACTCACTCTCGACAAATGACTTGGCGAATTCTGGGCGCTCTGGTTTGCGCTGGACAGCAACTGGCTGGTTAATAGCTCCGGCGCCAGAATGTAATGACAAAGCCAGGCGGCCGTGATAATCATTCGTATGCGGAAGCTCATCGGAAGCGAGCGTGTGTTGGGCCGGCTCATGCTGACGTTAGCATGGGGTTGGGCGGCGAAGCAAAGCCTGGCACGTCGCGCTCTTTCGCGGCCTCCGTCGATCATGCTCTGGCCTTCTGCGAAGACCGCATAATGGACTGCCCTCTGTGTGGCGACCCGTGCCGCTGCTCTCGCTCCTTGACTGGGAGTGCGGATGAAGGTGCGCAATCTGAAGGCGGCCGCGTCCTCGCCGACCTGGAAGAGTTCGATGCCAGCGAGCAGCAGTTTGCCGCTAGCCTGGAAAATTTTACAACTGCAAGCGCGAGCACCACCGAGTTCAAGACCAAGAGGTTCACGACCGAGCGATTGGCGCCCGAGTTTACGACCGAGAGGTTGACGCCCGAGCGATTGACGCCCGAATTCGCGACCGAGAAGTTTACGCCCGAGTTCACGACCAGGAAGTTCACCACCAAGGAGTTGACGCCCAAGAAGTTGACGACTATGAAGTTTGAGGTGGAGCGCACCATGGAGCCCGCAATAGATTCATCCCCAAATTCGATTTCAGCGCGCGCGCCGCAAACTTCGCTGCTCCCCACCGGAAGTGACGAGAGCAGGAGCGACGAGAGCGGGACCAACGTTGCGGGCGAGTCAGGCAGCGCCTTTGCTTCTGGAACCGAATTGGTTTCTCTACCGGAAAGCGCTTCCCCTGATGAATGGCGCGAAGAAGTGGCGGCGACCATGCATCGCTATCGCGCTCGCGGCAAAGCTCGGCCGCCCCGATATCCGTCGCTGATGCTGAACTTCGACCCGCCCGAACAACTGCGGTCGAGTTCGTCCAACTCCGAAGCCCACACTTCCGTCGCATCGTCCACCGCCACTTCTCCCCGTGCCGCGGCCTTTTCAGAACCAGCCGCCTCCCTTGGGCCAAGACTCGCCGAGGATGCCAATGTCCAAGCCGAACCCATTGGCAAGATTCTGGAATTCCCTCGTCCCGTTGCCGCTCCGCCGGACGAGCTTGCCGAACCCGTGCAGTCGCGACCCCGCATCATGGAAGCCCAGGAAGCAGTTCCGCCGCCTCCCGCGCTCGGCGGCATTGTGATGGAAGAGCGGGAGCCGGCAGAGACCCCGGCGCACTTGAATTTTGACGTCCCGGTTCAGGTGGCGTCTCCTTGGCGTCGCGCACTGGCTGCCGCGCTCGACATTTTCCTGGTAGGCGCCGCGTTTGCGATTTTCGCGGCCATCGCTTGGCGTTTCACCGGCGCAATTCCGCCCCGTCCTCAACTGATTGCAGCCGCCGCAGGCGTGCTCGCTGTGCTGTGGTCGTGCTACCAATACCTGTTGGTAGTCTCAACCGGAAATACCCCGGGACTGCGGATGATGAAGCTCCGTTTGTTGCACCTCAATGGCACTCCCGTATCGCGCCAAATGCGCCGCTGCCGGGTGCTGGCGTCGCTCCTCTCGGCCGCATCGCTCGGCTTGGGCTACCTCTGGTGCTTCCTGGACGAAGACCGGCTATGCTGGCACGACCGCATCACCCATTCCTATTTGACCCGCCGTTAAGCACCGCTTCCGAAACTTGAAACTCGCACCAAGCCCCGTCCCCCGTCCCATCGCCCCAACTAGCACCCGCGCCCCCACTCGCACCCCGCGCCTATCGCCCCGACCTCGCCGCCGACTCGCACCCCGCGCCCGTCGCCCCGACGCTATGGTTCAAGCCCTTGCTCAAGGCGGCGCGCTCTCCACCGCATTCGACAATTTCCGCGACTGCCCATATGCTATCTTTCTTGGGTTTGTGAAGCCCCCCATTCCGGGGTTGAAGGGAAAATGGCCGCACCCACCGAAAGCGTCAAACGTCCCGCCGTCAATGTCTTCGTCGCGACCACCGTGATGTTGACGTTTATTTCCTTTTGGCGCGCCTCGGCCATTGTGCTCTCCGATCTGGCTTCGTCCGCCTATTACGCGGGTGGCGATGCCGAAAAAGTCATCGGCAAAAGTGCCCCCTGGTTCATCCTGGCTGTCATGCTGTTCAGCTATGCCGTGCGCGCGCTCTACATCGAATCCAGCAGCATGTTTGTGCGCGGCGGAGTGTACCGCGTGGTCAAAGAGGCCATGGGCAGCACTCTGGCCAAGTTTTCCGTCTCCGCGCTCCTGTTTGACTACGTTCTCACCGGCCCCATCAGCGCAGTTTCCGCCGGGCAATACCTGGCCGGATTCATTGGCGACATCAGCCGCTACATGCATCGCCCCATCACATTCAACGAAAACCATTTTTCCGCAGGCTTCGCCGTTCTGATCGTGCTCTATTTCTGGTGGAAGAACACCCAGGGCATCCACGAATCCAGTCAAAAAGCCCTGCAGATTATGGCAATAACCACCGTCATGGTGGTGATCCTTCTGATCTGGTGCACCATCACCGTGTTAAAGGTGCCCATTCAGTTGCCGCCCAACCCTCTCCACCCCGGCGTGGTTCCGCTCACCAAAGAGTCTTTGGGCTGGTTGCATGGCTCCTGGGTCAGCCATCTGACCTGGATCATCGTCTTCGTCGGCTTTGGACATTCGGTGCTGGCCATGAGCGGCGAAGAAACCCTGGCCCAGGTCAATCGCGAGATTGAGCACCCTAAGCTCAAGAATTTGGAAAAAACCGGGCTGGTAATTTTTATTTACAGCCTGATGTTCACCTCGCTGGTTTCGTTTTTTGCGGTGATGATCATCCCCGACAAAGTCCGCCCCGAATATTTCGCGAACTTAATCGGCGGCATTGCCATGTATCTGGTCGGCCCGGTCTGGGCCAAGATCGCATTCCACGGCTTTGTGGTATTGGTCGGCGTGCTGATTCTGGCTGGCGCGCAAAATACTTCCATCGTCGGCGCCAACGGAGTATTGAACCGGGTGGCCGAAGATGGAGTGCTCACTTCATGGTTCCAGAAGCCGCAAACCCGCTACGGCACCACTTACCGCATCATCAATCTGATCGTGGTCATGCAGCTGTTCACCATCATCGCCAGTGGCGGCGATGTGTACAAGCTGGCCGGGCTTTACGCCTTCGGAGTGATTTGGAGCTTTGCCATGAAGTCGCTGGCCGTCCTCGTGCTTCGCTTCACTGAGCCGGAGAACCGCCAGTGGAAGGTCCCCGGCAATCTGCACATCGGAAAAGTCGAAATCCCTCTGGGATTGGCGGCCATTTCCGTGGTTCTGCTGACCACGGCGGTGGTGAACCTGCTCACCAAGTCGGAAGCCACCATCGCCGGTGTGACCTTCAGTCTGGTTTTCTTCGCCATCTTCTCGATTTCTGAGCGCATGGTCGCCAAAGAGCGCCACGGCAAGCCTGAGCAGCTCGACCAGTTCCGCGTATACGGCAATCAGGAACTGGGTAGTGGCGCGCTGGGGGTCCGTGACGGAAACATTCTCGTTGCGGTGCGCGATCCTCGCCGCCTGTATTACTTACAAAGCATTCTGGGACGCACCGATACCGGCAAGCAGGATGTCGTGGTGATGAGCGCTCGCTTGTTCCATCGTGAGCACACTTTTAGCGGCAGCGCCGTCATGGAAACCAGCGAAATCTTTGACCACTACGAGCAAGAGTTGTTCACCGCAGTGGTGGCCGTGGCGGAGAAGGAAGGAAGATCCGTTTTCCTGCTGATGGTGCCCGCCAGCGATGTGTTTGACGCCATCATCGTGACAGCACAGCGGCTAGGCTCGAGCCGGATTATCTGCGGCCTATCCAATAAACTGACCGCCGACCAGCAGGGCAAACTCGCCGGCGACGCTTGGGAGCGATTGCCTGAGCCGCGGCCCCGCTTGGCCCTGGAAGTTCACTCCGAACAAGGTGAGGTCAGCGAATATTATCTCGGTCCTCACACCCCGCGCATGCGTGCCCAGGACTTGGAACTGATGCATAAAGTCTGGCTCGACGTTACCGCTGACTCGCGCTTTGCCGGCGCCCACCATTACCACGTGGTTGCGCTGGCTCTGCAGGAGCTAGAGCGCGAACTGAAGAGCGACGAACGCGGCGAGGTCCTCGACAAGCTGGAACGAGAGATGCACAAAAAACTGGGTGAGGGCAACAACGAGGAGTAGGGGGGCCGCTCGCCATGGTCTTGAGGCACGATCTTCAGTACCTCATTAGTAACCTTGGTTATGATTACAAAAGATCGTACCAGTCCTATCGGTTGCTCATAACCTCTTGCCCAATAAGTACTTATGGGCGCAAGAGTAGATTTACGAAAAAGTACAATTTCCTTGCTAACGCGGCGGTTCTGGCCTACTATCGACAAGTGTTTACCACTGTGAAACAGTGATCCAGCCGTTTTGCATCAAAGCTAAGAGAAGTCGTTTCGGGGAAGTCAAGTGCATTTAAACCGCGCCACGTGGATTTATCGTCTGGGAATGATTCTGATTGGCCTGTCGCTGCTGGCAGAGAGCGGGATGGCCGCGCACATCGGCACTCAAGCTCTTGTTCCTAAAGCCAAGACCCGCCACCTTACTGAAAATCGCCACGCCCGCAAGCGCATGCGGCAACTGGCCCACAAACGAGGCCCCGCGACGCGTCACGCTCGCGGCCGCCGCTCCCGCTATCGCGAGCGTTTCTACACCAGTTCTTTTGCGCAAGACTTGACTGAGGGTGACGTCACCGCCGGCGAAGATCCGGTGGTCCGCCAGGCCGCGATCGACGCATTGGGAAACATGAATGGCACCGTGGTCGCCATCGACCCGCTGACCGGACGCATCCTGACCATGGTCAACCAGCGGCTGGCGCTGTCCAGTGGCGCGCAACCTTGCTCCACCATCAAGCTGTCGGTCGCTCTCGCCGCGTTGAGCGAGGGCATTGTCAACAAAGATACCGAAGTCCGCATCGGACGCCACTACGCGATAAACCTAACGCAGGCGCTTGCGCACTCCAATAACGCCTATTTTGAAGAACTGGGCCGGCGACTGGGTTTTGAGAAAGTCAGCTACTACGCGCACCAATACGGCCTCGGCGAACTGGCTGGCCGCAAGATTCCAGGCGAGCGCGTGGGCGCTTATCCGGCCGCTGCCATTCCCGTCAGCCAAGGCGGTGTAGGCAGAATGTGCTCGTACGGCGAAGGCATCTCCATGACGCCGCTGCAACTGGGCGCGCTGGTCTCGGCGATTTCCAATGGAGGCACGCTTTATTACCTTCAGCATCCCACCACTCCAGAAGCGATTGCAGGTTTCCAGCCGATGGTGAAGCGCCGGCTCGACATTGGCCAGGAAATTCCCCAGATTGTGGACGGCATGGCCGCCGCGGTGACCTACGGCACGGCCCGCCGCCTGGGCATCAACTTCAGCGAAGAATCGATTTTAGGCAAGACCGGAACGTGTTCCCACGCCGGCACCCGCTTCGGTTGGTTCGCCTCCTACGCCAACACCAAGGCGGGACGCATCGTGACCGTGGTCTTCCTGCAAGGCGGACGGCCGACGTTCGGTCCCAAGGCAGCCGAAGTTTCCGGCCACTTTTACCGCAGCCTCTACGACCACAAGTTCTTCGCCGCGAACAGCATGCCAGCCAGCCCGGCCAGCGCACCCTAACCGGAAT
>JBBQVN010000009.1:0-55899 GCA_038211475.1 Terriglobales bacterium | reverse complement strand
CTGGTAAGCGTGCGGAATGCCGAGTTCATGAAAAACGAGTTGCGAGTGTCGGTTCCCGACTCGGTGATTGAGCGAATGGGGCGGGCGAGCACTCCCGAGGCAGCGCGCGGCGAAGGGGTGGCGATTGCGCGCGAGATGTTGATTGCCGTGCGCGACATGGTGCAGGGAGCACAGATCAGCGCTCCGATGGGGCGGTATAGTTCCGCGGTGGACGTGCTGGAAGCGTTGGGCACGGCGCGGCCCACGACCCCGGCTTAGCCGCTCCCGAATTGGGAAAGAGAGTTTGCCGACGGAGGTACAAATTCCCGGATCGGGAATGGTACTGAGGGAATAGAATAGCCGGCAGGAGCATAAGCATTGGCCAAGTTTGAAGAGTGCCTGCAACGTTTGGAAAAGATTGTCCACGAACTGGAACAGGGCGAAGTGCCTCTGGAGAAATCATTGACCCTTTTCGAAGAAGGGATGACGCTTTCCAACTCGTGCCGGAAAGAACTGGAAGAGGCCGAGGGCAAAGTGGAAATTCTGATGAAGCAAAATGGCAAACTGCAAGCGGAGCCCTTCGAGCCGGTTGCTGCAAAACCAGCGAAACACTAGCGATCGGGGTCGGTCCCTGAGGGTTCGCGTTTGGTGAATCGCGGAAATGCCAGCCGCGAAACGCACAGGCGTCGGTAGGTACCCGTACAGGCCTGACTTTTCGGCTGCTGGCCGACGCGTGCGGTTGCTATACTGCCTAGCCATGCTAAAAGACACCCTCGAACAGGGGCGGGCGCTGACCGATGCTGCGCTAGAACGCCTGCTTCCTGGCGCAACCGAGCGGCCTACGTCCATTCACCAAGCCATGCGGCACAGTGTGTTTGCGGGTGGGAAGCGGCTGCGGCCTATCCTGTGCATGGAAGCCGGACGCATGATCGCGGGTGCGCTCCCCGAGGGTATTGCAGACCTGGGTGCAACCCTGGAAATGCTGCACACCTATTCCCTGATCCATGACGATCTGCCAGCGCTCGACAACGACGACCTTCGGCGCGGGCGTCCGACGTGTCACAAAGTGTTCGGAGAAGCGGTGGCCATCCTCGCCGGGGATGCTCTGCAGACGCAGGCGTATGAATGCCTGGCCCACTTGCGATGTCCTGCTAACGCGAGGGTTCGCATCATTGCTGAAATCGCGCATGGCACCGGAACATTGGAGGGCATGATAGGGGGCCAGGTGGTGGACCTGGAGGCCGAACATACCAAGCCCGGCTTGGAGACGCTGGAATACATCCACCGCGCCAAGACGGCAGCGTTGATTGCGGCCAGCGTGGTGAGCGGAGGGATTTATGCGGGCGGAAGCGAGGATGCCATTGGGCGGCTGCGCACATTCGGCGAGTCTATCGGCTTGGCCTTCCAGATTGTGGACGATGTACTCGATGTGACTCAGACCTCCGAGCAACTGGGCAAGACGGCGGGCAAAGACAGCGCCGCCGAAAAGGTGACGTACCCTTCGCTGTTTGGAGTTGAACAGTCCATCAAGAAAGCCGACCACCTGGTAGATTCCGCCTCCGCCCAACTCGATCCCTTTGGGGAGCAAGCGGAGACGCTGAAGGCGTTGGCGAGGTTTCTGGTGGAACGGAAGAAATAGGAGCTTACCCGGTTCGACGGTCATTATCCCTGACGGATGAGCAACCCAAGAGCGGGCAGCGCCATCATGACGAGGAAGGCAATGCCCAAGAGCCAGTTCAGCCACTTCTTCTCGGAATGATTCACCCAGTAGCAGAGCAGGGCGGAAAGCAGTAACGCTTGCGGCACCACTTCCAGCCAGCCTCGAAGCTGAAAACGGATGGGCGCTGTTGTGTAGATCATTCCTTCAATGGAGCCGGAAGCTGCGGCGAAGGTTGCTAAGATGCCCAGGGCTATCAGCATCCAACTCATTACCAGCCAACCGTACTTCCTGCCGAACAGGCACTCCCGCAATGGATAGAAGACCAGCGCAAAGACCAGACCGCGCAAGGGTTGAAACAGGGGCCCGGCCATGACCCAGCGATCGGTGATGTGCCGCATCCCGGAGTCCGGGGCAGCCAAGACCGCGGCGTAATTGAGGAAGTGGGCCGCGAGAAGTCCCATCACGAAATAGGTGATGGTATGACAAACGATGGTTTTTGCGGCTAACGGGAAAAAGCGTGGGGGACTATCCAAGATTCTTGCCCTCCCTCGGAGAGTAGAGATACCCCGCGTCGAAAGCAAGTGACTTGAATGCGATGTGGCGTGATATTAGCATCGTCCGCGACCCAGAAACCCCTTGCATTCTCCCCCTTTCCGGGTCCACAATCATTCTGCTCTCGCGACCTTCCTGCCTCCCACCCTTTTTCACCCACAAACCGCACATTTGCTGCAGCGAGTGTGCAATATAGCGGGTTATCTGGAATGCGTACACAATATATTGCGTTTATGTCTTGACCGCGACGGGAATCAGCTTTACTCTTAACCCATTCGATTCCCTCTGCCCGGCGCTTGGTAGAGGCTTTGACGTGGGAACTATCCGGGGAGGTACCCGGAGAGTAACCGGCGGCTTTGAATGTCCATCAAAGTGACTACTCGCAACGCGTCCCAGCCAACGCCGTAAGCGGGTCTTTGCAATGCCCGGAACCGGGCCCATCGCGGCGCGATCCGGGGAAACGAAGACCGGCAAGGAGTCTAGAGTTGCTGAAACTAAAGAAGCTGCAAATCCTGGGATTCAAGTCTTTCTGTGATCGCACCGAACTGAAGTTCCACGGCGAGGGCATTGCTGCCATCATCGGACCGAACGGGTGCGGCAAATCGAACATTGCGGACGCCATCTCGTGGGTGCTGGGGGAGCAGTCGGCGAAGTCGCTGCGCGGTTCGCGGATGGAGGACGTGATCTTCGCGGGCACGCGCGATCGCAAGCCTACCGGCATGGCGGAGGTGTGCCTGACGCTGATTGATCCGGAGGAATACTCCGGGCCGGGCGCGAATGAACCCACCGAAATTGAGATCCAGAACGATTTGCCGGCTGAGGATTGGGACGAAGCCGAGATCCGCGCTACCGCCGCGGCCGAGACCGAACAGGTGACGGAAGAAACGCAGCCGGGGCGGGGCGACGAAAGCGACGATGCCGAGGCCGGTACTTCCAACGGGCAAGCCGGACCGCAGGTAGTGCTTAAAATCAGGCGGCGCAAATTTCAGCAGCAGTTTAAGGCGGGCGAAGTTGTAGTGACGCGGCGCTTGTTTCGTTCGGGCGACAGCGAATATCTGCTGAACGGCAAGCTGTGCCGGCTGCGCGACATCCAGGAAATATTTATGGGCACAGGACTGGGACCCGAGTCTTATGCGCTGATCGAGCAGGGACGGATTGGGCAGATACTGAGCAGCCGACCGACTGATCGCCGGGCGATTATTGAAGAGGCGGCGGGGGTCACCAAGTTCAAGACCAAGAAGCGTCTGGCCGAGGCGCGGCTGGAAGATGCCAAGCTGAATCTGAACCGGGTGAACGACATTTTTGAAGAAGTGACGCGGCAGATGAATTCGCTGCATCGGCAGGCCAAGAAGGCAGAACGGTACGCGAAGCTGCGCGATGAGATGCGGGAAAAGCTGCGGGTGGTGCTGGCCAGCAAATTCGCACAGATGGAGCAGGACGGGGCCGGGCTGGATATGCAGATCAACCAGCTCTCTGAGGACATTCATCATCAGAGCGATGCGGTGCAGCAGTTAGAGACGGAGCACACTGAGCGCATGCAACGCGGGTATGCGATTGAAACGGAATCGCGGCAAAATCTGGATCGGCTGAGCGAGATCAAGATCGAGAGCGACCGCGCCCAGGCGCGCCGCCGCACTAACGATGAGCGGAACGTGGAGTTAGTGGCGCGGTCGGCGGCGTGGCAGGCTGAACTAGCGCAGTTGGAGCAGCGTTGGACGTCGCTAAGCGAAGAGCGGGCGGCGCATCAGCAGACGCTGGACTCGGCCGCCGCGGATCTCGCCGCAGCCAATGCGGAGATGACGCTAAGCCAGCAGGAGGCGACCGCAGCAGGACTGAATCTGTCCCGGCTGGAACAGGACCAGGAAACCAGCCGCAAAACCATCATGGAGTTGGTGGCGGCGGCGGCGGACCGGCGCAACCAGAGGACGCAAGCGGAAGAGCGTCTGGCTGGAATCGAACGCGAGTGGTACCGCTTGACGACCGAGATGACTACGGCGAGTTCGCAAGTGGCGGCGTTTGGCGGACAACGCGGGCAGTTGGCGCTGGAGTTCGAATCGGTGTCACAGCGGGCCAAGGGCTTGGCCGAAGAGACGACACTGGTGCGCCGGACTATCGAAAGCAAGCGTGGCGAAGAAAGCGAAGCCAAGACACGCCTAGACGGGCTGCGCGCGGAGTACGCGTCCGGGCTGGGCAAGAAGGGATCGCTCGAAGCCATGATTGCGGAGCACGGCTACTCGACCGACTCGGTGAAGCGGCTTTTCCAGTCGGGAGCGATGCAGGGTGGCATGAAGCCGGCAGGTGTGCTGGCTGACTTTCTGGAAGTGGAACCGCGCTACGAGAGGGTGGTCGAGGAGTTTCTGCGGGACGAACTGAACTATATCGTGGTCAAGTCGTGGGACTCCGCGAATGAAGGCTTGCGGCTGCTGCAAGCGGACGTTGACGGACGAGCGACGTTCCTGGTGCATCCGGAGGATTCGCAAGCCAAGTTTTCGTTCGTTGCCGACGAGAGCACGCAGTTCTCGCCGCCGAATGCCACGATTGTGCCATTAAAGAACAGCATTCGCGTGCTCAACGGATTCGGCAGATCGCTGGAAGTGATTTTGCCGAAACTGCGCGACGGATTTATGGTGCCAGACGCCAGCGCAGCACGTAGCCTGGCGCTTGAAAATCCCGACGCCTTTTTCCTGTCGCATTCTGGCGAGTGTTTCCACAACGTCACGGTCACCGGGGGCAAGCAGCGCTCGGAAGGCCCTCTTTCGATGAAGCGCGAGTTGCGCGACCTGCTGCGGCAGATGGAAGAATTGGAACGAGCCCTTAACCAGGGCGAAGCCAAGGTAGTACTGCTGGGGCGCGAGATCGGCGAGCTGACGACTCTGCTCAGCCGATTGGAAGACGAGAGGCGGGAGGCCGACAAACAGTCCATGACCTCCGGCCACATGCTGCAGCAGCTAGACGCGGAGATGATGCGCATTCGCGAGCGAGTACAGATCAGCGAGCGTGAATTGCAACGGCTGGCCGGCGAACGCAGCGAACAGGAAACCGTGATGGGCTCGCGCCAGGCGGAAGTTTCGGCGCTGGACGCGCAGCGCAGTCAACTCGAAATTCTATTGGGAGCTGGGCAGGAGCGGTTGGCGGCGCTGCGCTCCCTGCGCGACCTGGCCGCAGCCACAGCGTCGCAAAAAGCAGCGCGGGTCGCTGCCTTGGAGGAACGCCATTGCTCGGCAGCCGCAACTCTGCAGCGCACCGAGTCGCTGGTCACGGAAATGCGTCAGCGCCTAGCCGCTCTGCAGGGGCAGATGGAAAGCGCCACGGCGGAGATTGCCCAGCGGCAAGCCGAAAACGAACAATTGGCAGCCGCCTTGGTGGCGTGGGATGGGGAACGCAACGTGGGAGAAGCGCGAGCCGGACTATTGCAATTTGAGTCAGAACAAGTGCGGGCTCGCATCGGCGAAATTGACGAGTTGCTGCGCAGCGCCCGCCAGTCGCTCGACCAGGCGCGGGATCGCCGCGGCGAGCTTTCGGCGGCGGCGGCTAAGCTGCAGTCGGACTTGCAGTACTTGGGCGAAACCTGCTTCAGCGAGTTAGGCATTGAGCGGCCCGTGCTGATGGCCGACGCTACCATTGCGGTGGTCAGCGGGGAGGAACTGGGCGAGCAAGACACCGCTTACCGCGAAATCCGCACTCGACTCGACAACATGGGCCCAGTCAATATGATGGCGCTCGAAGAGTATAAAGAGACCTCCGAACGCCACCTTTTCCTGGAAACGCAGCGCAAAGATTTGATTGACGCCATCGAGAACACGCAAGCCACCATCAAGGAAATTGACCAGATCTCGCGGGAGAAGTTCGAGGAAGCATTCCACCGGATCAACGAGAATTTCCAGACGACGTTCAAGAAACTGTTCGGCGGCGGCCACGCCTTCATGCGCCTGACCGACGAAGAGAACAGCGCAGACAGCGGGATTGATGTTGTGGCCTCGCCTCCGGGAAAGAAGCTGCAGAACGTGTTGCTGCTGTCTGGCGGCGAAAAAGCCCTCACGGCGCTGGCTCTATTGGTTGGCATCTTTCAGTACCAGCCCAGTCCGTTCTGCATTCTGGACGAAGTGGACGCGCCCCTGGACGAAGCCAACATCGCACGCTTCACGGAATTGGTGCGCGAGATGAGCGTGAAGACGCAGTTCGTGCTGATCACCCACAGTAAGAAGACCATGAGCATCGCGCCGGTGCTTTATGGCGTAACCATGCAGGAGCCGGGAGTGTCGAAGCTGGTTTCGGTGAGGTTTGGGGCGACGGCGTAGGTAAAAAGCGGCCGATGAACATAAGGTGAGCCGATTCCGTGCCGCCCCATCAAAGTCGATAGATTCAGTCACTTTCCCTGGCGATCATGGGATGATCGAACTTGTTTCAGGCCTCCCTCCGGGAGGCGGGCCGTAGGGGACGCGTACCCACCAGTGAACTGGTTGGCTCCTTTGGGCGGTCCCTCGCGGCACCGGGATCAGAATTGCGATATCGAACAAGCAGACGGGCCACCTTGCACAAGCGGAACAGCGACATTCAACAAGCGAGAGGGCCACATTTCACGGGGGGTAGGGCCGCGTTCACAAGCCGTCGAGCGACGTTGCACAAGCGGTAGAGCGACATCGCACAATCGGAAGAATAACGCGCCACAAGCGATAAGACCACGTTCACAAGCGGAAGAACGACGTTGCACAAGCTGTGAAGCGATGTTGCACCAGCGGAAGAGTGACATTGCACAAGCGGAAGGCCCGCCTTGCACAAGCTGAGCGACGCTGCACTAAGCGGAAGAAGCGGGGTTGCACAAGCTGTGTAGCGTCTGCATAAAATATTTTTTTGGAACCATCCTCAGCTTTTCCACAATGCGGATTTGCGCCACGGCGTTCGCTAAGCGCTTGCATTACATCACCAGCAACAATTGATGTGTCGATCTGCCCGCGACAATTTCTTCGGCAGAGTGTGACGCATGCCGTTGACAAAATTTTGGAAACAGCTAGAATTGCCACTCGATTCTCACAATAAAAATTCCACATTATGAGCGCACAAGCCACCCGCCCCGTCCTTTTGCAGACTGACTTTCCCGAACTAAAACTGCACGCCAGCGGCAAGGTCCGCGACGTGTATTTGCTGAGCAGCGACCAGTTGCTATTCGTCGCCACCGATCGCCTTTCAGCATTTGATTATGTGCTGGCGACTGGAATTCCCATGAAGGGTTGCGTGTTGACCCAGCTTTCGCTGTTTTGGTTCGACTTACTAAAGGACATCGTGCCCAATCACCTGGTGACGGCCGATGTGAAGCAATATCCCGCCGAAGTCCGGAAGTATGAGGATGAATTGCGGGGCCGCTCCATGATCGTTGCCCGTGCGGAAATGTTTCCCGTCGAGTGCGTGGTGCGCGGCTATCTTTCCGGCTCTGCCTGGAAGGAGTACCAGGCAACCGGCGAAGTCTGCGGGATCCCCTTGCCCGCGGGGCTGAAAGAATCAGACCGGCTGGCGGAACCGATTTTCACTCCGGCGACCAAAGCCGTCAGTGGACACGACGAAAACATCTCGTTTGAGCGCATGTCCCACTTGGTGGGGCAAGAAGCCAGCGCGCAGTTACGCGATTTGACCCTACGGATTTACCAGAAGGCGTCCGACCACGCCCGTGAGCGCGGCATCATTATCGCCGATACGAAGTTCGAGTTTGGGCGCACCGCCAACGGCATCACGCTGGCGGATGAAGTGCTGACGCCGGATTCTTCGCGCTTCTGGCCGGCAGACAAGTATGAGCCGGGGCGGGCCCAGGACTCTTACGACAAGCAGTATGTTCGCGACTACCTGGAACAGATTCGTTGGAACAAGCAACCTCCGGCACCACCCCTTCCGCCTGACGTGGCGCAGCGCACCAGTGACAAGTACCTAGAGGCGTACAGCCTATTGACCGGCAAATCGCTGGCGGTTTGAGTCGCAGAAAGGGCGGAGCGAGTGAATATTGCCGACTGGGTGATGGTGGCCGCCATAGCGTTCTCGGTAGTGGAAGCGGTGCAGGAGGGATTCTTCCACATCGCACTTAGCCTAGCGGGCCTGGTAGTGGGTTATATCGTCGCGGCATGGCAGTATCATCGTCTGTCAGCCTGGTTCGAGCCGCATTTGAAGTCCGCATGGCTGGGGGACATAGCCGCGTTTCTGGTGATCTTTGTCGGCGTGGCATTCGTGTTTAGCATCGCGGGAAAGTTAACGCGGTGGATGGTGAAGGAAGTAGGCTTGAGCGCGTTTGATCGCGCGCTGGGCGGCGTCCTTGGGCTGTTGCGTGCAGGATTGTTGGTGGCAGTGGTGTTGGTGGGAATGGCCTCATTCGCTCCCACTGCACAGTGGTTGCAAGGTTCGGAGTTGGCCCCTTATTTTCTGGTTGCGGGGCGCGCTGCGGTCTGGCTTGCGCCCGCGGAACTGCGTTCCCGGTTCCATCAGGGATTGCAATTACTTAAGGACCAGTCTCACTCTGAAGGATCCCCGAAACCCGAGTCACACTGAAGTCTGGTAAGAAGCACACGACATTAGTTAAAAGAAACGAGGAACCACCAGTGAAAGAACAGCTTGAAGCTCTGGTCTCGCAGATGAACAAAAGCAATATTCTTTATTCCGAGGCCGTCCGCGAATTCAAGAAACGCTTCATCATCGCCGTCCTGCTGGAAAACAAAGGCAACCAGTGCCGGGCGGCCAAACAGCTCCAGATGCACCGAAACACCTTGAGCCGCACTTTGGAAGAGCTGAAGATCGACGTGCGGCAGTTACGGGGCTCTAAGCGTCCTTCGAAAAGCGTCCGTCCAGTGGCCGCGGAGCGCAAGATGGCGCGATGAGCGTCGCTCCGGTTTAATCTAAAACTTCTCAAAGAAAAAGTGCAGCCGCTATCGGCTGCACTTTTTAACGTGTATCTGCCCATCGCAAACTTAGTGGGCGGCTGGCTTGCGGTGCACGGGTGGTCTGGCAGGAGTCTTGGGGGCACCTTTACTGTACAGAGCTCCTTTTGACATCTTCATCAGGAATGGCTTCTTGTCGTAAGAGGCAGGGTAGCCTTCGAAGTCAATCGTTGCGCCCACTTGAGGGATCTGCTTGACCGGAATGGCGGCAGGCATAGTCAGTTCGATATCGGCGCGCTTCGCGTCAATGTCGTCTTGACTGGCGGCGATCATCAGCTTGGTGGCAGTGGCCTCAACGACCTGAGCTTCCATCACCAATTTGGTATCTTTGATTGCTGCCCAGACCTTATCGGCGTCTTCTTGCGTGCCTTCTGAAAGCACCAGTTCCCATTCGCCGAAACTGAGTGCTTTCATTTGCTCGGCGGTCTTGCCCTGGACCAAGGCTGCAGCCTGCTCAGCCGGGGTCGGCGGGATGAACTGCTTAATGGTGAAACCGGCTGGAGGAAGAGTGGTGGTGGCAGTCTGCGTTAGCAACTCGGTCCAACCTTCTTCGCTTCCGTGATACTTCACGTATTTGCTCTTGCCGAATTTGGCAATTTGTTCTTTTCCCTTGGGGTCGGCCACCAGGTTGGCGGCGCGGGCAATGAAAAACAGGCCATTGACGTCATCCGGCGGCGTGGTCCCGAAATAGGCCAGAGCCAGCGGATAAATATCTTCGACATTGGTGGGGTTGGCGTCTACCGAGGCCCGCAGGTATTTCGCCGCGGCCGCATTGTCCTTCAACTGCATGGAAGCGAATCCAGCCACGCTATTGAGCACCGCAGCCAGATTGGCTTTGCGCTTGGCAAAGTCGGCGTCGGACTCGCCCTCTACCTTGGTGACCTTGGGCAGAGCCTGCAACCCGCGCTCGGCGTCTGCTTTGGCCTCGGGCCATTTCTGGGTCGAGCGCTCGAAATACGAGCGGAAAGCCAAGGCTTTGGCATTGTCGGGATTGACAGCAAGCAGACGGTTTGCGGTGTCGCTTAGTTTGGCGGCGTTACCGGTCTGCTGGTAAGCTGTGATCAAAACATCCAGAGCGTCTTCCTTCATAACGCTGTTGGGATACTGCTGCAAATAGGCTTCCAGGCCGCTCACTTTGGCGTTGGGGTCGTTCTGTTGCAAGGCACCCACGTAGGCGTTGTACTCTACAGGGTCCTTGATTTCTTTTTTTGGCGCCGGTGCGGCAGGAGCGGTTTGGGCCGGTGCAGTTTGGGCCGGTGCAGTTTGGGCGGGGGCAGTTTGTGCGGGGGCAGTTTGGGTTGGCGCTGCGGCCGTTTGGGCTAGGGCGACGGCAGCGGCACTTAAGCCCAGCACAATCGCGAGAACGATGTTCTTCATTCGTATTGCTCCTTAGTCTCTCGGGGAAGTTGCGAACGGCTCCCTGCCCTATGGATGCGAGCCACATAGACCTTGCTCTGGGCTCAAACCGTAGTTTGCTGACAGGCCTCGAAAATTATCGCATCGCGCACAGACACGCCGCGCCGCGAATATTTCTCGTTCTGCCGGATTATATGGGTAGATTCAGGTTAAGGCAACATGAATGCCCGTCCATCGATAGCTCCTCCCCGCTGCTATGATGCCGCGGAAGCGTGTGGGGATGGTCAGGCGCTATTGCCGCTTGCCCGGCATCTAAAACTCTTATGGAAACCGTTGACCGACCCCTTGATTCGCAAACTGCATTCGTCACCGGCGCCAGCAAAGGAATCGGCGCTTCCATCGCCGAGCGGCTGGCCAGTCTGGGAGCGACCGTCATCCTGTGCGGGAGGACGCCAGTGCGGCTCGAGCAGATCGGCAAGAAAATTCGCGGCGCCGGCGGAAAAGCCGAAGAGGTAGTGTGTGACGTGACCGGACTGGGTTCAGTGGAAGCCGCGGCCGAGTGGGTTGCGAAGAAACACGGTAACATTGACATTCTGGTTAACAATGCAGGCGTTGGGGTTTTCGGGTGCCCCCTTCACGAAATGTCACCGGAGTCTTGGGATGCGATTTTGAACACCAACCTGCGCGGCGTGTATTACTGCATTCGGAGCTTCGCTCCCATGATGATCCGGGCCGGACGCGGCCACATCATCAACATTTCTTCAATCGCCAGCAAGAATGCGGTGCTCAACGGCGCCGCCTACTCAGCTTCCAAATGGGGATTGAACGGGCTCACCTACTCGGTGGCGGAAGAATTACGTGGTCACAATATTCGCGTGTCAGTGATTTGTCCCGGGTCAGTGGCGACTGAATTCAGTCCGCACACCGGGAAAGATTCCAGCAAGATGCTTGCCCCCGAAGACGTGGCTCATACCGTCGCGATGCTAGTGACGCAAGCGCCGAATTCGTTTATCAGCGAAATCGTCCTGCGTCCCACGCAAAAACCTTGATGGATCTCTGGCTTATTTCTTGAAGGGCTTATTTCTTGAAAAGATTGTCAAAAGCGCGGCGAGCATCGTCGGGGCGAACGATGGGCTGGCTGGAGGTTTCTTTCTCTAGCATGACCCGCATGGCATAAAACTGGCAGTCATTGACTTTGTCTTTCGGCTGGACGCGCACCGGGATATTTTCACCGCACTCGAAGCGGCAAGAGGGGTCAAAGTGCGAACACTGTTTACAAGAGTGAAGGGCGAAGCCGCACTTCGGACATGACGACGAGGCGTCGCTGCCAGAGAGCAGGATGTTGCCACACTCGGCGCAGCGCGACAAGGTGCGGGAAGCCGCCATCTGCAGCGGCCGAGGCCCGAAGGTGTTGTCGGGGTCACGCTTAACCGGCTTCTCACCGAAGCTCTTTTTCTCTTTTCCGCCAGAATCCTGATATCCACGTTGGCGGTATTTTTGATCGGACAAAACCGTCCTCCACAGCCTCCACCCGATTGTCTCTTGTTTCACCCCGCGCCACAAGGGCGCAGGTCACAAGCGGTCGCCATTCGTGAATTGTTTTTCCCGCATTTGGGTGGTACCATCTGCAAAGAAGTTGGAGAGAGGAGGCATTATGTCGGAGAACGATAGCAATGGATTCTTGTGGTTTTTGGCGGGTTTAGGTGTGGGTGCACTCGTAGGAGTTTTGTATGCGCCCAAGGCTGGCGAGGAGACGCGGGAAGTGCTTCGCGCTCGCGCGGAAGACGGTGCGGATGTGCTGAAAGAGCGGGCACGCAGGGCGCGCAGCCAGGCTGCGGACCTGGTCGATCGCGGCAGAGATGCCGTCAACCAGCAGAAGCAGCAGTTCCGCAATGCCTACGAGGCGGGACGGCAGGCCTATCATGAGGCCACGGACGAAGTGCCCGGCACGGACGCCCCAAATAGCTAGTCAGCAGGCGGACAGAGCGAGAGCTGAATCTCCGGGAGAGGTGACATGGACCACACGATGATGATCCTGATTAGTGTGATCACGGCAGCGGTCGTTCTGCAGGCACTGGCCATGCTGGGGATCGCGCTAGCCTTGATGAAAACCAAGGCCCAAGTGACGCTACTCGCGGAAGACTTGAAATCCAAAACGCTGCCCATGATCGAACAGGCGCACACTCTGATCACCGACCTGCGTCCCAAGATCAACGATGCGCACGCCTTGTTGTTGAAGCTGGGCCCCAAGGTGGACAGCATTGCGGGGAACCTAAGCGAATCGACCGCGCTGGTACGGGGACAGATTGGACGGCTGGATGTTACAGTCAGCGACGTGATTGACCGTTCGCGGCTGCAAATCATCCGCGCCGACGATCTCATCAGCCGCACCATGGATCGGGTGGAAGAAACCACCGAGACGCTTCACCGGACGGTCAATTCGCCAATTCGGCAATTGTCGGGGATCATGCGGGCGGTGACCACCGGGATGGAAGTGTTGTTGGGACAGAAGCGTCGCCGCAACGGGGCAAGCGGACCGCAGGATGAACTGTTCATCTGAGCCGCAGTCAGACGGTGCTACCTAACAGCCGCAATAGACGCGGTCCCGACGTGGACTGCCTTGCTGCTCGCGACTCTTCGCTCGCGACTCCCCAGCTAGCGCTGCTGTTCCACCATCCGCGCTTCGACCGCGGAGCCCGATCCACCTGACGCAGGGGTGGAACGCCGACGAAAGAAGAGCGCATGGAGCAGAAACATCAGGATGAGCACGCCGCCAAACGTGCAGACGATCATCGCTCCGGTCGGCATGTCGAGCGTAACCGAGAGATAAACTCCCAGCGCGGAAACTAGCGTGCCCATAGTCCACCCGATGGCCAGGCGCGGGCCCACTCTGTCGGCAAACAACATGGCGCCCACCGACGGGACAATCAAATAGCAGAAAACCAGCAGCACGCCGGCAATCGCCACGGACGAGGTGACCACGAAACCGAACGACGCATAAAAGAGGAAATCCCAAAAACGCACGTTGAGCCCTTGCTTTTCTGCTTCGGCATGGCTGGTGGAGATCAACAAGAACTTTTTGCGGAAGATGTAGTGAAACAGGCCGACGGCACCGTATAGGAGCGCGGTTTTCAGCACTTCGTCTTTTGAGACGGCTAGGATGTTCCCTACCAGCATGTCCTTGAGGTGCTCAGTTTCGCCGGTGGCCTTGCTCATAGTGAGAATAGCCGCTGCCGATGCCACGGCATAGGCAATCCCAATGAAGGCTTCCTGCGGGATGTGACCACGGCGGCTGCGGGCAAAGGCAAAGATGGCGGCACCCAAAAATGTAAATCCGAGGCTGAGGAAATAAGCGCCTCGCCCATGCGGATTGAGCCCAATCAGAATCGCCATGGTCGCCCCCAGGGCGGCAATCTGCGCCAGGGCCAGGTCCACGAAGATCACGCCTCGCTCCACCACGTGCACACCCAAGTAGGCATGGATCCCGGTCAGGATCAAGCTTGCCATAAACGGCCACAACAAAAACGGCAGAATCTCCATTCCCGCTCCCTCGTTAGTTGGTTTCCTGGAATGCCTTCGTCAGTAAAGCAATATCGTAATCAAATAACTTGAAATAGTCCGTTACTTCTTTTTCGCCGCCCACGGATGGCAAGAACACAATCACCCTGCCGCCGGTCTCGTGGGCAATGGAATTTGGGGTCTTCAAATCAAAATACGGCTCCACTAGTATTACTTTAATTTTGTCCCGTTTCATCAGGCCCATCAACTCAATGGTGTGGCCCGGGGTCGGGGGAATGCCGGGGCGCGGTTCCACGTAGCCCACTACATTCAGCCCAAAATGCTTGGCGAAATTCGTGGCCGAGTTATGGTATGTCACGACCTTGCGCCCTCGGTATGGCAACATCTCTGCGTCCCACTTCTTTTCGGCATCGCTGAGGCGGCGGTCAAAGTCCTTGAAGCGCTCTTGAAAATAGGAAGCATCGCTGGGATCCAACTCACCCAGTTTGTTGGCAATGCCGCGGGCGATCCTGCGTCCGTTAGCCGGATCCAGCCAATAATGCGGGTTGCCGAGCGGGTGTACATCGCCCATGGCCCGCGACACTGGACCACTGGGAATTTCCATAATTTCGGCGAACTGCGATGCGTCGAGATAGCCTTGACCGCCCACCTGCACCCTGGGATTGCCGCTTTGGGTGATGAGAGGCGGCAGCCAACCGATTTCCAACTCAAGTCCGACTACCAGCAGGACATCCGCCTGCTTGAGTTTGAGCAGGAAACTGGGCTTGGCCTCCACAAAGTGCGGGTCCTGATAGCCTTTAGCGATGGAATCGATGTTGATGCGATCTCCGCCCACTTCCATCGCCAACGACGCTAGATCACTGGTGGAGGTGACTACGTTCAGCTTCTTAGCAGCAGCCGGGATTGCGCTCAGCGCCATGCCCAGCGCAACCGCCACCAGCGCACGTATTCCATTCAGGTTCTTCATAAGTGCCGACTCCTCATAAACTTTTTCTGATTAAAACGGATGAGCTCCATGTGCTCCCAGCGAAAACAGTACCTGGAACAGCACTTCGTGGGCGCCAATATTCTCAGCATACTTGGTATAGCGATACTGCGTGCGAATCTGGCTGAACTCACTTGGCCAGTAGGTCAAAATCGCCGATCCGCCTTTGTCGGTCTGATTGGCAAACCGGCTGCGATCTGACAAATCATAGCGGCCTCCGACAAACCAGCGGCGCCCCAGTTGATACTCGCCTGAGGTATAGAAACCAAACGCCCGCTGCTCAACCGGGAGTTGCTGGCGCTGGCTCCAGATGAACTCGCTCCGGCCCACGAACGAGTGATAAATGGCCCGCCGCAAGGGTTTCCAGTGCACCGTGGCATCAACCCCGTAGAGCTGGGTCAAGAAGGCACTACCGAGCTCGTTGTGTCCACGCGCGTACGATAGCCCAATATCCAGGTTGGTGGATTCGGTAAGGTCTTTGTACGCGCGCAGATGTTCGACCGTACTCACGTCGCTTTTGCGATGCGACTGGAACACGAGTTGGTCGCCGCTGCCTGAGTCGCCGCGGAACAACTGGGCCGTTACATCCAAAAATATTCCTTTGGGCGCGGGAAGAATGTGCTCGATGGAAAACCCAGCGTCATCAATGCCATCTTCCCCGCCGGTCAAACTGTTACTCACCAGCGGACGGTCCACAAACGGGAGCACATGGTTGTGCATCATGTTGACTTTGCCGAAGGCAGAACGCATCTTTCCTACCCGCGCGGTGAAGCCGGCGGGCAGCGCGGTGAAGGTGATGAAGCCCTCTTCCACGTTGACGCCCTTTTCTCCAAAACTCAAGAAAAAGTCGCCGCGCGCGTAGGGGTCAATAACCGCCTGCAACCCGATTTCTGACTCATGCATCTCGAGGGCCGGAGAGGGCGAAATCGAATTATGCCCCGCCACGCCGATGAAGTCGCCGATCACGCTAAGGTCAGGATTCAGCGCCTTCCCTGCATTGGATGCGCCCCCAAGATTGATGGGCCGTGCCAATGCACTGCTCGAACTGGTCGCCGAAGTCTCCGCGGGCGCAGTTCCGGACGCCAAGGGCGCTTGTTCCGTGGCTATCTCGGGAGTCGCCACCGGGGCCGGTTGAGCTTGTGCTGCCGCTGCCTTAAGAGCTCGCACCTGCCCCTCCAGCGCAATGATCCGATCCTCCATGTCCCGGAACTTTTGCTCCAAGGCCGCTGTGTCTCCCGCCGTCGCTTGCTGCCCCCACATGGCTGTCGAAGTCAACGTCGCCAGCGTAACTGCAAAAATCAAATGCTTCATTGGTCCACTCCTGTCAGAAGGAAAGTGAGAGTGCGAGTCTGCAGGCAGGGTTTGCTCCGCAGCGTTCTTCAGCAGTGCGACTCAGAATGCTGGAGGGGGGCGAACATACATATGGAAAGCTGGCGGAAAGAAAAGCCGTCGCGCCGAAACAAATCGAAAACTAGCCGGGGCGACCAGTAATTGCAGCAATACCAGCAGCAGAAGCAGCAACGTGGAGTGGGCTGCCATGCAAATCAAGCAAGCCGGATTGGGAGAAGACGTAATCTCGTGTCGGGACAGGTCGGAGTGGCTCCCGTCTGGACAAACATGTCCCGCACTCAGGCAGACCGAGAACAGAAAAACGCACAGATAGAGAACTACCGTTCTTTTTCCGCCCGGTATGGATCGCAACTCCATAAACACTCAAACTTAGATGCAAAAAAATGGTCCACAACACGCAGACCCCCGGCTCGCGGCCTATTGGCCGGCCGGGGGCACTACCACTGCGGAAATTCCCTGCTCTGCCGCCATCTTCTGGAATCCAGCCAGGTCCGTCCGCTGCAGGTCTGACCATCTGGCCAGCACCGCTTCAGCCTCGCGGATCGATTTCTCGGCCTGCCGCATCTGCGATTCAGTCGGCGCAGCATCGGAGGATGCGGCAATCTGCATCGCAATGAAGGCCACTGATCCGTCAATCCCAGGCGGATAAGCCAGCGAGTCTTCATTGGCCGTGATCTTGAAGTTGACGAGTGCGTCCCGCACCGCCACTAGCTTCGCATCCAGCGCAGCCGCGGCATCGGCCACTGCCTTGGAACTGGCAGGCAGACGCTTAGCCAGCCCGGTCACCTGTTGCCGGACGTCCTGAATCTGGTTCACTGCGTCATACACCCGATTCAATTCATCGCGTAGCCCCAGCAAAGTCTGGAACTGCTTCTCCATATCCGCCTGAGGAATCTTCACCCGTGCATCGGCTTTCAATTCCAACGGAACAGTCTGCGTTTTTCCATCCACAGTCAGTCGTACCTGGTACGGGCCCGGCAAGGCCAGCGGGCCGGCAGATCCATCCTGGTACTCATACAGGTAATATCCCGGCACGCGCCTTGCAGCTTGATAGTGCAAGTCCCACGCGAACCGGTTTAACCCCACTTCCTGCTTGATTTCCTTCTCCGGCTTCTTCTGGTCTGGAGTGAGCGCCTCCTCCTCCGGCAAGGTGCGATTGCTGGAATAGCTGCGGATCACCTTGCCCGCGGCATCCAGTATCTCGATCTTCGTCTCCGGCTTCGGCTCTTTCTTAGACTCCGCCTTCACGTAGTAGTAGATAACCGCTCCTGGTGGCGGATTGCTGCCCGTGAGTTTTCCGGCGCGCTCCTCTCCTCCATTGTGCAAGCGAAAGGCTGTCGCAGGCTTATACAAATAAGTATCTTTGTCAGCGACGTCGGCAGCGAACTGGCGCAGCGGCGAGACATCATCCAGAATCCAGAACGCCCGGCCGTGGGTGGCGAGCACCAGGTCGTCATTCTTTATGACCAAGTCATGCACCGGCACCGTCGGCAGATTCAACTGGAGGGATTTCCAGTCCGCCCCATCATTAAACGACACATACACGCCCCGCTCGGTGACGGCGTAGAGCAAGCCGTGACGCTTGGGGTCTTCCCGCACCGCTCGCACGAAAGCAGTTTCTGGAATCCCGCTGGTGATCTTGCTCCAAGTCGCCCCGTAATCCGTGGTCTTGTAGATGTAAGGCTTCAGGTCATCGCTCTGGTGACGATCCGCCGCCACATAGGCCACGCCCTTTTCTTGGGGGGACACATCAATCTGGCTGATGCGGCTCCATTCCGGCATGTCCTTGGGCGTGATGTTGGTCCAGCGCTGGCCGCCGTCGCGAGTGATCTGCACCAGCCCGTCGTCAGTCCCTACCCAGATCACGCCCTTCTCCAGCGGCGACTCGGCAATGGAAAAGACGGTGTCGTAGTACTCAGTCCCGGTGTCGTCAATGGTAATAGGCCCGCCGGATGCGATCTGCTTGCTCTTGTCATTGCGGGTCAGGTCGGGACTCACAGCTTCCCACTTGACCCCGCCATCGCTGGTTTTGAAGAGACGCTCCCCGCCATAGTACAGAACGTTTGGGTCATGCGGAGAAGTAATCAGGGGCGCGGTCCACTGGAAACGATGCTCCAGGGTCGCCGCACCTTTCGCGTCCGTCAGCACCGGGCTTACTGCGATGTTCTGCACCTGTCCGGTGCGCTTGTCGAAACGCGTCAGATTGCCTTCATAGTCTCCGGCATACACGATATTTGGATCGGGCGGGTACGGCGCGATGTATCCCGCTTCGCCGCCCCCAACTGGATACCAATCCGACCGCCCAATCGTGCCATCGTCGCTGCGGCTCGCTATCGCAACGGTGGAGTTGTCTTGCTGCGCCCCGTACACGAAGTAAGGCGTCCGGGTATCAGTAATTACGTGATAGAACTGCGCGGTGGGCTGGTTGTCTTGCTGGGTCCAGCTCTTCCCGCCATCCGTACTCACAGAGACTCCGCCATCGTTGCTTAGCGCCATCCGTTTCGTGTTCCTCGGATCAATCCACAGTCCGTGATTGTCTCCGTGCGGCACTTTCACTTTGTTGAAGCTGCGCCCGCCGTCGGTTGACTTGAAGGCATCCACGTTCATGATGTACAGCAGATCCGCATCTTGTGGGTCGGCGATAACGTGCATGTAGTACCAGGGGCGCTGGCGCAAACTGTGGTCGGGATTGACGAGCTGCCACGATTCGCCACCATCGTCCGAGCGATACAGCCCGCCCTCGTCGGCCTGAATGAGGGCATAGACGCGATCGGAATTTGCAGCCACCGCGATGCCGATGCGTCCCCAAGGCCCTTTGGGCAGGCCGTGCTCGGTCAATTTCTTCCAGGTACTGCCGCCATCGCCGGAGCGATAAATTCCGCTGCCTGGTCCACCGCTGGAGAGCGTCCACGGAGTACGCAGCGCTTGCCAGAGCGATGCAAAGAGCACGTTAGGATTCGCCGGATCAAATGTAATATCAATGGCCCCCGTGTTCTCGTCCTGATACAACACTTTCTCCCAGGTTTTGCCCCCATCGGTGGTGCGGAACACGCCGCGTTCGCTGTTCGGCCCAAACGGATGTCCCAGCGCGGCCACGAATACGATGTCGGAGTTCCGCGGGTTGACGATGACGCGGCCGATGGCTCTTGTGTCTTTCAGCCCCATGTTCTTCCACGTCTTGCCCCCGTCGAGCGACTTGTACACGCCATCCCCATCCGAGATGTTGCCACGGATGCAGGCTTCGCCAGTTCCTACATACACCACGTTGCGGTCGGAGGGGGCAACAGCGATGCTGCCAATCGAGGATGTGCCCTGATGATCGAAGACCGGGCTCCAAGTCAACGCGCCGTCGATCGACTTCCACACTCCACCGCCGGTACCGCCGAAATAGTAGGTTGTCGGATCGCCTGCGATGCCCGCCGCAGTAAGCGATCGCCCACCCCGAAACGGTCCGATCGAGCGATACTTCATTCCCTTAAACAGCGGGTCACCCTCTTTTTTTTCGTCGGTGGCGGCTTCTTTGGGGGGAACCGGCGTCGGAACTGGGGCAGCTTTGTCAGGTTTCGCGGCCTTCGTCAGTTTCTTATCCTGAGCGTTGGCCTTGGGCGCAACAATAATCGAGGTCAGCGCCATCAACGAGCACAGAGAAATCCGCGCAAAGGCAGACTTGGAAAGCATTCCGGTAGTTCTCCCTATAGAAGTGTGGATGGCACCAATAATAATGCTTTCTTGCGCGCAACGCCAAAGTTCAGGCTCTGGGATGGGCAACGCGGCGGGTTGACATTCAGAGCGGCCGGCTGCCGAACCTGCATTGAAGACACGCAGGTATAGCGAGAATTGGTCTCCGTTTCGAGAAGTGCCAGACGTACGAGGAATCAACTCCGCCAACACGATTCATGGTATTTCAACAATCCGATTCCACAAATCAACCTAGAATGTTTAAAACATTCTTCTCCCAGAATGTTTTGCCGAGCAACGGATGCGGGAACTGTATTCATCGAACGAAGTGCTGGAGTTGACCGGGATCACACCCCGGCAACTGCAATGCTGGGACGAGCGCGGAATCGTGTCGCCGCTTCACCGGGGCCACCGCCGGCTGTATTCGATCGACGATGTGGCCACGCTCAACGTAATTTGTGAATTGCGACGGCGTGGATTTTCCCTGCAACGTGTGCGTAGAGTGATCCGCCTTCTGCAACGCGAATTCAGTCAAAGTCTCGCCCAGACAGTTAGCAGCGGTGCCCGGTATCACCTGCTGACGGATGGGCAGGACGTGTATGTAGAGACTTCAGCGCGGCAAATCGTAGACCTGCTGCGCAACGCGCGACAGCCCATGCTGGCCATCTGCTTGAGCGATACCGTCCGCCAAGTGCGTGCGGACATTCGAGCCATCAAGAAACGCAGTCAGTCGGTCTTAATGACGGCCGCGGCAACGCGCCGGGCCCAGGGTTCTTCGTAGCTCAACCGTAGGCACAAGGGGGCAATATGACCGGTGAAGTCAACATCTTGAGCGAGTGGATTCCTGAGCAGATGGCGCCTGGCACGATCTTCGTGCTCGAGAATGCCGGTAAAGTCGGCGGCGAAGACGATCCGTTCTGGGCCGTGCTGTCCTGCCCCTCGTGCGGGACCCTGGGATTGATCACGCGCCGCCAAGTGGCAGGACTGATCCCTGTCATCTGTGGCTCCGGCACTTGTTCCGCGCAATTCTTTCTACGCGACAGCGAAATCGTCCCGAGAATGGCGTTTTAGCGAGGTTAAGGCGTCCAGCGAGCGGTGCGACCTCTTGACGGCGGCTTGAGGTTTCTAGCAGCAGAGGGACGTGCCTCCTTCGCCAACTTCAGTCGTAGTATTCCAATCCCAGGTGCGTGATCAGTTCCTCGCCTTTCAGGTATCGCAGCGTGTTTTTCAGCTTCATCAACTGGATGAACAAGTCATGTTCAGGATAGAGCCCGGGAGCCGTCATGGGCGACTTGAAGTAGAAGCTGAGCCATTCCTGAATGCCGATGCCGCGCAATTCCGAGGTGCGCTTGGCCAAGTCGAGGAATAACACCAGGTCGAGGACCAGCGGGGCCGCCAGAATGGAATCGCGGCAGAGAAAGTCCACTTTAATCTGCATGGGATAGCCCAGCCATCCGAAGATGTCAATGTTGTCCCACCCCTCTTTGTTGTCACCGCGGGGCGGGTAATAGTTGATACGGACCTTGTGAAAGATGTTGCCGTAAAGTTCGGGATAGATACTAGGTTGCAGGATGTGTTCGAGCACGCCCAGCTTGGATTCTTCCTTCGTTTTGAAGGAACCGGGATCATCGAGCACTTCGCCGTCTCGATTGCCGAGAATATTGGTGGAGTACCATCCGGCCATCCCCAGCAGCCGCGCTTTGAACGCGGGAGCGAGGACCGTCTTCATGAGGGTCTGTCCTGTCTTAAAATCTTTGCCGCAGATGGGAGCTTCGTTTTGCCGCGAGAGCTCGCGCATGGCCGGGACATCCACCGTCAGGTTCGGCGCGCCGTTGGCAAAAGGAACGCCTTCCATCAGCGAAGCGTATGCGTAAATCATGGAGGGCGCGATCTTCGGATCGTTCTTCAACAGGGCCTTCTCGAACGCTTTCACCGATTGGTGGGCCGCCGACGGCTTAATGAAGGTCTCAGTCGACGCGCACCAGATGGTAACCAGGCGACTTGCCCCCGACGACTTTTTGAAGTCGCGGATGTCTTGGCGCAACTGCTCGGCCAAGTCCATCTTGTTCTTGCCTTTTTTGACGTTGGGTCCGTCAATGCGCTTCACATAGTTGTGGTCAAAGACGGCTTTCAAAGGCTTGATCTTGGAAAGAAACGGCTTGATCTTTTCCAGCAAGTATCGATCGAGCACACCTGCGTTGGTTGCCGCCTCGAACATGTTGTCTTCGTAAATATCCCAACCGGTGAACACGAGGTCGTTAAGGGTGGCGAGCGGCACGAATTCATTCACTTTTGGAGTGCGTCCGTCGGTGCGCTTTCCCAAGCGTATGGTCCCCATTTGAGTGAGCGAGCCAATGGGAGCGGCGAGCCCCTTGCGGATGGCCTCCACGCCGGCGACAAAGGTGGTCGCCACCGCGCCCATGCCGGGGATCATAACCCCGAGCTTGCCCTTGGCGGGCTCAATGACAGCATTTGACAGCTCAGCAACTGGTTTTAGAGATTTGGACATGAGCGGCTAGGTCCTTAGGGGAACTGTGAGATCGAAGACAATTGTTCATGGTCTCGTAACGGGTGCGGAAAAGCAACCAAAGGAGGCGTGAACGGGCGCGGAGCGGTAGCGAACGGCGGAGAATGCGAGGTCAATGGGGCGCTTCGAAGCACGGCGCTCAGCGCGAATAAGGGCGCGGTTCGTTCAGAATTATTGGTGACACTCGCACAGCGTGTTAAGGGCTTCGCACAGGTCTTGAGGACGTGAGGCGGAGGAGAATCGGGCGGCGGAAGGTCCAGCCTTTACTTTTATCCTGAACCCAACAGACCGACGCGTGGTACAAAGCCTGAGAGAGATCATCCTATGTCCAAGAAGATTGCAGTGGTTACAGGAGCGTCGAGCGGAATCGGGCTGCTGAGCACCATCGAACTGGCCAGGGCGGGGTTCCAGGTGGTGGGGAGTATGCGCGACCTGGGACGTCGGGAATATCTGGAGAAGGCGGCGGTAGAGGCGGGGGTCTCCGGCAGCGTTGATATTCGGCGGTTAGACATCGCCGAGTTCGGAACGATTGCCGCGCTAGTAGATGGAGTGGTGCGGGACTACGGCCGCATCGACGTGCTGCTGAACAATGCCGGGTTTGCTATGGCAGGGTTTGCCGAGGACTTGAAGCTGGAGGAGATCCGCACTCAATTTGAAACCAACTTTTTCGGCAATGTCGCGATGACCCAAGCCGTGTTGCCCCAGATGCGGCGGCAGAAGTCGGGCCATGTGATCATGATGAGCTCAATCGCCGGGCTGTGCGCGCCGCTTGCCATTAGCAGCTATGCGGCCTCCAAATTTGCCTTGGAAGGTTGGAGCGAGTCGTTGCGGCTGGAACTGAACGCCCTCGGGATCAAGGTAGTGCTGGTGGAGCCCGGGTCCTACGAAACCGACATTTGGAGCCGGAACACTCGGCTGGGCGAAAAAATGCTGGATGGAACTTCGCCCAATCGAGAGCGCGGGGCGCGAATGAGAGAGCGGGTGCAGAGTGTGAAGAAACGAAACCCGATCGAAGTGGCTCGCCTGGTGGTCCGCATAGCGCAGAACCCTGACCCCAAGCTGAGATATGTAGTGGGCACGGACGCCAAAATCCAGCTCGCGCTCAAGCGAGTGCTGCCGTGGAAGCAGTACGAGAAAGTAATCGCAAGTTTTCTGAACGTCGACTAAGTGGGCAATTCGCTGCAGCAGCTACTGTCCGGCCTCACCGCAGCGGAGGCTACGCGCTTTTGGATTTTGCGAGCCGGAGATCAAAATCAAAGGGTTCGGAATCGCCGATGACCAGATTGGCCGCGTCGGCATGCGCCGGGTTCAGCAGAAAATTGAACTCGCCAGGCACCACGGCGCTCGGCACTCGCAGCACGGCCGAGGAACCATCCGCCAGCCATGCATCGCCCATCTCTCGTAGACGCGTCGGGGTGGGAGTCGTGCGCCAATCCTTGGGCAAACGCTTGGCGTCCAGAGGCTCCACCAGGGTGTCCGGAATCTCCAGCGGAATAAATACGTAGCGGGAGGGCAGGTCGCCGGCCATCAGATGCACTAGCAACTCCAGCGCCGCCAGCGCCCGCGACTCCGCCAGATAGACCATGGCTACGCCTGGACTGTTCCAGCGGCCGCCGAAGCTGCGAGCTCCCAGCCCTGAAAAAGCAGTGCTGCGATGCTTGGCTTTGATGATGCGCCACACTGTAAGGCTCACGCGAATATGCCGTGCTCGAGCTGCCCGATCAGGTTCTCTACCTCGCGGGCGCCAATCTCAGTGCGCGAAAATGCCAGCGCGGTCTGACCGGCAAACTGCTTGCGCGGCGACGCCATCCAACGGGCGGCGGCGGTAGTGTCGCCTTCAAACAAAGCTGTGGCTTTTTCAAACACTGTGGACAGGCGCCACAAGCGCTCCGACTCTTCAGGCGAAAGTCGGCCCGAGGCGCGGCGGCGCGCCAGGGTGCGCTCTGGGATGCCCATCACCTCTACGATGTCGGCCAGCGGCAATCCGCTGGAACGCTCGAACTGACGCAAGGAGTGGAACTCCAAGCCGTGCTCGATCCGGCGGATGAGGTCAGCGGTTCGGCCGGCAGGCAGGCCGATACTCGAACTATAGCGCCGGGCTCGCGGGGCGCGGGCCGACCTGGGGTGCGCAGCGGCATTGGTCGTCATGCTGGTAGTATGCGCCGCAATCTGCCACCTTGTCAATAATTGCGTGCCACGCTGTCAGGCGGGTGCCCCGCCGCCGCTACTTTGCTTCCAAATCAACTGTCTTCAAGGGAACGTCCCAGTGCGCATCGAGGATAGCGAAGCGGCGCTGCTCCTCCCGTGCGTATGCGTCCTGGTCGGGGAAAAGCTGCTTTTTGAGTGTGTCTTCGTCGAATGGTTCGTTGGCAGCGGTGGAGTTGGCGAAGACGATAGTGACGCGGTAATCCCAGCGTCCGTCTTCGGTCGAGTGGTAGCGAGGCTGCTCCACGGTGACTTGGAGCATGCGGCCCATCGCCACCTGCTTCTTCAGCAGCGGGTAGTGGTTCTTTTTAAAGAGGCGAAGGAATTCGTCGGCAGAGCCCCACTTGGCCTTGTAGTAGTACTCCACCACGAAGGGCTGGCCGGCGGTGGACTGGGCGGGCGAGGGGAGAGCGCCTCCAGTAGCCAGGAACAAGGCCAGGACGGCGGCGCAGAGATAACGTTGCATGGTGCCTCCTTGAACTGCAAACTTAACATGGCAAGCAACTGGGAAAAATGAAGCGCGTTTATCGAATTCCGGATTGCACAGAATGCCGCTCATCAGCTTTCCGATCGCAGACGGTGTTGCCAGTGCGACCAGACAAAGTACACCACGCCTATCGCCAATAACACGCCAATGATGGCGTCGAAGCGGTGAAAATATTTTCCCAGTGAGCGCCAGTTTTCCCCCAGCTTCATCCCGAGATAAGCCAAACCGAAGCACCAAGGCCACGAACCCAGAAAGGTGTACGCATGGAAGCGTAGGCGGGGCATACGGGCTATACCGGCGGGCAGCGCAATAAAGGTTCGGATGACGGGCAAGAGCCGCCCGATGAACACGGCTCCGGGTCCCCAGCGCGCGAAAAATTTCTCAGCCCAGTCGAGTTCGCGCTGGCTGACCAGGACCCAGCGGCCATATTTTTCGACCAACGGCCGTCCGCCGTAGTAGCCCATTTCATAAGCAACCAGCGATCCCAGGTTGCAGCCGATGGCTCCAGCGGTGGCCACCCAGAAAAGTTTCATCGCGCCTTCGAAGACCAGGTAACCGGCAAATGGCATGATGAGTTCGGACGGCAGCGGAATGCAGGCGGACTCAATCGCCATGAGCAGGACGATTCCGGAGTAGCCAGTTGCAGCAATGACAGTCTTGATGAAGATAAAGACCACTGCGAGGATTTTTTCGGTCATAAGAAATTCGTTGATGCTGAGGGGTCATGCGACCAAAGTGAAGCCTAACAGAGAGCAGCCGTCGGATGACACGGTCACCTGGATCCGAAGCGGATCACCGGTCGGCGCATTGCCACCCGCCGGCCGCAACATGGCATATTGATCAAAATTTTGCTCGTACGTCCGGGTCACCAGATAGTCACGGCCGGATTGGTCGTGACGCCAGATCTGTCCCGGTGTGATGGCCGCAGGGAGCACGGTCTAGGGTAACGAGGCGAGCCGGAGAGCGTCAAACCTTTGGAATTCCGGCAGCCGGATTGCGAGTCGAGCCGCTGTGGCAACAAGCGCATCCCGTAAGACCCGGCCGCGCCCGTGGTGGGCGCCTGAAGGGTTTGCATTCTGCTACGATGAGCGCCGGAGAGTGAATAATGGCCAGAGGTATGATGCCCAGGCGCCCTGGGAAAAGCGGCCGGCAAGAGCGCGTGGTAGGGACTCGCAGCCCGGTGACTGCGTTGAAGAAGTCCACGGACACCAAGCCGCGCCCCAGACTGAAGCCCAATGCCAAGGCGGCGGTTTCGCCTCGCAAGCAAGCGAAGTCTGCGGGCAAGTATGATCCGGTGGCGCCAGCGCGGGTAAACGAAATCATGCGGAAGTTAGACGAGCGCTACCCCGACGTAGTGTGCGCTCTTCACCACCGCAGCGCATGGGAGCTAGTTGTGGCGACCATTCTCTCAGCACAATGTACGGATGTGCGAGTCAATATCGTGACGCCTGTATTGTTCGCAAAGTATCCGACGGTGAGGGATTTTGCCGCCCTGAAGCCGGAGGAACTGGAGCCCGACATCAGGACCACGGGATTTTTCCGCAACAAGTCGAAAGCGGTGGTGGGAGCGGCTAAGCTGGTGGTGAGCGAGTTTGGCGGCGAGGTTCCCGACGAAATGGAGAAATTGCTCACGCTTCCCGGGGTGGCCCGCAAGACGGCAAACGTCGTGTTGGGCTCGTGGTTTGGCAGAAACGACGGAGTCGTCGTGGATACCCACGTCACTCGAATTTCGCGACGGCTGGAACTGACCAAGCACACAGATGCGGGAAAAATCGAGCAGGACTTGATGAAAATAGTGCCCAAGGAACACTGGACGCTATTTTCCCACCAGGTCATTCATCATGGGCGAGGTCTTTGTGTCGCGAGAGGTCCGAAGTGCGCGGACTGTCCGCTGGAGACGTTATGTCACGCGGCGGACAAAACGTGGAGCACGGTAGAAATCCACGCCGACGCGAGATAGCTATGCAGGCGGGCCAGTGTAGATAAGTTCGACCACCGTGCAGTCGTCATTGAGGGGCGTGCCGGCGCAAAAGTCTGAGACTGCGGCCAGTATGTCTTCCAGCGACTTGCTGGTGGCGGCCACTTCTTCCAGGCGGGGATTGTCGAAGAAGTCGCCCATCGCATTCTCCGCCTCGGTCACGCCATCCGTGACGAAGATCATGCGGTCGCCTGGTTTGAGATGGCAGCGGTCGCTTTCATAAGTAATATCGGGAAGCAAGCCGACCGGAACGTTCCCGTGGGAGGGTCGCTCTACCTTGCCATTGGAAATTACCAGGGGCAGGATGTGGCCGCAGTTGACGAACTCCACGTCGCCGTCAGGCCCCAGTCGCGCCACGACCATGGTGGCATATTTTTCTCCGATCTGCTTGTGGGTGAAGAAACGGTTGACTGCGGTCACCACTTCGGTGAGGGGCATGCCCGAGCCAAGGTGCGAGTAGATCATGCCCTGCATGATGGAAGCCAGCAACGCTGCGGCCACCCCCTTTCCGCTCACGTCGGCCAGGATCACCACCAGGCCCTCGGGCGTGTTCACGGCATCGAAGAAGTCTCCCCCAATTTCTTTGCATGACAGGTTGCGTCCACGCAGCTTGGCAAAAGGCACTTCTGGAATGGTGACCGCCATGAGGCGCTGCTGAATGGAAGCCGCGATGGAAAGTTCCTGCTGATAACGCCGAGACGACTCTTCGGCCTGCACCAGTCGAGCGTTCTCAATGAGCGATGCCGCTTCGGTCGCGATGGCGCGGAGAATGTCTTGACTGACGGTGCCAATATCGCGGGAAGCGAAGCGGGAGTCCACATAGAGAGCTCCGATCACTTCGGTGCTGGCCGCGTCGCCCGGTTCGCCTTCTGAGCGGGTGGCCTTTACTTGCGGCTTGCGCAACGGAATGCAAATGACGGTTCGCAGATCGAAGGCGACAATGCTCTGGCGGACCGCGAGATCGACAGACTGACTAGTATCGGTGACCAGGTAGTCGGAGTTCGAGCGGATCGCTTCTTCCAATGCGGAGTGCGAGATGGTCTTGTCGTCGAGCAGCGGCTCGCCTTGGCTGTTGCGACCGGCGACCAGTCCGAAGACCCCTGTCCC
Source organism: Terriglobales bacterium (assembly GCA_038211475.1). Lineage (GTDB taxonomy): Bacteria > Acidobacteriota > Terriglobia > Terriglobales > Acidobacteriaceae > JANYBT01. The sequence goes on along the minus strand of JBBQVN010000009.1, from coordinate 27,602 downwards.
ATCACGCAAAAAAACGTAGCCGCGCTCCGCTTTGGTGAGGCGGAGAGTGGCGTCGAGCAGCGTGACCAGAATTTCGTCGAGCACGCCGGTAGTGTTGAGCTTGCGGGCGGCTTCCAGAAACATGACTAGCTTTTCCAAGTCGCTGGCTTCATTGGAGATGTGCATCTCCGGAAGCTGCTTGAGAAAATCTCGCGCGGTATTGGAGGTGTTGCGCAGAGGATGGAAGATGAGGAATCCAGCCTCCGGAGCGCCAAATTCTACTCGGTCGCCGCGTTCCAGCTTGCTGCGCCCCACCCGCTGGCCGTTTACGAAAGTGCCGTGCTTGCTACCCTCATCAACCACGTGGAATGCATCGCTCTCAAAGATGATTTTGGCGTGCTCGCGCGAGACGCGGGGATCGGAAAAGACCAAATCGCGATCCACCTTGCGTCCCACAGTAAAGGGAGTGTGGTTAAGGATGATGTTGCGCTGCTCATCCCCATGCGAGAACAGCATGGTTGGGAATACGCCGGAAGTTCGTTCCCGCTGCGGGGCTGGGGTGGTTGACATTGGTTACTGACGCTCCTGCTCCGAGAATGATGACAGGATTTCGCTCTGGCGGGAAGGGCTAAGTTGAGTTCGAGGTGCCGGCTTCGTGAGGATTGGGCGAAGCAGTAGCAGGAGAAGCAGACCGACCAGCGCCACAGGAAAGTAGAGGCTGGCATAAAAGGGAACCGCCCACAAGCTTCGGGCAGCGTCTGGAAAGCTGGCGAGGGAGATAAGGGAAAGCGCGAACGCGGATACAAAAGGCCAGAACAGAAGGGCGGCAGTGATAACAAAAGTTACTTGCACGGGGAATCCCCTTCGCCACAATTCGTGCCTGCGTCTCCAGAGCAGCAGCAACGCGGGAAGCAGCAATATCTGGTTGTAGTAGGCAATCATCGGGACGATCAGGACAGTAACCGCCAACACTAGCGTGAGGGTGTGGGTCCACTCCGGGGAATTGGCCGGCGCCATCCGGGTATGCGCGCAGACGGCAGCGGCGGCCGCCATCGCGGCCAGAGAAAGGATGATCGCCAACGGATGAGGAAGCAGAGTATCCAGGATCGACTGTCCGCCGGCATATTGGCGATAAGCCGCAAGGGCAGACGCGAAGCGCGGAATCCATCCCGGCGCAACCGCTTCTGAACACGCCAGCAGAACGGCTAGGGCGGAGCTGAATCCCCACACCACGCGTTGCCGCTCGCGCCATCGGGAAAAGCTCCAAAGAAGCAGCCAGAGCGTGGGCAGGAGTGCGAGCTGCGGCTTGATGGTGGCCAAGGCCAGCATGGCTCCAGCGGCAAAGAAACGGCCGCCGGCCAAGAGAGCTGCGGTGAGGACGAGCACCGCGGCAACCAGCAAAGAGAGCTGTTGCAGCTTCAGGCCTTGGATTACCGGCAAACTCGTCAGCGTAAGAATCGCGATTAGAAGTGCGCTACTGCGGCCACTACTCAGATGCAGCAGGGCAATCCAAAGGACGATGCTGACGACGGTCAACAGGAAAAGCACTACAGTCGCAATCGTCTGCACGGTCGTGAAGGGGAGTCCGAGTGTGGGGAGCAAAAGGAACGCCACATAAACGGGGTAGGCGAACCCTTGCTGGTCATGCGGATCGAGAAGCGATGAAGGATCGAGCGAACGTCCGTAATAACCGATCTGAATTTCACGAGTGACCTCTGGTCCATAGGGGTCACAATGATTTAGCAGTAGTTCGCGGGCGCCGATCCAGCGGGGATACAGGTCTGAGAGAATGCCGCGAGGGCGGGAGTGAGCGACCGCATCCTGCTCCTGGTATGGAATGAGGACGCGCTGCACGTAATAAAGTGAGCCGGCGCCCAGCAGCAAAGCGATCAGAAGCGCAGATAATTTTCGTATCAGCAAGGGATTGGCGTGTTCATGGTACAACTTAGCGGGCTGAAGGCGCGATGCGAAAACGGCTGAGCATTTCGGTAATGGTGGGACTGGTCAGTGGAGTGTTGTGCTGGTTCCTGCTGCGGCATTTTCATCAGGGGGCAGCGGACTTCGGGTGGGCCATCCGGGCGGCGCAGTATTTGCTGCGGGGACGTAATCCCTATGACACGCCGTTGCAACAATATCCCGCAACCGCAGCGGTCTTTGCTCTGCCCTTTGTCCGGATGTCGGCGGAAATGGCGGCGGGCATTTTCTTTGGGATCAGCTCCTCTCTTCTGGCCTTTGGAGTGACTGCCGAGGGGTATGAAGGGCTGCTGGTTTTTTTCGCCTATCCGTATTGGGCCGCAATGTTGACGGCGCAGTGGTCACCGCTCATTCTTGCGGCGGGATTCCTGCCTTGGTTACTGCCAGTGGTGATGGCAAAACCGCAGGTCGGGTTCCCAGTTGCCTTTAGGCGCATGAGCCGCACTGGTCTGCTTGCGTGCCTCGCCGTATTGGCGGCGACGCTGTTGTGGATGCCATTGTGGCCGTTGCTGTGGTGGCGCCAACTCGGAAACTATCAACACTTTTTCCCGCTCTTGGTGTTGCCGGGCCCGCTCTTGTTGCTGGCACTGTTGCGCTGGCGGGACCGAGACGCGGTGGTCTTGCTGCTGATGGCAGTGATGCCGCAGCGATGGTTCTTCGACGCATTTGTGCTGTGGTTGATTCCAAAAACCCGCAGAGAATGGCTGGCGGCCGCAGCGTTCAGTTGGGGAGCGGGAATCTGGCGCTGGTATCACCAACCCCAGAGCTTCACCCAAGTCGGACGATGGGCGGTGCTGTGGATTTATTTGCCGATGCTCGGGATCATCCTGTTTCGGAAAAAGCAAGCGAATGCAGGCGGACAAGAATGGTGGCGAACATCACTAGAAGAGTCATCGTGATGAGTTGCAAGTTGCCGACTCGAGTGATCAGTAACAGATAAAGCGGACCGCAAAACAGCGTCGCGATGCAAAGCAGAAGAGTTGGCCCGGGGCGCGGCTCCAGCGCCAGAGCCAACGCCAGCAGGATCAGACTAAGGTCCTGGGTGAAGGCATGGTAGCTGACCATAATGGTCGCAATCAGAAGTGCAGCGAACGCGAGTTGCAGGCCGCGAAATCCAAGCTGTGCGCCCTGCTTCCATCCTCTGTAAGCCAGGGCCAGAACCGCGAACGACAGCATCACGAGCAACACGCGCAACACTGTCAGATCTGTACCGTGCAACGTGCTGAAAAGCAGTCCCTTTAAGTTGGTCACCATGCTGAGGTCGGAGCGGGACCCTTGCAGCGCATTCCAAGCATATTTCTGGCTGTGCTCCGAGTGCCAGACGTATCCCGGATAAGAGAGCAAGCCACGCCATCCAACTGCCATCCAACTGAGCCCGGTCAGGACTGCTGCGACGGTCAAGAATCCAGCCAGGCACTTGCCGCGCCGCGCGAGAGTAAGTACTAAAACGAAAGGCAATATCAGGTGGTATTTCACCAGTCCCAGACCGAGCCAGGCGCCAGCCGCAAAATCACGATCATCGCGCATTGCCTCGAAGGCCAGAGTGTAACTGAGCAGCACCAGAATCGAATCTTGGCCCTGAACCAACGCGATGAAGATGGGCAAGTAAGCGAACCCAGCCAGCACGCAGAGCCATCGGGGCCAGGCGCCCAGCAGTGGCAGGTTACGACGCATGACCAGGCAAGCTGCAACTACGGCGGCAGCATTGATCGCAAACCACACCGCATAAGCAGCCAGATAAGGTAACGACTGCAGGGGAACAAACAGCAATGCTTCAAATGGCGGATGGTAATAGGGCAGCATGGAGCCGCGCACTGCAACGGCTGGCGAAAAAGATCGCTGCACAGACTCTTGAAGTGAATCGGAGTACAGTTGGCTGCCCTGGCCGGAAGCGACAATGCGGCCAGCGGTGTAGAAGATGCTGAAGTCCGGAAACCCGATCTTGATCGCTCCCCACTCCAGCCGAAAAACCGCAGCGTAGAGCACCATGACAGCAGCAAGATAGGCTGTTAGGTAGAGTCGGTACTTCGGTTTGAATGCTCCGCGCATGGATGGCGAGCCGGTGAAAACAAAATTCTACGTGGAGCGGCGCAGCGGAGAACGCATATTTTACTTGAAAACACCGGCGCTACCGCTGATGATAGGTCAAACAATCAATTCAGGTGCCCAGACCACGGCGGCTAGCCCTTGCGTTTGTGATAGGCTCAGCGGGCGCAGAAGCCTTCGTGCGCAGCGGAGGGCGGGGATAAAATTGCGATTGCATAGGTTGTGGCGGGACCAAGACGGGCAGGACATTGCGGAATATGCCGTGATGCTGGCAGTAATTCTGGTCATTGTGGTGGGCACCATCCGCCTCATCGGGTCAAATACAAATACGGTATTTTCATCGGTGGCCAGTTCGCTGCAGTAGAGTTGGGTTTAGTCTGGAGTAGAGATGAATCGTTCGCGGCTACTGATGATCGGCAGTGTGGCTGTCTTGCTGGGCCTGTTTGTGAGCTATGCCGTGTATCGGACGTTGCAGGCGAGGGTTGGCGTTACTAACCAGGGCGAAACCAACGTCGTGGTGGCAGCCATGCCATTGCAAGTCGGGACCAAGTTGGAAGATCGCAACCTGCGCGTGGTCCGAATGCCCGCGGCAAACTTGCCGGCAGGCTACTTCAAAGGAACATCGCAAATTGCCGGCCGCGGATTGATCCTGCCAGTGGAACAGAACGAGATCATCCTCCCGGGACGGTTGGCCGCGGAGAAGGCCGGATCCGGACTGCCTTCCCTCATTCCAACCGGCATGAGAGCGGTTTCTGTGCGCGTCAATGAAGTGGTGTCGGTCGCGGGATTTGTGACTCCGGGTTCGCGAGTCGATGTGCTGCTCACCGGAAACCCAGCAGGCGGCCACGAGAAACAGACCACCACGGTGCTCTCGAACGCGGCCGTAATCGCAACCGGCCAGCGCATGGATCGCAATGGCGCGGGAGACTCGCAGATGGCGGCTGTCATCACGCTCCTCGTAACCCCGGAGGATGCGCAACGGTTGACCCTGGCCAGCTCGGAAGGCCGCATTCAGCTGGTTTTGCGAAATCCGCTGGATACGGGCCAGCAAGAGTTGGCTCCGGCGCTCGAGAATGCGTTGTATCAGAACGACTCAGTGCCGGCGCCGAAAACGAATAGGATCCGTTCGCAGGCCTCTGCAAAGCCAACTCAGGCGCCTCCCTATAAAGTGGAAACTATTCGCGGGGACAAGGTGGAAGTCACCAACTTTCCCGACGCCGGTAGCGGAGACAAGGCCCAGTGACGAGATCGAACAAACGATGGTTGCTAGCGGCTGTGATTGCACTAGGTTCGACGGGGTCGGGACGTCATGCTCTGGCCCAGAATCCAGCGGCGATGTCCTCCACCGAAGCAGTCTCCGGCGGGCCGTTGCACGTGATGGTCAACAAATCGCTGCTGCTCAATACTCCAACGCGGATGAAGCGGGTGTCCGTGACCGACCCGGCGGTGGCGGACGCGTTGGTGATTACGCCCACCCAGGTATTGATTCGCGGACGCGGGCCAGGAGAAATTTCACTGCTGGTCTGGGACGAGAATGAACGCTCAACCAGCTACGACCTGAGCGTGGATGTGGACGTAAGCGGGGCGACTGCTGAAATGAGCCGGATTTTTCCCGACGAGCACATCTCGGTGAGTGGCTCTCGTTCCGCGTTGGTCCTGTCGGGGCGGGTATCGTCCGAAGAGGTCTCAAAACGAGCCGATCTGGTCGCCGGAGAGTACTCCAAGAACGTCATCAACGCGATGACGTTCGGCGCGGACACTTCCCAAGAGGTGATGTTGGAGGTGAAGTTCGCGGAAGTCGATCGCAGCGCATTGTCTGAGTTGGGCTTTAACTTGTTCTCGACCGGAGCGGGAAATACCCTGGGCTCCGCCACCACTGGTCAGTTTGGAGGAGTGAAGCTGGGGTCCATCGGAGACCAGTTTCCCAGCGCCGTTAACCCGCCGCCGACCGCCGTCAACGCGACTGTGAGCGACGCGCTGAATCTTTTTTTCTTCCGTCCAGACATCCATCTGGGGGCAGTCATCAAAGCGCTGCAGTCCAAGAACCTGCTGCAGATTCTCGCCGAACCGAACTTGGTCGCGACCAATGGAAAAGAAGCAAGTTTCGTGGCCGGCGGCGAATTTCCTTTCCCGGTGGTGCAGCCGGCGCAAGGCATTAGCGCGGTTACAATTCAATTTCGCGAGTTTGGGGTGAAGCTCAAATTCACTCCCAACATCATGCCCAATGGCAATATTCACCTGCGCGTGATTCCCGAAGTCAGTAATCTGGACTTTGCCAACGCGCTCAGCGTGAGTGGAACCACCATTCCGGCATTGAGCACGCGGCGAGCTGAGACTGAGTTTGAACTGCAAGATGGACAGAGTTTTGTCATCGCTGGGTTGATGGACAATCGCGTCACAAACATCGTCAACAAGGTGCCCGGCCTGGGAGACATTCCAATCTTGGGCCAATTGTTCCGCAGCACCAGCTATCAGAAGAACAATTCCGAGCTGATGGTTCTATGCACCGCACACCGCGTTTCTGCCACGGGGCAGCCCCCGTCTGGCCCGGTAAACCCAGTGCCCTTCCTCGATCGGCAGAAGTTCGACGGCAAGAAGCCCGGAACCGAGCCCCCTGCCAACCGCGCTAAACCTGAAGGTGCGAAATGACCGGCAGCGGCCAACTCATCGCTCTCGCCTTGCGTGAGGTCCGGTAACATGCCGGAACTTTCTGTAGCTATTGTGGCGGCTGACCCCGAACAGCGCGCTGTGCTTCAAGTACTGGTGGACGGCACGAGTGTAGCCCACGCCGTATTGAGTACGCAGAGTCTGCCCACGACGCCGGCAGACGCAACCATTGCCAAGTTGCGCAGCACGGCGCCGGAAGTGATTCTGGTGGACGTTCCGGGAGACAACAGTGCGGCCGCTTTGCAGGCGCTGGAGTTGCTGCATCAGGAACTGCCCGAGGCCGCGCTGTTTGCCATCGGAGGCTTGGCCCAGCCCCATGTGATTGTCACCGCGATGCGAGCCGGAGCGCGGGAATATCTGGAGCGCCCGACCACGACTTCTGATTTGCTGGAAGCGTTCGTGAGGCTTGCCTCGGCGCAACGCAAGATTCGGCGTGAGGAAACGCGCGGACGTGTATTCACCGTCGTCAACGCAAAAGGCGGATGCGGCGCAACCACCATCGCCGTGAATCTGGCGCTGGCGTTGCAATCGTCGCACGGGAATACGGCTCTGGCCGATCTGGCCCCGCTGGGTCATGCAGCGCTGCACTTGAAGTTGAAGCCGCAATTCACGGTGACCGACGCTGTCACTAATCTTCATCGCCTCGACACCTCCTTGCTCGAAAGCTACGTGACCCGGCATGAAAGCGGGCTACACCTGCTGGCGGGTGGTTCAACTCCGGCTGCTTCCGCCGACCTTACTACCGCGGAATTTGCGCGATTGTTCGACACCATGGTCAGCAACTACAAGTACGTCGTCGTTGACGCATCGTCCCGCCTCGATGGGATTGCACGACTGGTGTGCAATCTTTCTGAAGTAGTGATTTTGGTAGCGACCACAGATGTGGCGGCGCTCTGGAGCGCCTCGCGAGTCGTGCAATATCTGGGAGAGAGCGGCGCGCGGGATCGCTTCCGCCTGCTGCTCAACCGCTACCGGAAAATTCCCGGCTTTAGCGACGCCGACGCGGAAACGGCGGCCGGCGCCAAGCTATTGGGCCACATTCCCAACAACTATGTAGCCGCGTCCACCGCGATTGACCGGGGCACGCCGATGATCCAGAGTAATCACAGCGACCTGGCGCGCGCATTTACTCAGATGGTCGCAACCCTGACCGCCGATGACGTTGTCAATCCGCGGCCAGCGTGGTCGCTTTTCCGTACGACCTAGATAAAGCATGCCCAATCTTCCTACTTACGAACGTACCGAATACCAACAGGTCAAGGCGGATTTGCACCGCAAGATTCTCGATCGGCTTGACCTGGAGAAACTTGGCCGCGCTTCCGGCGACACCGCGCGCGACGAAGTGCTGGTCATCATTCGCAATTTGGTAAACGCGGAGGCCGTACCTCTTAGCTTTGCCGAACGAGAACGGCTGGCGCGGGAAATTCTCGATGAGATTTTTGGGCTGGGGCCCTTGGAGCCCCTCCTCAAAGACCAGGGGATTTCTGACATTCTGGTCAACCGCTTCGACCGCGTGTACATCGAGCGCGCGGGAAAGTTGGAGCGCACTGGTCTGACCTTTAAAGACAACTCCCACCTGATGCAAATTATTGACCGTATCGTCTCGCGGGTCGGGCGCCGGGTGGACGAGTCTTCCCCAATGGTAGATGCGCGGCTGGCGGATGGCTCGCGCGTGAACGCGATTATCCCGCCTCTGGCCATTGATGGACCGTGCCTCTCGATTCGACGTTTTGGCCGCGATCCGGTGACCGCGCGCAACATGCTCGACAATAAGACGTTGACCGAACCCATGCTGGAATTGCTCTCCGCCATGGTTCAGGGACGGTTGAACCTTCTGATCTCCGGCGGCACCGGCGCCGGCAAGACCACGTTATTAAATGTGCTCTCCGGATACATTCCCAATTCCGAGCGCATTGTCACCATTGAAGATGCGGCCGAGTTGCAACTGAAGCAAGAGCACGTAGTGCGCCTGGAAACGCGCGCCCCCAACATCGAAGGCAAGGGCGCGGTCCGGCAGCGCCAACTCGTCATCAACAGTTTGCGTATGCGCCCCGACCGCATTGTGGTGGGCGAGGTCCGCGGCGAAGAAGCGTTCGACATGTTGCAGGCCATGAACACAGGCCATGAGGGATCGCTGACCACCGTACACGCTAACTCGCAAAGGGATGCGCTGGCCCGGATCGAAAATATGGTATCCATGGCCAACCTGAACATTCCGGACCGCGCCGTACGCCAGCAGGTGGCCTCAGCCATTCACGCCGTAGTGCAGATCGCGCGGCTTTCGGATGGCTCGCGGCGCGTGATTGCGATTTCCGAAATCACCGGTCTGGAAAATGACGCCCTCGCCATGCAGGATATTTTTCTGTTCGAACGCAAAGGGATCGACGAGAGCGGCAGAGTTCGCGGATTGTTTCGCGCCAGCGGGGTGAAGCCGCGCTTTGCCGACCGCCTCGCGACGGCCGGATGCCGCCTTCGTCCCGGCATTTTCGAATCGTCGATGGAGATCTAGGATGCCCGAACTGATCGCAATTCTGACTTTTGCGGCAGTGGCGCTGGCGGTGTTCGTGGCTGCCCAGGTGCTGGACCAAGGCCATGCGCAAGCGCGCCTGATTCGCGAGCGTATTGCCGATGCCAAGGACAGCGGTGGGATCCCCCCGATTCAAGATCTCGCATTTCTGCGCGATCAGATGCTGAGCCGCATTCCCGCATTCGATACCCTGCTGCGACGTTCCGACCGAGCCTCCCAGTTGCAGAAAATGCTGGAACAGGGCGGCCTCCAGACCAGGGCCGGGAATTTTCTTCTGCTATCGGTAGCCAGCGGCATCCTCGTGGCCATCCTCATCCTGGTGCTCAACCAGCCGCTCGTCGTCTCTCTGGCGGGCGGTGTCGTAGGCTTCTTCCTGCCGCATGTATTTGCGACCCAGCGACGGGCCAAGCGGTTTCAACTCTTTGAGCAGCGCTTTCCCGAAGCCATAGACACGCTGGCGCGGGCCGTGCGCGCCGGCCATGCCTTCACCACTGCACTTGAACTGGTCGCCGCCGAAGTGGCCGAACCGGTGGCCGGCGAATTCCGCAAGCTCTATGAAGAGCAGAAATTTGGCCTTCCCGTGCGGGAGGCCCTTCACAACCTGGCAGACCGCGTTCCTTCTGTAGACGTGAAGTTTTTCGTCACTGCTGTCATGCTGCAACGCGAGACCGGCGGCAACTTTGCCGAGATCCTGGACAATTTGTCTTACTTGATCCGCGAGCGCTTCAAAATTCAACGGCAGGTCAGAGTCTACACCGCCCAGGGACGCATGACGATGGCGCTTCTCATGGGCCTTCCCCCCGTCGTGGTGGTCGGCATGTTGGTATTCAATCCGAGTTTCATCCGCCCACTGTTTACCGACCCTATTGGTCACACTCTGATCGTGATCGGTATTACGCTGCAGACCATTGGCTATTTTGTGATTCGCAAGATCATTCGGATCCAGGTATGACGCTTCTGCTTGCGCTCAGTCTCGTGATCTTCGTGACCGTTGCCGTGGCGGCATTTTCCTTTGCCGCTGCAACCGTAGCGCCGACCTCCATGTTGGGTTCGCGTTTGCAGGAATTGTCAGGGCGGAGCGCCGCATCCCGCCCCACCCTTCCGGTGAAAGAGCGCCTGGAACAAGCCCTCGATCCTTTCAGTCGGGCTCTCCCTCTATCGCCTGCGGAGGTCTCGCGTACTCGTTCCTGGTTGATTCAGGCGGGGCTGCGCGATCCGCGCTATCCGACCATCTACTTTGGGATCCGCGTACTGTTCGCACTCGCGGGTCTGGTGGGCGTGCTGGCGTTTACTGGCATGAACTCGCTGTGGCTGCTGGTAGGGGTGCCCGCATTCGGTTTCATTCTCCCGCGCTTCTTCTTGAAACGAATGATCCGCACCCGGCAATTGAACATCACTCTGGCCCTGCCGGATGCGCTCGACCTGACCGTCGTCTGCGTGGAAGCGGGATTGCCGTTGGACCAGGCATTGACGCGCGTGGGTGACGAATTGGGGCCGGCGCATCCTGACTTGAGCGATGAGTTTCGCCTTTTCAACCTCGAAATTCGCGCTGGTAAGCCGCGCGTCGAAGCGTTACGCAATCTCGCGCAGCGCACTGGAGTCGATGATGTGCGTTCGCTGGTGGCCACGCTGGTGCAAACTGATCGCTTCGGAACCAGCGTCAGTCAAGCGTTACGCGCTCACTCCGATTCGCTGCGCACGGAGCGCCGGCAGCGGGCGGAGGAAATGGCCGCCAAGACGGCCATCAAAATGATTGTGCCCTTGGCCATTTTCGTGCTCCCTTCGGTGATGTTCGTGACCATCGGACCCGCAGTCATCCAACTCATTCGGACGCTGGTGCCAGTGGCGGCCAGGTAGCCGTCTCACTTGCAACTGAAAGCGTTTCCACTTCCGGCTGCTCTCCCGCGCCTACTGGGGGATCAACTGAATCCCATTCATGGGCGCGCGCAGGGTTCCATCGGACGACGTCGTAGGCGTTGCCGTCAGGGTGAACGAAGTGCCGCTAATTCCACTGAACACCATGTAGTTTCCGGCAGCGCGCGTGGTGGTGACCTGGGTGAATGTGCCGGAGAAATTGCTGTTGGCGTTGTCGGAATACGTTAGGGTGGCGGTGGGGAAACTGGGGCCGGAGATCGTGTAATTGGCCGAGCGAGTGGCGCCGCCGTTATCTCCGTCGGCATAGGCATACACGTTAAAGCCGTTGACAGAGGAAGGTATATTGCTGACCGTAACCGTGCTGACGCCGCCATTCGCATCGTCAAGATAGCCCTGCATCATGACTGCGTTCGCGGTAGTGGCGGAGATCGGCAACGCCCATCCGTTATTGCCCGCAAAAGTCGCGGTCGCGCTCGTACCACTTCCGCTCTCATCCACCAGCGCATTGGCGCCGCCGGCCCCGAGTAGGTTGTTCCAGTTTCCCTTCAGTACAACTCCAGCAACATCAGTGGGCTTCAGCGCCACCCCGTTCCCCACCCAGTTGATGCTGATTGCTCCCGCCGTGCCCACTACCAGCTTAGCCGTGACTTTACGCACCACCGTCGGATTGGACGTTTTCGCGGTCACCGTGAAAGTCGTCGTGCCTTGCGAAACAGTTCCGCTGGTTGTCACAGTGAGAGTGGATGAGCCCGGTCCTGTCAGCATGATCGGGTTAAACGTGGCTGTGGCCCCTGTCGGCAGTCCGGAAATGCTTAGGGTCACGGTGCCGTGAAACGTATGTCCCGCTAGCGCCGCGATGGTAACCGTGTAGGTGGCTGTCGAACCCGCAGTCACGGTCACGCTCGGCGGAGCGATGGTCAGCGAGTATTGGGTGCTCGACGGAAGCAGGCCATACACCGTTAACTTTTTGACCGCGCCCACATAGACCTTGCCGTTGGCGATGGTGGGCACAGTAAACTTTACTGCTCCGCCGGGGTTGTCGTTCGCACTCTGGTTGCTGTTGTAAAGCTCATTGACAAGATTAGCGGCGGCGTAAGCGTGCAGAATGGAAGATCCACTCGTGGCATAGGCGTCGCTCTGGATGGCCCACACGATTCCGTTGGTGTTGCCATTGGCGGAGATTGATGGCGTGGGGCCTGGATACATGAAGTAGGTGGAGGACTGAGAAGATGGTGTGGAAGCGAGTTGAGCGGTGGCGGTGTTGAACGGGATGGCTTTCAGATTGTCGTATTGGCCGCCAAAATAGAAGGTATTATTCCAGAATGCCGGCATCCCCCAATGACCGCCCACCACACCGGTCAGATCCTGTACGATCTGGCTGTTGTTGGCAGCATTGAATTTCCCCATGTTGTCGCGGTTGAGTAGGTACACCTCATTGGTCTTGCCGATTTCTGCCAGTAGATGGGGATAAAGCGAACCGTCGGGCTGGTCGGGCAGCAGCAGAACACCGCCGGAGCCTACGTCCGCGTCAGTGTTATTGAAAGAATTCTGATCCCACGGAGTAAAAAAATCCGGCACTGTGAACTGGCCGCTCCGCAGCGCCAGTTTTACGATGCTGTCTCCGTAGTCAAGCCCGCCGCTAGTGTTGGCATCGAACGTGCCATTCCCAGTGGAAATAAAAAGGTTCGCGCTGGAGTCTGCCGCAAGCCCGGCGCCGCCCATCCATACCCCGTCAAGTCCGCCATTCGGACTGGAGTTCCAAACTCCAACTTGCGCTAAGCTCTGCGAGTCGTAGCCCATCACCCATCCGTGGTACGGACCGATATCACAGTGCGAGGCCCAACCGATGTACACCGTCCCGTTCTGCAGCAGTAAACCTGGACGTTGCGCCTCGCGGAGGGGATCGAAAGTAACCACCCCATTGCTGGAGCCATCCCCAGTGCCCGGGACCGAGGCCGAGATGATGACTGGCCCCCCAAACTTTTCCGCCCCCGTCGTGATGTCGAGTGCATGCAGCCGCTGGTAGTAGGAGCCGTTCTCTTTGGTCTTGGCCAAGACATAAAGCGTGCCTGTCGCGGTGTCAATCGCAGGAGTGCTGGTGATGCCAATCTCAGGAATTAGATCGGCACATCCAGTTGAACTACTGGGCACCGCCGTGATCTTCTGCGCAGGATTGATAAAGCTGACCTTCCACAGCGGAGCGGAGTTGCTCCCTGTGTTCGTGTCGGCGTCCCAGGCGTAAACCGTGTCGTGCTCCGTTGCAACGTACACCACGTTGTGCGTGCCCAGCCCAGGCAGAACCACGTTAGGTATGTAGAGCGGCTGGGCGTACACGTAGCCGTCTAGCGAGCGCGAGAACAGCCTGCCAAACGTGGAGACCTTGACGTTCGACGGAGTAAGAATTGTCTCAGCCATATTTTGCCCGGTACGGGAGTTGTCATTGTGCTGGGTCGCCACCGTTACCTGCGCCATCAAGCTGGCGCTCAGCAACAAGAATGTGCCGGCCAGAATCGAAAAGCGTTTCACGTCGGATGAACGAAGCTCTTGAATACACGCGTGGCGTTGCACTGGGTGCATGACTCTCCTTGGAATTTAAGCTATTGGCTGCGAGCGGCATAACTGCAAGTGACAAGGCCACTTGCAATGTTAAGCAAGACTGCCGAAGTTTCGCGCAGTTGTCAAGGTGTTAATATTCCCCGTTCCCCAATTCTCCACCTCACCCTCTACTGTGTTCAGCTTTGCATGAAAAGAGAACTTCTATCGTCCCAAGGTGCATGGAACGTTACGCGTCGGCAGTGTCTCGCAAACCGAGTGACACTGGCCAACACTTGGTGGACTCGGCTGCGGGGACTCATCGGGCACAAGTCGCTCGCCTCCGGCATGGGCTTGTGGATTGTCCCCTGCCGCGGAGTTCACACTCTAGGAATGAGTTTTGCTATCGACGCCGTGTACTTGAATCGGGACGGTGTGGTTGTGCATGTCGAGACGAATTTGCGGCCTTGGAGGTTGGGAGCAGTACGGTTGATCACGGCGTCCGTGTTGGAGCTGGCGGCCGGTACGGTCAGCCGCACCCGGACGCAAGTAAGCGACCAGATCGAATTCCGAGTTGCTTCAGAGCTGGGAGCGCAAGGGCGTCGCGAGTAACTCCCGTGCGGCGTACCAGTTCAACAGCCTTTGTGTTTGTCTACCACCACTAGCGGAGTTGGCCGCTGCGATAGCGGCGAACGTTTCGGCATTGCGTATTTTCAACGCCACTCGACTTCAGTCGATCTTTTTCACCCGCAGGTCGCTGCCCGTCATCTCTCCCGGTTCCGGCAAGTCCAACATGCCCAGAATTGTCGGTGAGATGTCACGCAGCGAACCACCCGGCTTCAACATGTACTGGCTGGCGTTTTCTGCCACCACGATGAACGGGACAGGGTTTGTGGTATGAGCCGTGTGCGGCCCCCCGCTTACCGGATCAATCATCATCTCCGCGTTACCGTGGTCGGCGGTGATGAGCATCGCCCCACCCCGGGCCCGAATCGCCCGGTCGATCTCGCCTAGACAAGCGTCCACCGTCTCCACCGCTTTGATGGTGGGTTCCAGCATGCCGGAGTGTCCCACCATATCGGCGTTGGCAAAGTTCACAATCACCACGTCAAATGTCGCGTCTTCGATCGCTTTCACTACCACTCGCGCGATCCCCGCAGCACTCATTTCCGGCTTCAAGTCGTAGGTCGCAACTTTGGGCGACTGTACCATCACCCGGTCTTCGCCGGGAAACGGTTGCTCTACGCCGCCATTAAAAAAATATGTGACATGCGCATACTTCTCGGTTTCCGCCACGCGCAGATTGCGCATCTTGCGGTCGCCCATCACGTTGGCCAGAATATTGTTGATCGACTCCGGCGGAATCACAACCGGCAACGAGAAATTGCTGTCGTACTGGGTCATGCAAACATAGTGCAGGTTCTTGGGCGTCCGCTCGCGCGGGATGGTTGCATCCAGGTCGGCCGCTCCCGGCAGGTCACTGCCGCCGCTCGCGTTCAACCCGCTGTTGCGAGCCAGCGCCCTCGTGATCTGGCGCACCCGATCGGCGCGAAAGTTAAAGCAGATGCAGGCATCGTCATCCCGAATCGTACCAACCGGGGCGCCACGCTCGTCCACGCACACAAACGGCATAACGAACTCATCGGTCACACCTTGGTTGTAAGCGGCCTTCATGCCCGCTACCGGATCACTCTGTGTGCCTCCTTCCGCGTAACCGTCCACCATGGCGCGGAAAGCCTTATCCATGCGCTCCCATCGCCGGTCGCGGTCCATGGCATAGTAGCGGCCGCCCACGCTGGCGATCTTGCCGCAGTTATATTCGCGCATCGCCTGCTGCAGTTGCTCAAGGTACCCCGCGCCATTGGTGGGCAGCGTGTCGCGGCCATCCATGAAAGCGTGTACGAATACTTGTTCCACATTCTGCTGCTTCGCCATCTTCAGCAGTGCATGCAAGTGCGCCTGCCGGGAGTGGACTCCGCCATCTGACAGCAGTCCGAACAGATGCAGACGCCGCCCCGCGCGAGCATGCTTCATGGCCGCCAGCAACACCGGATGCGAAAACAACTCGCCATTGTGAATCAACAAATCAATGCGCGTGATGTCCATGTGGACAATCCGCCCCGCCCCCATGTTCAAGTGCCCCACTTCACTGTTGCCCATCTGGCCTTCGGGAAGTCCGACGAACCGCCCGCTGGTATGGATCAACGTATTGGGATACTCGCGTAGCAGCCGGTCGTATGTGGGCTTGCGCGCCAGCGCAATAGCATTCGCCTTGATCTCGGCACGGTATCCCCAGCCATCGAGAATGACCAGAACGAGAGGTTTTGGTTTAGGCATTTTTCACCGCGGCGATCCAGAAGCAAAGACAAGGCATGAATCAGACTCTATCGCGGTGAGGAAAGGTTTTCAAACTGGTGAGTCTACAAATTAAAGACACTTCGTTCCCAGAAAAGTATTGCGTTGCCTTTGCAGCCAAATCATTGAAATCTTCCGATCAAGAATTTCATTCAGCGACCCGCTATAATGGCGCTCTGGAGATACTTATGCCGATCAATGAACTTCTCTTACTCGAGTTCGATGAAGAAATGAAAAAGACGCACACCACTCTGGAACGCGTTCCGATGGACAAGCCGGACTTTACGCCCCACCCCAAGTCCATGCCACTCGGCAAACTCGCGCCCCACATCGCCGAATTGGCCGAGTTCGGCCTCACCGTTTTGACTACCCCAGAGCTGGATTTTTCGACGGCTCAACGCACCCGGCCAGAATTCAACTCCTCCGAGCAACTGGTAAGGGCTTTCGACGAAGGCGCAGCCAAAGCTAGAGCGGCACTCAAAAACACTCCCGATGAAGCCTGGACCCAGAACTGGAAGCTGAGTTTTCAGGGCAAACCCATCTTTGTCGGACCGCGCTTCCTCGCCTACCGGCAAATGTTTCTCAATCATCTGGTGCACCACCGCGCACAACTCGGCGTGTACCTGCGATTGAATGAGAAGCCCGTGCCGGCAACCTACGGGCCTTCAGCGGACGACACGATGGGATTTTAGCGCAGCCGGGTGACCGGGAAAATTGTGGGGTCGGTGCGCATCTCCTGGCGCTCGCAATTCAGCGCCTTGATCCCCAGAAATCGTGCCGTCTCCCCCAACTGCTCTTCAATGCGCATCAACTGGTTGTACTTGGCGACGCGGTCGGTGCGCGATGCCGATCCGGTTTTGATTTGCCCTGCGCCGGTCGCCACCGCCAGATCGGCGATGAAGGTGTCTTCGGTTTCGCCCGAGCGATGCGAGATGACCGAGGTGTAGCCATTGCGTCGCGCCAGATCGATGGCGTCGAGAGTTTCGCTGACCGTGCCGATCTGGTTGACTTTGATCAGGATCGAGTTAGCCACGCCTTTCTCAATGCCCTGCTGCAGCCGTGCGGTGTTGGTGACAAAGATGTCATCCCCCACCAACTGGATTTTGTCGCCGAGTTCCTGGGTCAGCATCGCCCATCCGTCCCAATCGTCTTCCGCCAAACCGTCTTCAATGGAAACGATGGGATAGTCCTTGACCCACTGGGCCCAGTACTGAACCATCTCCGCCGAGGTCTTGGCGGATTTGTCTGACTTCTTGAAGACATATTTCCCATCGCTGTAAAACTCGCTGCTCGCTGGGTCCAGAGCAATGGAGATTTCTTCGCCGGGAGCGTAGCCCGCCGCCTGAATCGCCTCGATGACCAGTTCGATGGCCTCCACGTTCGACTTCACCGACGGTGCGAATCCACCTTCGTCACCCACCGCCGTATTGTAGCTGCGCTTCTTTAGAACTCCCTTCAGAGTGTGAAACACCTCGACGCCCCAGCGCAGCGCCTCTGAAAAACTTGGCGCGCCCACTGGCATCACCATGAATTCCTGAAAGTCCACATTGCTGTCAGCGTGGGCTCCGCCATTCAGAATGTTCATCATGGGCGTGGGCAGGATGTTCGAACCCGCGCCGCCGAGATAGCGGAAGAGCGGCATGTCGAAAGCTTCCGCGGCCGCGCGGGCGCAGGCCATGGACACAGCGAGAATTGCGTTGGCCCCGAGATTGGCCTTGTTCGGCGTGCCGTCGAGCGCGATCATGATTTGGTCGATGTGGCGCTGATCCGAGGCGTCGGACTCGCACAGTGCGTCGGCGATTGGCCCGTTAACGTTGTCCACCGCCCGCAACACACCTTTGCCAAGGAAGCGGCTGTGGTCGCCGTCGCGCAACTCGACCGCTTCGTGCTCCCCGGTAGACGCGCCGCTGGGAACGATGGCGCGGCCCTTCAGTCCGGAGTAGAGCGTGACCTCCGCTTCCACAGTGGGATTGCCGCGCGAATCCAGCAGCTCTCGGGCTTGAACATCCAGGATGTCAGTTTCCGGACGCATGAGTTCCTCTTTCTGGTTCGAGT
Source organism: Terriglobales bacterium (assembly GCA_038211475.1). Taxonomy (GTDB): domain Bacteria; phylum Acidobacteriota; class Terriglobia; order Terriglobales; family Acidobacteriaceae; genus JANYBT01. The sequence goes on along the minus strand of JBBQVN010000009.1, from coordinate 9,592 downwards.
AATTTATGAAGACTGCCGATTATAAATCAGAGTGATTAGGGGATGGGTGATCCGGATGGCATAGCGGTGCCCACGCTTGTCGCGAACTCCGCCTTATGTGAACAGGAACCCAGACGAGAGTCGTAGCCGGAGTCTCCCATTCACATTGCAAAGAATGTCAACCGTACCGGCATCCCTGCCAGGGTTGGGAGCGCTGAGTACCCGGCAGAAAGCGGCGACGCACAGCAAATAAAAAAACCCGCGGCAGGAGCCGCGGGCTGATCCGAGCATAGCTGGCAATCGACCCTAGTGGGCGCGAATGCCTCCTACTTCGTCCTGCGACACGTTGGTGCGCATGTCCATCCAGGAGTGGTACAGCGTGGTTCCCGCCCAGATGTTAGTGGAATAGTCGCCCATGAAAGCGCCGCCAAAGCCGTCTTTGGTCGTGTCAGACAATATCGCGGTTTCCGGAGTGTTGGTGGTGAAAGAAGCGCCGCCGTTAAGTGACACGGCCACGAACGGTTGGTACTTCTTGTTGGCGGGATCGTTGCGGCGATCAAACCAGGTAACCGCCACTTGTCCGCGCGACGCCACGTTGACCCACGGGAAGAACTGGTCGTGGGTTTGAACAGCCGGTGCTACCTTGACGGGTGCGCTCCAGGTGTTGCCGCCGTTGGTGGAGTGAACCACCTGCACGCTCAACTGGGTGCCGGCGTAGTTGTACATGATGGAGTACAGGGTGCCATTGCGAGCCAGGCCGCTGGCGTCCACGGCAATCGCCGGGACGTTGCTCAGTCGCTCGCTGGTATTGGGAAGGCAGCCATAGAAAGCACCGCAGCTGTCCGGCGCCAGGGTGATGCTGGCCATGGTAATTGGGGTGGACCACGTCACGCCGCCATCGGTGGACTTGGAAAACACCATCGTGGCTACCGTGCCGCCGCAGTCGCCCGTCGTGCCGGTGGCCGAGCAGCGCATCCAAGACAGGTAAACTGTGCCATCGCGCCCCACCGCCAGATCGCTGAACTGGTCAATGTTGGGATACGTCTGCCGGGTATCAACCGCCAGCGTCTTCCAGGTTGCACCCTGGTCGCGCGAGTAGGAGAACCCAATTTCGCTGTCATTATTGGTGGCAAACTGCGTCGTCGAAATGTAGATGCTGTTCACAAACGCACTCGTCGGGTTGGTGTCAATTTCCATCCACGGCTTGTCCACTACTCCGCCGATGAGGTTAACGCCGGCAGTGAAAGGCGCGCCGAAGGTGACTCCGGCGTTGGTAGACTTCGATACTGCGATCACGCTAGTGCTGCCGGTCAGATCAATGCCACCGACAAACACGTTGCCTAATCGGTCATAGCCAACAATCGGATCTCCCGCCCCGCTTTTGCCCGACTCTACTGCCAGACAATTGCGCGTCCAGGTGGTGCCGCCATCGCTCGTGGCAAAAAAGCCTTGCAGCGAAGAGCAGTTGTAGTCGTTGCCGCCGGTGATCAATTGCTTCGAGTTGAGAGGGTTGGCCGTAATAGGATCTTCGTTGACCGGATTATTGCCGCCTTCCGAAGCTTGCGTTTCTGGCACAATACAGGGCGCTGGACTGCAGGTGAGCGCGAACGGATTGTGATAACCCAATCCCTGGTTGGGGATGACCCGGCCCGCCGAAATCGCACGTTGCATGAGAACCGCGCCGGAATAAGGAAGTTTTTCTAACGGTGAAGTTTGAGCTGCTGCTGTGGCGAGGGAGACGACCATCATGGCCGCAACGAAGAGAGAGAGAGAAACGAATGATGTTTTACGAATCATGCACTAGCCTCCTGTTACTGACTACTGACAAAGGAGCACAAAGCCGCCCCGCATTCTACAGGGGGCGAATTTTCTCCTGACTGTGGCGTGCGAGAAGCCAACTCCGATACCAACCGGAACTACAAGCCCTAAGGACCGAATTTCGTCGCTGCTCTAAAACTCCGGAAAACCTTGGCCAATGCCATCATCATCACTGCGCACATCCGGCCCCGCACATCCACCGGCCCATACCCTCCACCGATCACACATCAAACGACTACACCGGTCCCTGAGTTCCTCACTTGCGCCTCCGTCCCCCTCCTCCCCCGATTCTCTTGCATCCCTTCCCCCTCAACGCCGTCTAATCACTGTCATCCCTTAAGAGGCGCGATTTTATGAAGATTGGCATCACCTGCTATCCCACCTATGGCGGCAGTGGCGTAGTCGCGACCGAACTTGGACTCGAATTGGCCGACCGCGGTCACGAGATCCATTTCATCTCCTATTCCCAACCCATCCGCCTGACTGGAACTTACCCCAACATCCACTTCCACGAAGTCGAGGTCACTCGCTATCCTCTGTTTGAATATCCGCCCTACGACCTTGCGTTGGCCACCCGCATGGCTGAGGTGGCGCAGCTTTACGAGTTGGACTTGCTCCACGTCCACTACGCCATTCCCCACTCCGTCAGCGCCATGCTGGCGCGGCAAATGCTCTCCGCAACTCCGCCCCGCAAGAAACTACCCTTCGTCACCACCCTCCACGGAACCGATATCACCCTCGTCGGACTGGATCGCTCGTATCTGCCCATCACCCGCTACTCCATCGAGCAGAGTGACGGTGTCACCGCCATCTCGCAATATTTGCGCGAACGCACTCAGCGCGTCTTCGACATCAAGAACCACATCGAAGTCATCTACAATTTCGTAAACTGCAACCTCTATAAACGCGATCCCGCTTGGCGCGACAAGCGTCTCGAATATGCCACCCCCGACGAACGCATTCTCGTTCACCTCTCCAATTTTCGTCCCGTCAAGCGCATCACCGATGTCATTGAGATCTTCGACCGGGTGCAAAAGAAAATTCCTTCCAAACTGCTCCTCATTGGAGACGGCCCCGACCGCTCCCAGGCAGAGTGGCTGGCGGTGCAGAAAGGCATCCACGAAAAAGTGTTGTTCCTGGGGAAGCAGGATCAGGTGCAGGAAAAGCTCTCCATCTCAGACGCCATGCTGGTTCCCAGCGAGCTCGAAACCTTTGGCTTGGCCGCCCTTGAAGCCATGGCTTGCGAAGTGGTGCCCATCGCCACTCGCGTCGGTGGTGTGCCCGAAGTCATCGAACACGAAGTCAGCGGATATCTCGCCGAGGTGGGCGACGTTGAGACCATGTCCCGCTACGCCATTGATCTGTTGGGCGACGAAAGCCGCTTGCGCACCGTCGGCAAGCAGGCCCGCTTGCGCGCCGAAACCAAATTCTGCGCTTCTGAAATCATCCCCCACTACGAACAGTTTTACCGCCGCGTGCTGGAGCGCGATTCGTAAATCGCGCTCGCCACTTCCCCTGCATTTTGCAGCAGCGGCAGCCGCAACTGCACCAGCGTTCCCTGCCCCGGATGGCTCACCAGCGTCATTTGCGCGGTGTCTCCATAAAGCACCTTCAGCCGTTCTTCCACATTGGCTAGTCCAATGCCCGTTCGCTCGGCATCATTCTGCTTGCTCAGTTCCAGCCCCACCCCATCGTCTTCCACTTCCACCGTCAACATGCCTTCTTCCCAACGGCTCCGCAACGTGATCCGGCCTCCTTCCACCAGCGACGCAATCCCGTGCTTGATGCAGTTCTCCACCAGCGGTTGCAGCAACATGCTCGGCACCAGTACGTCCAGCGACGACGCTTCCAACTCTTTCACCACCCGCAGCTTGTCGCGCCCAAACCGCACCACCTCGATGTCCAGATAGTTGTCAATAAACTCAACTTCTTCCCGCAGCGGCACAAACGCGTCAGTGCTGTGCAACAGTCGCCGCAGAATGGTCGCCAGCTTGATGATCAGTTCGCGCGCCGTATCCGGATCAAATCGCACCAGAGATGAAATCGAGTTCAGCGTATTAAACAGAAAATGCGGATTGATCTGGTTCTTCAGCGCTTCCATGCGCGCCTGCAACAGCAGCCGCTCTTGCTCTTCCAGCTTGATCTGAATACGTACGCTGTTGAAAATTTTCAGTTCGATTCCTACCGCCATCACCGTGGCGGCATACACCAGACTTTCCATCCACAGGCTGGGGCTTTCGATGGCAAACATCGTGTGCGGCGCCAACCTCGCCACCTCCGTCTGCAGCAATCGCAGCACCACCACGGTGAAGAAGAACGCCGTTTGCCAGTCAAACCGCCGCGTGAATAGCACGGTTCGCTTGATCCACCGGTAGATGCCCAGATCAATGAAAGGAGAGAACGTCCAGATGTCTTCTTTGTCGGTCGCTATATGGCGTAGTTGCCCGGCCAGCGCCCCCGCCAGCAGGTTAAAGGGAAGGGTGGCCCACTCCCCGTGCAGCAGCGCGGGAATGCCCAACAGGCCTCCGCCCAGCATCCCCGTCACCCGCCCTCCAATCACTCCCAGCAGCAGCGTGGTTTCAAAAGAAATGTCGCCTGCCGCGAAGCTTTTCGAGTTGAACCGGATCCACACTCCGATGGCAATTGGGATGGCGAACCACAGCGTCAAATAGATCTTGCTCCGCAGCCCCCGCTCTTCCCGGAACAGCAGTCGCTTGAACTCCACCGAGCGCACCAGCGCGCTGGCCACCGCCGCGGCCACGCCCAGCTTCACCAGCAGATTGATGAGAATGAGACGCTGTTCCATGCGCTTGGTCGTCCCCGCCCCGCATCCGATCGGAGCTCACGGCTCAATGTAGCACGCCACGCGCTTCAGCCGGACAACCGCTCCAACGCATGAGCAAGAGCCGCCAATGTATCGGCTCCCGCAGGCAATCCACCCTGCGCAAAATCTTTGGCGCCTCCGCCCCGTCCGCCCACGGCTGCCAGCGCCGACTTCACCAACGCTCCCATATCGCCGCTCATTCCCGCCGATTGAGCAAATACCAGCGCCGGTGTGGGCGTGGAAGCCGCCAGCAGTGCAACCACATTCGCGTCTAACCGGACTACCCTCTGCGCCACCATCTTCACAAACCCCAGCCCGCGGTCGGAATAGGCCTGCACCACGCGCTTGCTGCCGGCCGCTTCCCCTGCCGCCGCCAGCAGCCGCCGCGCTTCTGCCTCCGCCAGTTGTTCCAGCAAATCCTCGTTTTCCTTGCGAAGGGCCCGCGCCTCATCCTGCATCTTCCTCGCTAGTTGCGGCGTGTCCCCAAGTTTGCTTGAGAACAACCCAGCCGCTTCACTCAACGCGCTGAAATCCGCTCGCGCGCTGGCTACCGCCCGCATCCCGCACACGAACTCCACCCGCCATCCCTGCCGCACTCGTTCTGTCTTGCGCAGCAGCACGCTGCCAATCTGCCCCGTATTCGCTACGTGCGTTCCGCCGCAAGCGCACAAATCGAAGTCCGTAATCTCTACCAGCCTCAATTCATCTCGCTCAGCCGCAGGGATCTTCCGCAGCCCCAGGCTCTCCGCCTCGCTGCGCGTCACGAAGCGCACCGCCACCTCGCGATTCTCCGCAATCACTTCATTCGCCAGCCTCTCCGCCGCCACCACCTGCTCCGCCCCAAGGGCATCGGTCGCCAAATCAATGGAACAGTACTCCTCCCCCATGTGGAATGACGCGGTTGGCATTTGGAATAGACGCACAAACGCTGCCGACAACACATGCTGCCCCGAGTGCTGCTGCATATGGTCGCGGCGGCGACCGGCATCGACCACCCCCTTCACCCGCGCCCCCGCCTCAAGCGGCCCGCTCGCATCCAAATAGTGGACCACCCTTCTGTCTTCCCTCTCGCTCACTTCCACCACCCGAAGCCGTTGCTCCCCCGCCGTCGCCAGCCAGCCCGTGTCATACACCTGTCCGCCGCTCGTGGGATAGAACGCCGTCCGGTCCAGCACCACCCCCACGCGCCTCTCCCCTCCGCTGGCCGCGGCTACTTCGCACACCTCTGCCTCGAAGTCGTAGAGAAATGCGTCGTGATAATACAGACGTTGCGTCATCGCGAAACCCGGAGCCTAGAACGGCCCGATGATTCCTCCGATTTGTCTCGCTGCCGGCGCTGCCGCCTTCTTGGCCGCAGGCTCCAGCGCCTCCAGGTACTTGAACCCAGTCCCTGTGTTGAACAGCACCACCGTGTCGTCCGCCGTAAAAAACTTTCGCGCGCGCAGCTTCTGGTATGCCGCCAGGCAAGCCGCTCCTTCCGGCGCTGCGAAAATTCCCTCTCGGGCCGCCCACTCCCGCACCGCCACCAGAATCTCGCCGTCGGTCACCGCCACGGCCGCACCTTTACTTTGCTTCAGAATCTCTAGAATCAGGTAGTCTCCATACGCCTTGGGCACCCGCAGGCCTGACGCCATCGTCGCCGCATTTGGCCACATTTCGGAAACCGTCTTGTATTCTTCCCACGCTTTCACCACTGGAGCGCATCCCGACGCCTGCACCACGATCATCCGCGGACGCTCGCTCCCGATCCATCCCAGTTGCTCCATCTCATCGAACGCCTTCCACATCCCGATCAACCCCACCCCTCCGCCCGTCGGATAAATAATCCCCTGGGGCATGCGCCATCCCAACTGCTCGGCGACTTCGTACCCCATCGTCTTCTTCCCTTCCACCCGGTACGGCTCCTTCAACGTGGACATGTCGAACCAGCCTTCGCGCTCTTTCCCCGCCGCCACCAACTTGGCGCAGTCGCTGATCAGCCCGTCCACCAGTGTCACCCGCGCGCCGTAATAGTCGCACTCTATGCGGTTGGCCGAAGGCACATCTGTCGGCATGAACACGTGTGCTTCGATTCCTGCCGCCGCCGCATACGCCGCCAGCGCTCCTCCCGCATTTCCTGCCGAAGGCGCCGCCACCTTCTTTATTCCAAAGTGCCGCGCCATCGTCACCGCCGCCGACATCCCCCGCGCTTTGAACGAGCCCGTCGGATTCAGCCCTTCATCTTTTATAAATACGTTGGGATACTCCCGGCTGGGCAGCATCGGCGTAAACCCTTCGCCCAGGGTCACTACGGGCGCGTCGGGCAGCACTTCCGCATATCGCCACATCGATGCTGGTCGATCTATCAGCGAGGCCCGGGTGAATCGGCTTTTGATCGCGTCCAGGTCGTAACGCGCAAACAACACTCCGCCGTCTGCCGCGCAAATCGTCTGGGGCCGGTCCGCCGGATAGTGTTGCCCGCACCGCGTACATTCGAGGGTAGCAATGGAAGTCACGCCAGCGAGTTTAGCAGAGCAAGCCCCAGCCCGAGCGGCCCCCGCTGCAGCCAACCAAGCGCCGCCACCCTTTCAGAGCGCTCGAATTCCACCCGCACATTTGTCCGATGAAGGTCCGGCCGACCCGTGGGAAACAAGTCGCCTTTCAGTAGAGTGATGTCGAGTGCGCCGACATGCATCACGGAGCGTGCCGTGCCGACGTCCTTCGAGAGCAACGCGGCACGCTCCAGCCTGCAAAAACAAATTACATGACTAATTCCTCTCAAACCGTTGAATATAGGCAGGTTAGACGATCGCGATTCGCGAATGTACAAGCTTCTTGGCCAGAATCTCTCACGTTGAGTCGCTATTGCCGACGATGATCCTTTGAAACAACCTAGAAATAGCGGCTTGGCAGAGATACTTAATGTGTCACATTATGTTTTTGCGGGGGCTGCACTTTGCGACGTTTTTGTTCGTTGGGAGAATTTCATTGGGGCAAGCGTTTCAGCAGCGCTTCCGCTTTGCGAAACCACGGACGCTCGCGGCGACGGAGGTATCCCGGCATGTTTGGTTTCTTCTCCAAGATGCGTTGCGCCCACTGTCGCGCTTCTGCGTTGCGACCTTCGGCGCTGAGCAGCATGGCATAGTTGTAGTAGGTTTCTGAGAGCGTTGAGATCTTAGTGACCTGCTGAAACAGTGACTCGGCTTTGTCGTGCAAACCAATCTGCGCGTAGCAGTGGGCCAGCAGCCCGGCGGCGCGATAGAAGTCATAATCGGCGTCGGCCGCGACCACGCGCTCGAGATCAGGGATTGCGATTTTATAGTCGCCCATCTGAACCGCGCAGACTGCACGGCGACAATAGGGGTCGAGCGAATCGGGGCGCGAGGAGATGGCGCGGTTGTAGCACTCGCGGGCTTCCGCACATCGACCGTCGTCCATGTAGAGGTCGGCAAGTTCTTCGTAATTTCCGGCGGACGGGTTGTCGCGGATGGCGGCCTCGAGTTCGCGAATGCGGCTGCGGCGGGGGAAGACGCGTGCGGATTCGCGAAGCAGTCCGAGGTCGGGCAGCGCTTCGAGAAGCAAGTACAAGATCGCGCCGGGAGGGCCGAGGAAGAGGATGACGAAGATCCAGAAATTATCGGGACGACGGCGGATGAAGTGGATCACCGCAAGGCCCTGCAGGATGATGCCCCACGGATACAGGAAGTAAGAAAAAAAGCCCATGACTGCCGATGCAGAATAACATGAGAACCCAGTTGTCAGTTTGCCGATTGCCCGCGCGGCAGTCGGCGACGATGCCACGAATTCAGCGCCCGTCAAATTCAAAGTAGCCCGCGTCCGCCTGGGCGCTGCGACCCTGGGGACCCTGAGGCTTAGATGGTAAAATCAAATGTGGCTGCCCCTTCCCAATCTCTGCTTGCTCCCGTGGAATCTACGCCCTCTGGTACCGACATCCGGCTGATTGCTGCCGACATTGATGGCACACTGCTGAATCACGAATTCCACATCTCCGATGGAGACCTGGCGGCGCTGCGGCGGGCGCATGAACAGGGCGTGGAAGTGATGCTGGCGACGGGCAGGCGGCATGACTTTGCGCTGCCGATCGCCAAACTGCTGGGCTTTGATCTGTGGGTCATCAGCTCAAATGGCGCGGTCACGCGGTCGCTGGCGGGGGAGACCTTTCACACCGATTTTCTGCCGGCGGCGGTGTGCCGCGAGTTGTGCGAGAAGACGCAGGAGTTCCGCGGGCACAACGTTCTTACCTTTGACACCGGCGGCAAAGGCGCGATTGTGCTGGAGCACATGGACGAGTTGAGCGAGAGCATTCAGCGATGGCTGGAAAAAAATCTCGAGTACATCGATTTTGTGATTCCGGTGGAGAAGTCGCTGACTCGCGATCCGGTGCAGGCTATGTATTGCGGAAAGATCGCGCGCATGCAGGAAGTGTTGCGGGCGATTGAACGGACCGGGTTGCCGGTGACGGTGTTGCGGACGGAGTATCCGGTGCGGGACCTGTCCATTGTGGACGTGCTGAACCAGGGATGCTCGAAGGGGCATGCTCTGGAGCGGTGGGCGAACTTCCGCGGGATTGGGCGCGAGCAGGTGATGGCCATCGGCGACAACTACAACGATATTGAGATGCTGGAGTTTGCGGGGCATCCGTTTGTGATGGCGAATGCGTCGGAAGAAATGCGCGGGCGAGGATGGAACCTGACCTTGAGTAACAGCGAAGGCGGGGTGGCGGCGGCGGTGGAGAAGGCGCTAGGCGTTAGGTAATGGGTGGGGGGTTGGCCGGATTTTCTCTGGTTGTGAGTCGTCAGTAGTCGTGAGTCGTGAGCCAAATGGCCTGCGCGCGGGGCACGAGGGAGACCCCACGCATTCGCCGTAAGAGTCACGAAGACTGGACACGGCGGTCTGGCGAATGCATGGGCCACCCGCCTGCTGTGCTAGTTGCGCACGAAGCCGTGCTGTACCCGCTTCGCGTCCGTCACA